>DATLHE010000103.1:0-2152 GCA_035540335.1 Thermomicrobiales bacterium | reverse complement strand
CCAGGTGGTCGTCTACACCGGCGCCGTGATGATGCTGTTCCTGTTCGTCCTCATGCTCGTGGGCGTCGACAGCTCGGACTCGCTGGTGGAGACCATCCGCGGGCAGCGCTGGATCGGGCTCGTGGCGGGCATCGGGCTCGGCGCGGTGCTCGTCGGCGTCGTCGGGCGCGCCACCTACGGCAAGCCGTTCGGGCTGAGCGGTGAGGCGGTGGACAACAACCCGACCGGGGTCGCGCACATCATCTTCGGCGAGTACGTGTTCGCGTTCGAGGTCGTCGGTGCCCTGCTCGTGACGGCGGCGCTCGGCGCTCTCGTCCTGACGCACCGCCAGCGGCTCACCCCGCGCGTCGGTCAGAAGGAGCGGGCCGACGCCCGCGTCGCGGCCGGTGCGACCCTCACGCCGCTCCCGGCACCGGGTGTGTACGCGCGGCACAACGCCATGGACGTCCCGGCTCTGGGGCCGGACGGTCAGCCGCTCGAGAGCTCCGTCCCGCGCGTGCTGCGCATCCGCGGGCAGGAGGCCGACGCGGAGGAGTTCGCCGCGCGGACCGAGCGCGTCCTGGCCGGCGCCTCGAGTGTCCGTGGAGTGCGCGGCAACCCGCCGCCGAAGGCCTCGCCGGAAGGTGCGCCCGTGAATGCCCCTGAGCTCGGCGCCGCCGTGACCGACACCGGCCAGGACGGCCCGTCGACCGGCGCCACGGGCGTCGTCGGACAGGAGGACCGCACGTGAGCCTCACCCACTACCTCGTCCTCTCGACGATCCTCTTCTCGATCGGCGCGACGACGGTCCTCCTGCGCAGGAACGCGATCATCGTGTTCATGGGCGTCGAGCTCATGCTCAACGCCACGAACCTCATGCTCGTGACGTTCGCGCGGATCCACGGCGACCTGACGGGCCAGGTGCTCGCGTTCTTCGTGATGGTCGTGGCCGCCGCCGAGGTCGTCGTCGGGCTCGCGATCATCGTGGCCATCTTCCGCACCCGACGCTCGGCCTCGGTCGACGACATCAACCTGTTGAAGAGCTGAAGGGCGCGACGTGCACACCCTGACAACTCTGGCTGCGAGCCTGCCGTCCGACAGCTTCGCGCCCGCGAGCGAGACCGTGCGGGCCGGCGTCCTGCTCGTGGCACCGCTGCTCGTCGGTCTGCCGCTGCTCAGCGCCGCCGTGCTGCTGCTGGCCGGCCGGCGCTCGGACCGGTGGGGGCACTGGCTCGGCGTCCTCGCGTCGGCGGCCTCGTTCGTCGTCGCCGCGATCGTGTTCGTGGCGATGCTCCAGCGCTCGGCTGACTCGCGCGTCATCGACGTGACCCTGGGCACCTGGATCGACGCCGGCGCGTTCCAGCTGGACGCGGGCATGCGGCTGGACCCGCTGTCGCTGACGTTCGTGCTGCTGGTGACCTTCGTCGGCACGCTCATCCACATCTACGCCGTGGCGTACATGGACCACGACGTCGACCGGCGGCGGTTCTTCGCCTACCTCAACCTATTCGTCGCCGCGATGCTGATCCTCGTGCTGGCAGACAGCTACCTGCTGCTGTTCGTCGGCTGGGAGGGCGTCGGTCTGGCGTCGTACCTGCTCATCGGCTTCTGGAACTACAACACCGAGTACGCGGTCGCCGCGAAGAAGGCGTTCGTCGCCAACCGCATCGGTGACCTGGGCCTGATCATCGCGCTCGGGATCATGTTCGCGACCTTCGGTGCGGTGGACTTCGGGACCGTGCTGAGCGGCGAGGACGGCATCGCCAGCGAGGCGACGCTCACGGCGATCGGGCTGATGCTCCTGCTGGCCGCCTGCGGCAAGTCGGCGCAGTTCCCGCTGCAGTCCTGGCTCGGCGACGCGATGGCGGGTCCGACCCCGGTCTCGGCGCTCATCCACGCCGCGACCATGGTCACCGCCGGCGTCTACCTGATCGTCCGGTCGGCGCCGCTGTTCGACGCCGCCCCGACGGCCCAGCTGGTCGTCGTCATCGTCGGCGCGATCACGCTCCTGTTCGGGGCGATCGTCGGTTGCGCGAAGGACGACATCAAGAAGGCGCTGGCCGCCTCGACGATGTCCCAGATCGGCTACATGATCCTGGCCGCCGGCCTGGGCCCCGTCGGGTACGCGTTCGCGATCTTCCACCTGCTCACGCACGGCTTCTTCAAGGCCGGC
>DATLHE010000102.1:0-7342 GCA_035540335.1 Thermomicrobiales bacterium | reverse complement strand
CTCCTCGTGGATGAAGGGCGCGGCGGATGGGAAGAGGGCGCGGAGGCGGACGGCGGTGGCGGCGTCGACGGTGCCCCAGCCGCGGAAGGGGAAGGCGTCCGGGTCGGTGCCGGTGAAGAGCAGCGCCGAGAGCGCCTGGATGGTGATCGACGCCGTCGGGGTACCGCCGAGCGTCACCTCCAGTACGCCGCCGGAGCCCCTCAGCGTCCAGACACCGCTGTTCCACGGGCAGAACTCGTCGACTACCTCGATCATCGCCTCGCCGTCGCCCGCGCCGACGCCGGAGAGCGCGTCGATGGAGACGACCCGGCCCATCGGCGCGGCCCAGTTCTCCTCGTCGTTCGTCGTGGTCGGGGCCTCCAGGTCGCGATACCACAGCTCGGGGAAGACGTCGGCGGCGATCCGGATCCGCGCCTCCTTCACCTGGTCGGCATGGCGGGCGACCCAATCCAGCAGCTGGTACTGGGCGGCGACCGTCCGCGCGTAGAAGGTGCGGGCGATCAGCGACTGGGTGTAGCCGGTGATGCGGTAGGTCATCGCGCCGGTGATCGCACTGCCCTCGCGCACGAGGACGAGCCAGGTCCGGTTCTCCTCGCGCTCGCTTGACATGTTGTCCGGGTGCCGGAGCGCGAAGCCGTGCGTCTGGGCCTGGTAGTCGCGCAGGAAGGCGGCCCAGGCCTCGTAGCCGTCGGCGATCATTGTGTGCTCGACCGTGCCGGGCTTGTCCAGACGCAGCAGCGGCTGCAGGTCGGCGGGGTGGAGCGTCGTGTACCGCGGCCGGGTCCAGCCGGTGTAGCCGAGCCGCTCGTAGAAGGATTCGCGGAAGGGATAGAGGGCGGAGACCGGCTGGCCGTCCTCGCGCATGCGGGCAAACGCGTGCGTCATCAGCGCCCGGACGTGTCCCTTGCGGCGGCCGGCGGGCATGGTGGAGACGCCGCCGACACCGCCCATGGGGACGACGCGGCCGCGGACGTTGAGCGTCATCGGCTGGACGCCGGCCTTGGCCATCGGCGTGCCGCCGTCGTAGGTCATATAGAGCCGCAACGGCTCGAGGTGGCGCAGCCAGCGCTCGTCCTCTTCACGTTGCTGGGCGGAGCGCGGCGGCTGCGGGCTGGCGCCGAAGGCGTAGTCGCCGATGCGGGAGTCGGCGAACTCGCGGGGGGTCACCTGGCGGATGTCGAAGGCGGCGATTGTGGTTGCGCGCTCGGTCGGTTCGGGCATGCGGCTCTCCTGCGGTGGGCGTCGGTTCACCGGGCGATTGTACATGGATGCGGCTGGCCATTCGCGACGAAAAGCCGTACGGCCGGCCACAAGTGCCGACCTCTTCTGGCGAAGGTCGGCCACAAGGGCCGACCGTACGGAGGCTGCGCCCTGCTAGAGAACGGCCGGACATGAAAAACCCCGGCCACCAAGGGCCGGGGCTACCGGGACGGTGTGCCCGTCTGGATGGCGCTAGAACGCGATCGGGATGTCGATGTTCAGGATCACCTCAAGGATGAGGGTGACGAGCCCGGCGATGATCGCGGCGATGAGGCCGGTCGCGATCGCCCGGATCCAGTTCATGTTCAGCGTCGTGCGGATGGCGTAGATGGACGTCACCAGCACCCAAATGCCCGCCACGGCCGTGACGATGTCGCCGAGCAGCCAGATGAAACCGAAGATCGCCAGCAGGCCTGGCACACGGGCGTAGCCGAGGGTGCGCATCAGGGTCTCGACACTGGCGGTGGTCGTTGGGCCACCGGTGATGTTGGTGCTGACGAAGTAGGTGACCGCCGCGAAGATGACCCAGCCGAGCAAGCCGGCGATGATGCCGCCGATGATGCCGTTGGAGCCATCACCCGCGCTGCCGATGCCCGTCGCGATTGCGACCAGGGCGACGATCAGCGCCGCCTCCTTGGTTGCGTTCGGATCGCGGGCGATCTCGGCGTAGGTGCGCGCCTTGAGCTGGGCGACGTCCTGCGCGCGCTGGACGATCGGATGGGTGGATGCCTGTTGCATGTCGATGAACACCTTCCGTGTGTGTCGATTCGATGAATCCTGCTACCAATAGATTCTAGAGCGTGTGTCATCGCATATGACACCGCTCGTGCTTTCAAAAGACTTCTAAAGCGGCGTGCATCCGATCGGCAAGATCACCCATCGTGGACGCCGCTTTAGAAGATCGCGCCGAAAATGCGGTCGCCCGAGTGCAGCAGGAAGCCGATCACGCCGATCGGGACCGCGGCGACGAGACGCGCGGCGAGCACGGCGATGATCGCTCGCGGCCACGAGATGCGCATCAGCTGGCGCACCGCGAAGCCGGTGGTGACGATCATCAGCAGCCAGCCTATCGCGCCGGCCAGCCCCGCGAGCGGATCGATGACCCCGGCGAAGCCGAGCAGGAGTGGCGCCTGCGCGTAGCCGAAGAGCCGTAGCGTGGCGTTGATGTTCGGCAGCGAGGTCGTTGGCGTGCCGAAGATGGCCGTGCCGAAGGCGGTGACGAGCACCGCGCTGAGGAACCAGAGGCCATAGGCCTGCACGAACTCGTAGAGGATGGCGCCGGGGCCGCTGGCGTGCGCGGTGATCATGCCGGCGACGGCGACGAAGATGGCGAGGATGCATGCCTCGTCGAACGCGCGCCGGGAGCGCGCGATCTCGTACGCCGTCCGCCGGTCGAAGCGGAGCATGCCGGCGATGCGCGTCAGGATGCGGTCGCTGGCGGGTCTGGTCGTGTGTGGTTGGAGCTGTGTGCCTGTCATCATCTCGTCATCCTACGGCGCGGGGGAGACGACGCAGCCACATTGCTGGTCGGTCCCCACGCCTCATGCCCTGATTCTAGGATGACGGGTATCGGATGACAGTGAGGTTAACCGGAAGATCGTGGGAGGGCGGTCCTCACCCCGGCGGCGCTAGCGCCGGTTGGCGACGGTGGCGCGGACCCAGAGGAGGACGGCGTTGACCGTGCTCGCGCCCATCAGGAGGACGCCGTTCGGCAAGTGCCAGGCGACGGCCGCGCCGTTGTTGTTGCGGGAGCCGGCGTAGCCGAGGCCGATCTGGGCGAAGAGCAGGACCATGATCGCGCCGTTGAGGAGCAGGTGGTTGCGGCCGATCTGCCCCTTCTGGAAGGCGAGGAAGGCCAGCACGATCTGGATCGCGACGAGCGCGAAGATGCCGTTGCCGAGGTGGCCATGCCCGGTGATCAGATTGGGCTGCCCCTCGAAGAAGCCCTGGCCGGCCAGGAACGCCATGATCACGATCAGGGCGCTGACGAGCGTCGCGATCCAGCGGAGCGCGGTCAGCTGGGTGGAGGCCGCGACGGGCTCGGCCGCGGCCGGGGGCGATGTGGTCTGGTGCGTGGTGCTCATGAAACTCCTCGAACGGTGAAACCGAATAGTCATCGCTGACTATCGAAGTATACGAGGTCGACGCCCGTTCATCGACGCGCGGCTGCCGGACCCGTGACGCGTCTTCCCGATCCAGAGGTCATATGGCGCTAACTCGTCGGATCTTTACCACAGAACGTCATCCTGCGTTAGCATGAGAAGCGGGACCATCACCGAACATGGGAATGTGATGCATACGACGAGGTCCGGTTCGACCGCCGGATCGATCGGAGAGGGTGACCCGCGATGTCTTCGACTTCCCCCGAACGTGCCCGGACGCCCGGCATCAGCGTCGAGCTGAGCGACCGGCGGCTGCCCCTGCGTATGCATACGAGCGCCATGCGGGCACGCCTGCGGACCGCGCAACGGCCGGATGGCCGGTCGCGCGGTTCCCTGCGGTGGTTCGTGGCGGCGGTCTACGCACCGCTGGTGCTCCTCGCGACGGTGCGTCCGCGCGGTCGCCAGCGTCCGTCGTAACGCACGCTGCGTTACCCGTGCATCTGGAGCGCGGCGGCCTCCTGGGCCCGCCCGGCGAAGCGGCCGCGCGCAAAGGGGACGATCGGGTGGGCTGTCGTGCCGGTCGTCGCCAGGTCGGCGAGGATCTCGCCGGTTACCGGGCCGAGACAGAAGCCGTGGCCGCTGAACCCCGCGCCGACGACCAGCCCCTCCACATCGGGGAGCCGCTCGAGCACCGGGATGACGTCCGGCGTGCGGTCGATCAGGCCGCCCCAGACGCGCTGGATGCGCACATCCGCGAGCGCGGGGATGGTGGTCACCGCGTCGGCGATCGTCCGCCGGATCTGCCCCAGGGAGGGCATCACGTTCTCGTCGGTGTGCCGGGTGCCGTCCCAGACGCGGGTGGCGCCGCAGAGACGGAAGCGCCCTGACGCCTCTTGCCGCCCCGCGAACCCGCCGTCGGCAACGCCCAGCACCGGCAGCAGCGTCTCGGGCACGACCGTCGTCTGCACCATCGGCACGAGCGTGACGGTGAGCGGCAGCTCCAGTCCGAGCGGGTCGAGCAGCCGCGGCGTGTAGATGCCCGCCGCCACGACGACGACCTCCGCCGGGAGCGTGTCCGCCGTCGTTCGCACACCACGCACGCGGCCGTGCTCGACGGCGATGCCGGTGACCTCCGTCTGCGTGCGGATCGTCGCGCCGAGACGCTGCGCGGCCGCGGCGAAGGCGCGGACGGTGCGGGTCGGGTTGGCGTGGCCGTCGCTGGGGCAGTACGAGGCGGCGCGGATGTCGGGGGTGAGCGCCGGGGCCACCTCGCGCACGGCGGCGCTGCCCTCGATGAGCTCCATGGGGATGCCGGCCGCGACGCCGTCGGCGACGACCTGCCTGATCGCCGGAACCTCGTCGTCGGTGCGGGCCAGGCGCAGGTTGCCGTGCTGGCGATACTTGACGTCGGCGCCGAGCTCGTCCGCGAGCCGCGGCCAGCGGGCGACCGCCGCCTGGGCCAGCGGCAGCTCGGCCGGGTGGCGCCCGGACTGGCGGACGCCGGCGAGCGTCCAGCCCGAGGCCATGCTGGCGAGGTCGCCGCGCTCGATGAGCGTCACCGGCACGCCCCGGCGCGCGAGCTCATAGGCGGTGGCGGCGCCGCTGATGCCGCCGCCGATCACGATCACGTCCTGTCCCACGGGTTGCTTCCCCTGATGCACGCTGGTCGCCGATGTCGCTGCCCGCCGTGGGGCATCCGGATGCGGTGCATCTTCACATAGCGGGGGCATCCGGCAAAGGGGCGCCATGCGCGGAAACGCCGGGATTCGGAATGCTCCGAATCCCGGCGTTGGGGCGGGCCCCTCAGGCCGCGAGGCGACGCGATGTGCGCGCACGCCAGGCCGGGCGGTCCAGCGGCGACAGGGTCGGGCGCTCGGGCGCCGTGGGAGTGGGGGACTCGACCGCCGGCGCGGAGCGCAACATCACCACGTTGCGGTAGGGGGTGCGGTCGGCCTTGATGCTCAGGATCTCGCCGGTCTTCCTGTCGATCTTCGCATAATGACCGTTCGGCAGCCGGTACTGCGCGCGGCCACGGATGGCGCCGATGCGGCGGCCACCCACATTCTTCGCCATGTCTGGGGGACTCCTTGGCGTGGCCAGGGGGCCACGACCACTTCTCGGGGCATTTGTTTTACTAGACATATTATACCAATATTGTGGAATTTTATCAAGCGGATTGGTCCCGCCGTCGCCCGGCGGGAGCTCGTCGCGGAGCAGATCTCGCTCGTTGTTGCCGCTCCCCTGGGATAGGCCGATCGGGCCGGGCCATCCGGTTGACGTAGACCTGGACCATGCCTAGACTGGTGCTGGGTTCGCAGACAACAGAATTCGTTCCGGTCACGAGCCGTAGGCTCAGGAGCGAGGCAAATGGACGCGATGCTGAGGGCAGCGGGGTCCGGGTCCATTGGCGATGACGCCGAAGGGCGTCGTCTGGTGAGTCGTCGCGTCGTCCTGGCCGGCTCGCTGGGCTTGGCGGGGTCAGCCGCGTTCGGCGCCGGGCGGGTGACGGCGCATGAGGGGCATGGCGCCGAGGCGTCGCCCGCGGCCGACGAGGAGTTGACCGGCCGCGTCCGCGAGTACTTTATTGCCGCCGACGAGATCGATTGGGACTACGCGCCGTCCGGCATGGACGCCATTACCGGCGTCCCGCTGGAGGAAGAGCCGGCGGCGCAGGTCTTCACGGTGCAGGGGCCGGATCGCATCGGCCGGGTCTATCGCAAGGCCGTCTACCGGGCGTATACCGACGACACGTTCGCGACACTGGCGCCGGTGGCGCCCGCCTGGGAGCATCTGGGCCTGCTTGGCCCGGTCATCCGCGCCGAGGTCGGCGACACGCTCAAGGTCCACTTCCGCAACAACAGCCGGTTGCCGGCGGGTCTGCACCCGCACGGCGTCCGCTACACCAAGGCGAACGAGGGCGCGCCCTACGCCGACGGCAGCACCGGCGACGACACCGCCGACGACGCCGTTCAGCCCGGCGACAGCTACACCTACACCTGGGAGGTGCCGGAGCGCTCGGGACCGGGGCCCGCCGATCCCAGCGCGGTGCTCTGGATGTACCACTCGCACACGAACGAGGTCGCGGATACCTACGCCGGGCTCGTCGGGCCGTTGATCGTCACCGGCCGGGGCATGGCCCGCGACGACGCCACGCCCACCGATGTCGACCGCGAGTTCGTCATCCTCTTCAGCGTGATCGACGAGAACCTCAGCCCCTATCTGGAGGAGAACATCTCCGACCGCGCGGAGTCGCCGGCGCTCGTCGAGCCCGACGACGAGGAGTTCGGCGAGAGCAACCTGATGCACAGCATCAACGGCTTCGTCTACGGCAACGTGCCGGGGCTGACGATGCACGTCGGCGAGCGGGTGCGCTGGTACGTCGTCGGCATCGGCAACGAGGTGGACCTGCACACGCCGCACTGGCACGGGGAAACGCTGGAGTGGATGGGCATGCGTACCGACATGATCGAGCTGCTGCCGATGAGCATGAAGACGCTCGACATGATGCCCGACGAGCCGGGGACGTGGCTCCTGCACTGCCATGTGAATGATCACCTGATCGCGGGGATGGAGGCGCTGTACGTCGTCGAGCCGTGAGGTGGGCCCTCCTTCTGAGCAAACATTCAGTTCCGTACGTATCTTCCTGGGTGGCTGGATGACATACTTGCATCATGTGTGCTCAAGACTTCCCGACTCGGGCACGTCCTCGTGTTGACAGATCCGACAGCGATCCTAGACTCGTAAGCGAGTGGAATTAATTCAGCAAGGGATCGAAGTCCGGGGCCCGGCGGCCGTGGTCGTCCGCGGCGCCCCGCGCCCACGCATCCATGGCCGTCCGCGCCGGAAAGGAACTGTTCGCGCCGGTGGGTCTGTCTCCTCAGCCCGCTGATCTACGTCTCGACCCCGGACACGTACACGCTTCAGCTGGGGCTGTTCACCTTCTTCTCACGGCATGTCGTGGACTGTCCGGGGTCGTGGCG
>DATLHE010000101.1:0-27258 GCA_035540335.1 Thermomicrobiales bacterium | reverse complement strand
GATCTCGTCGTCATCTATCTCGACGGCGAGGTTCCCGCCGCACTCATCGATCGCATCCGCGAACATGGCGGCAACGTGGTCCAGCATCCCAACCCCTACTGGAACGAATGGGGCGTGACATTCGTCGACCCCGATAGCTATCACCTCGTGCTCAGCAGGGAACGCTGGACCAACATCCCGCTCGACCAGTCCCGAGATGACGGTGGGTGAGCGCGGAGCATGAGCGAAGGCCGGCATCACTGCCGGCCTTCGTCGTGTGTGTGGCGATTGCGGAGCGTGCCTACCCCGGGTTCGCGGCGTAGGCATCCTCGTACTCGCCACGGACCTCGCCGCCGCCGCGGCCCTGCCAGTCGCTGATGATCTGGTCGAGCTTCGACATGTCGGCGCGGCCGGTGATGATATCCGTGATGCCGTCGGCGATGATCTGGCTGAGCGTCGACCCCTTGTCGATCGCGGCGGGCGAGAAGAGGTTCGCCGTCGGGTCGTCGATGCCCAGCTCGTAGATCGCGTTGCCCTCGTCCGTCGCCAGCGGGTCGAGCTCCGGCTGCTCGGCGTTCACGTTCACCAGCAGGTTGCCGCCGATGTACGCCGAGGCGTTGACACACCGCTCAGGATGACGGGTCGTTGGGGGCGCGGCTGAAGGGAGAGACGACCCGATAGCGAACACCGCTTCGCGTGGGGTTCCTCGCATTCGCTCGGAATGAGGGTGGCGGGTGGCGCGACCGACGGAGATCATTCGTCGCTGCCTGTCGGGACCCCGGGTACACCACCCGGGGCGACCGGTGTCGGGACCGTTCCTCCATCACAACCCGGCGTCCGGGAACGACAACGCCGGCCACAGGTGCGGCACACGACCCGGCGCTACCGGGGCGGGACGCCGTGCCGGTGTCGTTGCGCCGTGATGGTGGGAGCCAGCCCCGGGCATTGCAGCCCGGGGCTACTGGGGGCGAGCGAGAGAGGTGGCGAGCGGACCCCGGACACAAGGTCTCGCAATGGCCGAGCGCCTTGGCGCGAGAAGCGAAAGGGTCGCTCATGGGCGATTGCGCAGCAATCGAGCGAATGGCTCGCTCCGCTTCCCGGCCGAGCGCGGAGCGCGAGAAGCGGAGCAGGCCCTTGCCTGCGGCTCGGCCGGGGTCCGGGGCTATGAAGAACGCCGGTGAGGGCGGATGGAATCGTCGTTACGCGCCGTTGGCGGCGGCGAACTCGGCCTTCAGGGCCGCGACAAGGTCGGGCTGCGTCAGCACGTCCAGCGCGCCGAGGGCGAGCACCGTGCCGGTCTTGAGGGCCTGCTCGCGGCCGAACGACGAGATCGAGCCGTCGACGACGTCCTGCGAGTGGCCGTTGATCGGCACGTCGCTGATCGCGAACGAGACCATCGATGTCGGCACGACCTTGCTGACGTTGCCGAGGTCGGTCGAGTAGGGCGCGGGGCCGGCCTGCGGCGGCTGCTCCGACCGTGGCGGATGCTCGACGAGGCCCGCGGTGTCGAACTTCCCGCGCAGCACGTTGCCGAGGCGGTAGCTCGGCAGCATGTCGTCGTACTCCTCGGCCGTATCGTCGATCTCCAGCCGGGCGCCGGTCATCAGCGCCGCCCCCTCGGCGATCTTCTCCACCTTCGCGATGACGTCGTTGACGATCGCGCGGCTGGCGCCGCGGATCAGGAAATGGGCCTCGGCGAAGTCGGGCACGACGTTCGGCGCCTCGCCGCCGTGGGTGATGATGCCGTGGATGCGGACGTCGGGCGTGACGTGCTGGCGCAGGGCGTCGATGCCGGTGAAGAGATGGATCACCGCGTTGAGCGCGTTGATGCCCTTGTGCGGATCCATCGCGGCGTGCGCGGTCTTGCCGTGGTAGCGGAAGATGCGCGGCGTCACGGCGAGGCAGGTGCCCTCGGGGAAGGCGACCGCGACACCCGTGCGGTGGCCGCCATGGTGGCTGGAGAGCGCGACGTCGACGTCGTCGAACGCCCCGTTGCGGATCATCGTCACCTTGCCGCCGTAGTTCTCCTCCGCCGGGGTGCCGATCAGCTGCACCTCGCCGGCCAGCTCGCCGATGACCTCCCCGAGGCCGATCGCCGCCGCCAGGTTGCTGCCGGCGATGAGGTTGTGGCCGCAGCCATGACCGAGGCCCGGCAGCGCGTCGTACTCGGCGAGGAAGGCGATCACCGGGCCGCCCGACTTGCCGCGCTTGCGAGCCTTGAAGGCGGTGTCCATGCCGCCGCTGCCGCGCTCGACCTCGAACCCGTACGTCGCGATCGTCGTCGCCAGCAGCTCCGCCGCCTGGTGCTCCTCGCGGCCCAGCTCCGGGTTCTGGTGGATGGTGTCCGCGACGTGCAGGATCGTTTCCCGCTCACGCTCGATCGCCGCGGCGACGCGGCCGGCGAGCTGCTGATCCGTTCCGGTCTGGATGGCCATGCTGTTGACCCTTTCGTGACAAACATTTGACAGTCGTCTGGTATCCAAGAGTGTGAGGCGCATCATAACGCGCCGGGCGCGTCTTCGGGCGGACGTTGCCCGGCACCTTCCGTCTCTTTCTCACATATCAAAACGGCATGCGTTACAGGCTTTGAACACGGTTTCATGGACGCCGTGAGAGCTGCCCGGCACCCCGGACAGTCAGGATCCGGATCCGAGTCCATGAGCGGAGGAACATGCAGTACTCCACTGTCGAAGAACAACGATCGTTGAATGTCAGTCTGGACCAACCGGCGTCCTCAGCAGCGCGGCCGGACGGCGAAGCCATCTCGTTTTCGATCCTGGTCGAACGCTACGGCGATGAGATCTACCGCTACTCGTGGCACCTGGCGCGCAACCAGGCCGACGCCGATGACCTCTACCAGGAAACCTTGCTGAAGGCATTTCGGGCCTACACCCGGCTCCCGGCGGACGCCAATCACCGGGCCTGGCTCTACAAGATCGCATCCAACACGTTCATCAGCGACCTGCGCAAACGTGGACGCGATCACCGGTTGACCGACACGATGGAGTATCAGTTGGCTGATCCCACACCGGATCCGGTATCCGGCCTCGACGCCCGCGACCTGCTCTCGGATGTCGAGCTCTTCGTGAACGGGCTCCCGCCCAAGCAACGGCTGGCACTTGTCATGCGTAAGTACCAGAATCTGGGGTACGACCAGATCGCGTCGGCGCTCGACTCCAGTGAAGCCGCGGCTCGCGCCAACGTTCACGAGGCACTCCGCAAGCTGCGCAGCCAGTTTGCGGACCGACTGGAGGTCTGATACACATGGCCGACCAGCATTCGCTCCATTTTTCGCGCGACGGCATCGTCTTCGAGCCGATGCCGCGCGCCAAGGGAAACCATTCGACGGACACGTTCATGAACACCGCCACCAAATACACCACTCCCGCCTTCCCGACGCTCCTCGAACGTGCCAGCTCGCCGGATTGCGACCCTTGCGATCTCGCCGAAGACGCCATGCCCGCCATGATCTGTGGCGACCTGACGCCGCCGGAGGAGACGTGGGTGGAGAACCACGTCGCCCACTGCGGCTATTGCGCCCGCGTCCTCGCGAGCTTCAGCGAATGCTCCAGCCGCCTCGATTCCGTCATCGACGCGCCCAGCACCCGTGCCGTCCCCCCGCCCGCGCCCGCCGCGCTGCTGGGGCTGCACGAGGGCCGCTACGGGTTCATGGAGACGCCGGTCGGCCCGGTCCTCATCGTCGTCACCGATCGGGGCGTGGCGGAGATCTCCTACCTCGCCCACCGCTCGGCCCAGGACGCGATGCGCGAGATCGAGCAACGCGGCATCCTGGCCCACGAGCGCCAGGCC
This sequence comes from Thermomicrobiales bacterium, assembly GCA_035540335.1. Lineage (GTDB taxonomy): Bacteria > Chloroflexota > Chloroflexia > Thermomicrobiales > UBA6265 > UBA6265. The sequence goes on along the minus strand of DATLHE010000101.1, from coordinate 23,469 downwards.
GCGGTCGGCGAGGTCATCGACCAACTGAGCCAATACTTCGACGGCCGGCTGCGGGTTTTCCATGTGCCGGTCGATTTGTATGGCATCTCCGACTTCACGAAGCAGGTGCTCGCCGCCACCAACGAGGTGCCCTACGGCGTCTATCGCACCTATGGCCAGATCGCGACGGCGATCGGCCGCGCCGGCGCCTCGCGCGCCGTGGGGAACGCGCTCGGCCGCAACCCCGTCCCCGTCATCGTTCCCTGCCACCGGATCATCCGCAGCGACGGCAGCATGGGCTGGTACACCGGCGGCGCCGGCATCAAGCGCACGCTCCTCGACATCGAGGGCGTCTCGCTCGGCCAGCAGGCATCGTCAGGGCAGGCCCGTCTCGCGCTATAGCGCGTATCGCGGAATCAGCGGCAAGGTCCGGCGGGGTTATCCCGTACAACCGGCCCTTGTGGCCGGTTCCAGCGGCGATTCGTAGGTCGGCCACCGGTCGCAGCTGCGAGGGCCGACCGTACGAGAACATGCCGCAGTCGTCCCCTGATCACCACAACCCAAGCCGTCGCAATGCCTTCCACGTCGCCGGGCAATCCCCGCCGTCGGGCGACAGCGCCTTTCGCAGGTGCGCGAGATCGTCGACCTCATCGATGTCGAACGTCGCCGGCAGCTCAATCAGCGTGCGCCCCAGGGCCGCCACCCGCGCGACCAGCGCATCGGCCGCCGAGCTCGTGCTCATCGGCACCGCGTGCAGCACCTCGCAGTAGCCCGCCAGCCCGATCAGGTAATAGCCGCCGTCCCGCACCCGCCCCAAGGCCACGTCGTGCGTCTCCAACGCCGCGAACGCGTGCTCGACGACCGCCCGCTCCAGCTGCGGCGAGTCCGACGCGATCAACACCGAGCGCGCGTAGCCGTGCTCGTGACCCCAGTTCAGCAGATAGTCCTGCCGCGCGCCCCAATCCGGCCCCAGCTGCGGGATGAGATGCACGCCGGGACCGGGCGTCGCGCCGATGCGGGCCAGCCAGGGGCGGAAGTCGATCTCGGGCGGCGAGTAGGTCCAGCCGACGTCGTATCCGACGCCGTCGCCGGTCAGTCGCGCCGCCAGGTCGCGCAGGAACGCCTCGTAGAGGACCGCGGCGCGCTCCATCCCGATCGCCTTGCCGAGCCGCGTCTTCGTCTCCCCGGCGATGGGCGCCCGGGCGGCGATCATCAGCAGGTTCGGCGACGCGCGCTCGATCATGCGACGGCCCGCCCGCGCCGCGACCGCAGGATCGCGCCGATGATGCGGTAGCCGGCCTTGAGCGAGGCGCGGAGGTTGCCGCTCACCTTGGAGACGCCCCCAGCACGGTTCCGGTAGGTCACTGGCACCTCGCGCACGGTCAGCCCGGCGCGGGCGGCGCGGGCGATCATCTCCACCGACCAGCCGTAGGTCATCTCGCGCATGCCGAGGCCGAGCAGTGTGTTCCGGCGGATGACGCGGAAGGGGCCGATATCGGTCACGCGCACGCCGTAAAGCAGCCGCAGCAGCACGGCGGCGACCTTGTTGCCGACGATCTGCTGCGGCAGGAGCGATCCGGGCTCGTAGGAACCGAGCAGGCGGGATCCGATGACCAGGTCGGCCTCGCCGGCGAGCAAGGGCGCAAGCAGAAGCGGCAGCTCGTCCGGCCGGTCGCTGCGATCGCCGTCCATGAGGACGATCAGGTCGACCTCCCCGGCCGCCTCGACGCCGGTGAGGCAGGCGCGGCCGTAGCCCCGGCGCGGCTCGGGAACGACCGTCGCGCCCGCCGCTTCCGCCACCGCCGCCGTCCGGTCGGTGCTGCCGTTGTCGACGACAAGGATTGATGTGACGTCCACCGGCAGGTCCGGCGACGCGGCGACGGCCCGCACGTCCGCCACGAGCAACCCGATGGCGTCCTCTTCATTCAGGCAGGGGATGACGACGGCCGCCCGGGAGCGTGTGTCATGTTCCATGACACCGCTCGTGCTTTCAGCCGACGGTGAAAGCTCACTCCCGGAGAGTCGACCGCTTGCGACAGGTGAATGACTCGCTTTCGCCCGCTCACTCATGCCGGCGTGGCCTGCCGCGAGCGTTTGACGACCTGCCGCGCCTTCAGCCGCCGCTCTGCCGCCGCGAAGTAGTCGCGCACGCTCCCCTGCTCCGCGATCCAGGCCAGGTAGCGGTCGATGCCGGTCGCGAGGTCGACCGCCGGGGCGAAGCCGAGCTCGCCGATGCGCGCGATGTCGCTGATCAGCGCCCGCATCTCGCCAGGGCGGAACTCGCCGCGGATCGTGGGCGGGATGTCCTTGCCGAGCTTTGCCGACAGCAGCGCGGCGAGGTCGCCGATGGCTGCCGCCTGCCCGGTGCCGACGTTGAAGATGCGCCCATTGGCGCGGTCGTCGGTCGCTGCCAGCAGGTTGGCGCGGGCGACGTCCTCGACGAAGACGAGATCGCGCGATTGTTGGCCGTCCTCGTAGACGACCGGCGACAGGTCGTTCATCAGGCGCGTGCAGAAGATGGCGATGACGCCGGTGTAGGGGTTGAAGAGCGACTGGCGCGGCCCGTAGGTGCAGGAGTAGCGCAGCGCCACGACCGGCAGCCCGGTCGCGCGGCCGAAGGTCATCACCAGCCGCTCCTGATCGGCCTTGCTGATCGCATAGACGTTCTCGCCACCCATCGGCGCCGCCTCGTCGGTGGGAACCGGCGTCGCGACGCGGTCGCAGATCGGGCAGTGCATCGCGTAGTCGCCGCCCTCGAGCCGGGCGACGTCGCGCGTCTGCCCGTAGAAGTGCCCGTGCTCCGGGCAGGCGTAGGCGCCCTCGTTGTAGACGGCCTGCGACGAGGCGACGACGACCTTGCGCACCGGCAGATTCCGGTTGCGGATGGTCTCCAGCATCAGCGCGGTGCCGTAGGAGTTGACGTGCATGAACTTGGCGATCTCCGGCATGTAGCCGCCGTAGGCCGCCTCGTGGAAGACGACGTCGACATCGTCCAGCGCGCGCTCCCAATCGGCGCGGCGCCGCACGTCTCCCTGCATGAAGTCCACCTCCGGCGGCACCCACGCCGGCTTGCCCGCGCGGTGAGTCTGGCGCTCGAGGCTGTCGAGCACGCGCACGTCCCAGCCGTGGGCGAGCGCGGCGTCGACGATGTGCGAGCCGATCAACCCCGCGCCGCCTGTGACCAGTGCCGTCGTCATCGTTCATCTCCCTCCAGTGCCTGCGCCAGGTCGGCGATGAGATCCTCCGGCGACTCCAGCCCGACCGAGAGGCGTAGCCAGCCCTCGCCGGCGCGGGCGTCCTGCCGGGTGTCGAGCGTGCGCGGCGGGAAGCAGATTGTCGTGCCGGTGCCACCGAGGCTCGGGACGTAGGGGATCAGCCGCAGCCGCCGGACGACCTCCGCCGCCGCCGCGTCGCCCCCGGCCACGCGGAAGGCGAGCATCCCGCCCGCACCATCGGGCAGCATCCGCGCCACGACGTCTGAAAACGTCAGTCCCGGGTAGCGCACCCCATCGACGGCAGGATTGCCGTCCAGCCAATGGGCCACCTCCCCGGCCGTCTGCGTGATCCACGCCATGCGCGGCGCCAGCGTGCGGATGCCCCGCAGCGCCAGCCAGGCGTCCATCGCGCCCGGCACGGCGCCGAGCAGGTAGGCCGTCCGCCGCATCTGCCCGAGCAGGTCGCTGCTGCCCACGACGACCCCGGCGGTGAGGTCGTGGTGGCCGCCCAGGAACTTCGTCGCGCTGTGGACCACCAGATCGGCGCCGTGGGCCAGCGGGCGGCAGAGGACCGGCGTCGCGAAGGTGTTGTCGACAGCCAACAGCGCGTTATGTCGCCGCGTGATCGCCGCGAGCGCGTCGAGGTCGGGCACCTGCATCGTCGGGTTGGCGATCGTCTCGGCGAAGACCAGCCGCGTCCGCGCCTCGATCGCCGCCCCGACCGTGCCGGGGTCGGTCATGTCGACGAGCGTGGCGCGGACGCCGAAACGCGAGAGCACCTGCGCCACCAGGTCCTCGGTGTCGCAGTAGGCGCCGCGCTCGAGGACGACGTGGTCCCCGGCCGACAGGAAGGTGAGAAAGACGAGCGAGATCGCCGCCATCCCGGAGGCCGCCGCGCAGCCGGCGTCGGCCCCTTCGAGGTCGGCGACGGCCTGCTCGAGCTCGCGGACGTTCGGGAAGCGGTCGCGGCTGTAGCTGGGCTCGTCGGCGGCGTGTCGCGCGGTGGAGAGGCGCGCCTCGTCGACGGCAAAGGCCGTGGCCTGGTAGATCGGCGTCACCACCGGCCAGACGGCCTCGTGGTGGTTCTCCCCGGCGTGGACCGTCCGCGTCCGCCGGGTCAACGGAGGTGGGGTGTCGCTCACGCGGGTTCCTCCTCTACCCTTATACCCTTCGCCCGGAAAACACTGTCATTCCGAGCCTGTCGAGAAATCCCCATCGGCACCGAAGGCGTCGATATGGTGCCGTCGGAACCCCGGCATCCCTCCCGAACCGGTTGATTGCCTGCGCCAAATCGATGCTGCGCATCGATGGGGATCCCTCGACACGACTCGCCTGCTTCGCAGGCTCCTCGGCTCGGGATGACATGGAGAGCGTGGCGCGAATCACATTGCGCCCGATCGCCACTGCCCCCTCACGGCGGCCACGGGGCATCGGCGTTGCGCATCAGGTAGACGTAGACGGGTTCATCCTCCAGCCATTGGTCGTATTCGCGCTTGGCGACCACCCGGTAGCCTCGCTGGTAGGGATTCGTCGTCACGATATAGGTCGAATCCGATGGCTTCGCGTAGAAGTAGAGCCACCACGGCGACCCCTTCGGCGACCGCGCCTTCGTGATGTCCTCGTCCAGCATCTTCGTGTAGAGATGGTAACCGTCCCACCCCGAGCCGGCGTCCAGCTGGGTGTTCGCCACGCCCTGCGTATTCGCGTAGCGACCCATATCCCAGATCGCGTCCATGAAGACAAGATAGTCGCGCGTGCCGGCCGTGGAAATCACCGCGAAGAGCGCCACGCCGACCCATGTGGCCGGTTGGAGCATCGGCACGTCGCGGACCGCCCACAGCACCAGCGCGATCGCGAGCGGGATGAGCGGCAGCATGTAGCGGTCGAGTGAGATGCCGCGGTTGAGGTAGTGGTACGAGGGCGGCAGCATGCCGACGAACTGCCAGAGCGCGACCATCGCGACCAGCCCGGCCGCGTGCTCCTCCGGCGCGCCCATGGCGGGCAGTCGCGGCCGGAGCACCTGCCGCGCGCCGCCCACCCGGCGCAGGACCAGCAGCCCGAGCAGGATCGCGCCGAAGATGGCGGCGATCGTGAGCCATTCGAGGATGCGCCCGTCCTCGATCAGCCGCCGGCGCGAGCCGCGCACATCCGGCGGGCCGAAGCCGGACGGCCCGAGGAACTGTGGCATGTAGGGCATGACGCGCCCGTGCCGCGTCAGCGTGAAGAACGACGCCAGCAGCATCCCGCACCACCCCAGGAAGAGCCAGTAGCCGAGGGGAGAGGCGAAGAACCGGCTCGTCGCGCGCTCCCGGAAGCCGGGCACGAGCCCGATCACGAGCGGGAGCAGCAGGACGCCGAGGTACATCGGCACGTAGAAGGCGAGGCGGCGGACCAGCAGCCACGTCCCCTCCCAGCCGTGGTCGAGCACCTCGTCGAGGAAGCCCTGCTGCACCGCCGGCACGTCGTTGAAGAAGCGCAGCCAGAGGTAGTAGGCGACGAGCATCGCCGCCGGCGCGAAGGCGACCTGGACGGCGCGCCGCAGGCCGGTGCCATTCAGCGGCAGGCGGCGGCTGACGACCAGCCAGAGGACGACCGCGAAGGGGATGAACGCGCCCTGCTGACGAACGAGGAAGGCGTACCCGGCGACGACGGAGCCGAGGACGATCACCCAGCCGAGCTCGTCGTCCAGCCGCAAGCCGCGCAGGTAGAGCGCGACGGCGATCAGCATCAGCGACGTGAAGTGCGGATCGGTCATGAAGGTGAACGAGAGGACGAACGTCAGCGGGTTGAAGAGGTAGAGCGCCATCCCGGCCGCGCTCCGCCCCCGGCTCACCCCGAGCTGGCGCAGGATCGCATAGAGCGCGACGGCGCCGAGGGCGACCATCACCACCGTCGAGAGGCGCATGACGCCGAGCGACATGCCGAAGATGAGCGCGAAGAGCCCGCCCCAGAAGACCTGCCCGACGGCGGTCGCGGCGACGACGGGGAAGATCGTCAGCCGGATGTCCCAGTAGAGGATCTCGACGGAGCGGGTGTAGCCCCAGTCGTCGGTGGTCGCGATGTTGGTCATCGTCGGCACGATCATCGCCGCGATGGCGAAAAGCGCGAGCGGCACGACGACCGGCCAGTTGGCAACCAGGGCGCGGACTATCGACACCAGCAAGGCGCGCGGGCGGCGGCCCGCGTCGCTCACCGGCGCGAGCGGCGCGGTGGCGGCGGATTGCGGGTAGGGCGCGGGGTGGAAGAACGTGGGCTCCGGGCGCGGCGGGACGTGCTCCGGTGGGGTCGCGTCCATGCGCTCGTCGCCCAGGTTGCCGGTCGGCTCGTCCCTCACCCTGCTCCCTCACGGTATGTCTCGCGGATCAGCGGCGCGCGCCCATCCTCGCCCGGAGCTCGTGGCTGACCACGCGCGCCAGGCGATTCCACTCGCCAAACGCCGGTATGGGCAAGAAATGATCCCCCGGAACTTCGTGGTAGCTCACCAGCCCCCCCATGCGGCCCACAAGATACCGCGAATCGCGCGCCCGCACGATCGTGTCGTGAAATCCCTGGACGATGAGGGCCGGCGCGGTGACCCGGGGCGCCAGGCGAAGCGCGCCGCGCGCCAGCACGCGCAGCTCGTCGAGCATCGCCGTCGAGATCGCCGCCTCATCGCGCAGGAATGTCTGCGTCGCGGGGTCGGCGGTGTCGATCGCCGGCATCGCGCGGCGGAACCAGTCGTGGACGGTGGGATCCTCCCACGTGAGCCCGGAGAAGGGGCGGATGCGGCGGATGAGGTGCTTGGCGAGCGGCAGGATGTCGGCGCGACGGTCGCCGATGCGGACCAGCGGGGCGACGAGGATGAGCAGGTCGGGCGGGTGGTGGGCGGCGGCGTGCAGCGCCATCGCGCCGCCCATCGAGTAGCCGATGAGCACGGTGCGCCGGTGGCGGGCGTGGACGGCCTCCCACTCGCGCACGGCGGCGTCGCGCCAGATGCGCGCGGTCATGTCGTTGATCTGCTCGATCTCGGACGCCATGCCGGGGACGCGCATGCCGTGGGCGTCGAGGCCCCGCGCGAAGGCCAGCTCGCCCAGCGCGCGCATGTCGGCGGGCGAGCCGGTGAAGCCGTGGATCAGCAGCGCGCCCGGGCGCTCCCCGGGCTCGTCGTCATGGACCAGGGAGAAGGGCTGGTAGACCTCCTCCCGGTACCACTCCTTCATCACCGCTAATCGTCGGCCTGGTTGTGACCGCCGACGGGCGCGCGGCCGCGGATGTTGCGGCTGGTCGGCGCGAACCGGCGCTGGTAGCGCGAGGCTTGCCGGGGCTGGCCGTTCCCCCCGATCTGGGCCGGCGCGGGCGCCACGTCGACCTCCTCCTCGTCGTAGGCGTGGTCGTCCTCGCCCGCCTCATCCTCATCCTCGTCATCGTCCCAGCCGGGGCCGGCGAGGTGCGGAAGCGCCCTGAGGACCAGCGGATGCGTCGGGTTGAGCTCGGTCGTGACCAGCTCCTGCCCCTGCCCGTTGATCGTCTGGCGCTTGGTCAGCACGCCCTTGCGCAGGAACTCCATGACCTTGGCCTCGATGTGCTCGGACGGCAGCAGGTTGCGGTCGAGGAAGCGCCAGAGCGTGCGGCTCATGTGACTCTGCGTCGGCACGAAGCCCTCGTGCAGCTGGCGGATGTAGGTGTCGATCGCCTGGATGACCGCGATATCGACGTCCGCCGACTGCGTCATCTCCAGCGGGTCCTCCTCGCCGGCCGCCGCCACGAGGTCCGGGCTCACCGAGCCGGGCACGCCGCAGATGACGACGCGCTTGCCGAGGCGGTTGCGGAGGGTGGTGACGAGGCGAATGAAGTCCTTGTCCCCGGTGAAGAGGAGGATGGTGTCGATGTCCGGGCGGACAAGCGCCGTGTTGATGATGTCGATGACGAGATTGAGGTCGGAGCGGGAGGCGATCTTCTCGCGGCCGGTGGAATCGGACGTCCGCTTGGCGGGGTAGTGGTGGAGCTCGAAGCCGGCGACGTCGAGCCGGGTGCGCATCTGTGGGGGATGCTGGTCGAAGTCCGCGTAGGCGCGGGCCACCGACATGAGCCCGTATTTCAGCGCCTTGTCCCGCCAGGCCAGCGGGTCGGGCTCGCGCCCGAACGAATTGATGGTGGAGTAGCGAATGTTCTCAAAATCGACGAATACCGCGAGTTCCTGGGCGTCACCGGCCACCGTGGACGGGCGTCCGGCGGATCCATCCTGCATCATCTATGTCCTCCAAAAGCGCATACGTGGGGCAATACCTTAGCGATTCCGATATCCCGCCGACTTCCCGCAAGGCGACCACACCGGCCCGGGAATTGAAACTGATGTGGGTGAGAACGACCGTGTCATCTTTGACCGCATACCGAGAAACATCGCATGGTGAGTGCGTCGACGCGAGCTCGCACACCTATCGCATACTCGCGTGACGCCTGGCCCGTGGCCCATGTCATTGCATAAAAGACGTGACTGTTCGATCGAGCCATGTACGTCGAGTGTACCATCGCGCGGACCGGCGGAAAGGTCCTGAGGGCCACCATCCGCGCGCAGTGGTGGGCGACTGCTCCGTCATCCATCGCTTCTGCTCTGGATGACGGAGGAGATGCGTTACGTGTTATGGAAGGCTGCCAACGCTCATTGCCTGGCCGATGGCAGCCTTCCCGGATTTCGTTGATTTGGCGGGCGTTTCAAGACTGCCAACGTCAACGCTAACCTGGCAGCCTTCGCGTCGTTATGAAAGGCTGCCAAGATGGCCATGTTTCTCTCTCTAGGGCAACGTGGCCGTCTTCGGGCAAGGCGCACATCCTCCGGGGTGCGCCACTACGACAGGGTGTGATCCGCAGGAGCAGGGTCGACAGTACGGGCCGCCGGGGCCACCGGCGACATCCTCAGGCATTGGCCTCGGCAACGATGACGGCGGCACCAACGGTGCCGGAGTGGTCGCCCAGCTGCGAGCGGACGATCTCGACCGCGTCGCCCGCGTGCCGCAGCGCCTCGCGCCGCGTCACCTTCTCGGCGGTCTGGAAGAGCAGCGGCACCGACTCGATCACGCCCCCGCCGAGGACGATCCGGCGCGGGTTCTGGAAGTTCACCACCGACGCCAGGCCGAACCCGAGATACTCACCGGCCTCGATGATGGTCTCGACCACGACCGGATCCTTGGCCTTGACCGCCTTGCGGAGGACGCCGGAGCGAATCGCCGCGCCTTCGATCCTGGTCGGATCGATGTCCGGGAGCAACTCGGTGACGATCGAGGTGCGGCCGCGCCGCAGCTCGCCGAGGATCGTCCTCGTGATCGCCGTGCGCGACGCGTACGCTTCCAGGTGCCCGCGCGCGCCGCAGCCGCAGATGCGCCCGTGCGCCGAGACAACGGTGTGGCCGATCTCGCCCGCGTTGCCCGCCGAGCCGGGGATCAACCGCCCGTTGTGGACGATCGCGCCGCCGATGCCGGTACCGACGAAGATGCAGATGAAGTCGTCAAGGCCCTTGCCGGCGCCGAAGCGCGCCTCGCCGATCGCGGCGATCTGCACGTCGTTGCGAACCTCGGCCCGCACGCCGTAGCGATCGTCCAGATGCTTCGCCATGGGGAGATCGACGACGGACCGGCTCAGGTTCGCCGTGCCGACCAGCAGGCCGCGCTCGGCGTCGACCTGCCCGGCGATGCCGACGCCGATGCCCTTCAGGTCCGTCACCTTGACCTTTGCGTCGGCCGCGGCGCCGTCGACTACTTCATAGATGCGGTCCATCAGCGCCTCGCCGGTGTCGAACGCGCTGGTGCGCGCCTTGGCGGAGCCGACGACCTCGCCGCTCTCGACATCGACGACCGAGGCGAGCACCTTCGTGCCGCCGAAATCCACACCGATTGCCAGGTTCGCCATGTGTGTCTCCCGCCGTCAGTCAAACGTGCGCCCACACCCCTCATGCTGAGCGAATGCAAGGGCCCGCGCCGCTTCTCGCCCTCTTGGGCTCGGCCTTGAGCACCCTACGCGAAGCGGATGCGCCACCACGAAGGCCGCGCCTGGATGACCGGCTTCGCCGGGGGATTCTTCGCTACGCTCAGAATGACGGGATGGTTTGGGCGTTCCCGAAGAAAGCCTACGCCGTCGCGTCGAGCTCCTCGATCACCGATCCGAACGCCGTTATTGTCGCCGGTGTGCACTTGTCCAGTCCACAGACAAAGTGCTTGAACCCGAGCTGCCGGAAGTCGTTGAGCATGCCGGCCATCACATTGGCGTCACCGCGGACCGGGTCCGGGCGGCGCTCCAGGTAGCCCTCCATCGCGAAGTTGCCGCCCGCCGTGCGGATCAGCGACTTCGGGTCGCGTCCGATCGCCTCGCAGGCGGCGTCCACCCGCTCAAGCTGCGGGATCACCCGCTCGGTGCTCTTGTGCCAGACGGTGTTCCAGGCGTCGGCGTAGCGCGCCACGAGGTTCAGCATCTTGTCGCCGTTGGAGCCGATCAGGATCGGCGCGCCGGTGGCGCGCGGGCCGCGCGGCTGGTTCACGGCGTCCTGCGCCTGGTAGAAGCGGCCGTCGAGGTCGGCCTGCCCGGTGCGCAGGAGCGGGTGTATGATCTCGATCGCCTCCTCGAAGCGGGTGTAGCGATGGTCGAACGGGAAACCGAACTGGCGGTACTCCGGCTCGTGCCAGCCGGCGCCGAGGCCGAGGATGACGCGGCCCTTGCTGATCTCGTCGATCGACTCGGTCATCTTCGCGATCACGCCCGGGTTGCGGAAGCCGGTGCAGGCCACCAGCGAGCCGATCTGGAGCTGGGGGACCGCCGCGGCGACGGCCGCCATCATCGTCCAGCACTCCCAGACGCCCCGGTAGCCCTCCTCACGGCTGCCGAAGGTGAAGTGGTCGGCGAACCAGAGCGCGTCGAAGCCGACGTCGGCGGCGGTGCGGCAGATCTCGAGGATGTCGTCGAAGTGCGGGGTACTGCCGAAGTGCGAGCCCTCGGCGATCGGGACCATCAGGCCGAGGCTCATCGGCCGGGTTTGCTCGAACCAGATCGGGTCGGTGATGAGGTTGGGTGCTGTCGTCGTGTCTGTCATGGGGCCTCCAGGGCCCGCCGGCCCATCCGGCGGGGGATCGATCGTGCTTGCGACACGCTATCGCACGTATCGTGCAACGTCGAGAACTCCCCCCACCCGCATCACGCTCGCGCGTCGAAACACGCGATCACCTCGCCGAAATCGGCGATGCCGGGCACGGTTCGTGGCTCAAGGCCACAGACGAGATGCCTCACGCCGAGATCCTGGAACGCGACCAGGCGCCCGGCCATCTCGTCCACGGTGCCGGCGATCAGGTCCGTCTGCCCCGCGACGCGCTCGTCCATCGCGAACCGGGCACTTCCGGTCTTGACGAGCGTGGACGGTGACCGCCCGATCGCCTCGCAGGCGGCATCGACCCGTGCGATCAGCGTGGCCATCGTTGCCGGATCGTTTTCCCAGTCGCTGTTCCAGGCATCGGCGTATCTCGCGACGCTCCCCAGCAGCCGTTCACCGTTCGTTCCGACGAGCAACGGCGCTCCCTCCGGGCGAGGCCCGCGCGGCTGGTTCACGGCGTCGTTCGCCTGCCAAAAGCGGCCCTGGAGATCGGCCGTGCCGTGTCGCAGCATCGAGCGCACGATCTGGATCGATTCCTCGAAGCGGCTGGCCCGAAAGTCGAACGGGTAGCCGAACTGGCGATACTCGGTCGCGTTCCATCCCGCGCCGAGCCCCAGGACGAAGCGACCACCACTGATCTCATCCAGGGATTCGGTCATCTTCGCGATGAGTCCGGGGTTTCGAAACCCGGTGCAGCTCACGAGCGGGCCGATCTGGATATCGGGCACACGAGCCGCCACCGCGGCCATCATCGTCCAGGCTTCCCAGGCGCCCGTCATCGCGTCGCCGTCACCCATGGTGAAGTGATCGCCGAACCACAACGCCTCGAACCCAGCCTCCCGGGCGGTGGTCGCGACGGCCACCAGGTCCGCGAACCGGGGCGTGTCGCCGCCGAGGGTGCGCTCGCGGATCGGGACCATCAGTCCCAGGCTCATCGGGCGGCGGGACTCGAACCAGATCGGGGACGCCGCGCCCCACTCGGGAGAAGCACTCACCGTTTCCTCCTTGAGCGGCGCGAGCGCCGCCATGTCATTCGTCATAGGGACCGCCGAGGCAGAACGGGTGTCCCGCCGGGTCGAGCATCACCACATGACGCGCCTTCCCGGGCGGCTCGAATGCGATCGTCGCGCCGCAGGCGAGCGCGTGTGCCTTCGCGGCGGCGAGGTCGTCGGTCGCCAGGTCCATGTGCAACTGCTGGCCGCGCTCCTGGGTCGGCCACGTCGGCGCCCGGTAGCCATCGACCCGCTGGAAGCCAAGGACCGCTCCGCCGGCCGTGTGGACCGCCACATACTCATCATCCGGTTGCCCGGCAGGCGATCCGTCCAGAAGCGACACATAGAACTCGGCGAGCGCGCGGTGATCCGGGCAGTCAATGAATGGCATGCGCATCGAGATCGCCGGCTGCCCATCCGGTCGCTCGGCCGCGGGGCCATCCCACGGCTCACGATGCGGCACGAAACAAAACGGATGCCCAACCGGATCCAGCATGACGACGAACTCGTCATCCGCCTTGTCCTCCGCCGGCTGATGAACCGCCCGCGTCGCCCCGATCGATTCAGCGAACCGGACCGCCGCGTCAATGTCCGGCGTCGCGAAATCGATGTGTATCTGCTGCCCGCGTTCCTGCGTCGGCCAGGTTGGCGCCTGGTACTCGTCGACGGGCTGCAAGCCGAGGTCGACGCCATGGTCATTCTCGAGCAACGAGGGCGACGTCTCGTTGAGATACGGCGTGAAGCCGGTCAACGACGCGTAGAACGCCAGGAGCGCTTTCGTCTGGTCCCTGGGGTAATCGATAACGATTTCCTGAACGCGAATCGATGGCACGTTGGCTTCTCCTCATCCGCGATGGCACAAACAGAAGTGGACCCCGGCCGGGCCGGGCATGACGCCGTCATCGCTCCCTGGCTGACGTTGCGCTTTCGTCGCGCCAGCGTCGAGCGCGTGCCGCACGGCGGCGTCCAGATCATCGACGATGTCGTCACGAACCTCGGATGTCCGCGACACGATATCGCACTGTCGGTTCCTGATCGAGACGGCACGCAACTCTCATGTCCGGGGCGCGTATGATACAGTGTGTCCGCTCCTTCGAGGGTGCCAGGCGATGCCCATCGCCACCACTGGCAGCTCCCTCCAACCCCACGAAACAGATCCCTGGCAACGGGCTGGGGACAAAGCGAAGAGGTGCACCCGCCCGCGTGGCGTGTGCATCGAGGAAAAGGACTGCGCGTGACGCTGGCTCAGTATCGTCGTGAATGGTTCGGGAACGTCCCCAAGGATCTCGTCTCCGGCCTCCTGGTGGCGCTCGCACTCATCCCGGAAGCCATCTCGTTCTCCGTCATCGCCGGGGTCGACCCGAAGGTCGGGCTTTACGCCTCGTTCGCGATCGCCGTCACGCTGGCGTTCACCGGCGGGCGACCGGCCATGATCTCGGCGGCGACCGCCGCGATGGCGGTGCTCTTCATCGACCTGGTGAAGGATCATGGTCTGCAGTACCTGTTCGCGACGACGATCCTGACCGGCATGCTGCAGATTGGCGCGGGGTTCCTGCGACTGGACCGGCTGATCCGGTTCGTGTCGCGCTCGGTCATGACCGGGTTCGTCAACGCGCTGGCGATCCTCATCTTCCTGGCGCAGGTGCCGGAGCTGACCGATGTGCCGGGCCTCACCTATGTGGTGGTCGCGGCCGGGCTGCTGGTGATCTACCTGCTGCCTCGCCTGACGACGGCGATCCCGTCGCCGTTGGTCGCGATCGGCATCCTGACCACGATCGCGATCGCATTCAACCTCGATATCCGCCGTGTCGGTGACATGGGCGAGCTGCCGTCCGCGCTGCCGGTCTTCCTCTTCCCGGACATTCCGTGGAACCTGGAGACGCTGCGGATCATCCTGCCGACCGCGCTGGCTCTCAGCGTCGTCGGCCTGCTCGAATCGCTGCTGACCGCCTCGATCGTCGACGACGGGACCGGTACCCCCAGCCGGAAGGGCCAGGAGTGCATCGGTCAGGGGCTCGGCAACATCGCCTCCGGCTTCCTGGGCGGAATGGCTGGCTGCGCGATGATCGGGCAGTCGACCATCAACGTCCGCGCGGGCGGCCGCGGGCGTCTTTCGACCTTCACCGCCGGGGTGGTCCTGCTCTTCCTGATCGTCGTCCTCGGCGATCTGGTGCGTCAGATCCCGATGGCCGCGCTGGTGGCCGTGATGATCATGGTGTCGATCAGCACGTTCCAGTGGTCGTCGCTCCGGGAGATTCGCACCCATCCGCTCAGCTCCAGCTCGGTGATGCTCGTCACGGTGGTCCTCGTCGTCGCCACCCGCAATCTCGCGATCGGCGTGCTCGCCGGCGTGCTGCTCAGCGGGGTGATCTTCGCGTGGCACGTGGCGCAGGCGACGCATGTGCATGCGAAAGACGTGCCCGAGGGCGAGCGGGCCTACAGCGTCACCGGGCCGGTGTTCTTCGTCTCGGCGGACACGTTCGTCGACCGCTTCGACTTCTCGGGCGCACCGCGCCGGGTCCGGATCGATGTTTCGGGCGCGCACTTCTGGGATGTGTCAGCCGTGCACGCGCTGGACAAGGTGGTCCTGCGGTATCGCCACATGGGCGCGCAGGTGGTCGTCGAGGGTAACGATCACGCGGGCACATCGCTCGTCGACCAGTTCGCCCTCTTCCACCGGTCCGACGCCGTGCGCCTCGACGCGGGGCACTAGGCGGCTCGCCATCGTCGTGCCACCAACCAGAGCGGATTCCAATGATCGTCCGCTCTTCGTGCTCTGTCCGGGTGACAGGCCACGGTCATCGCCCGCGGCGATACGGGCGGGCTACGACCGCTGGCACAGGCAGAAGGGGTGCCCGGCCGGGTCGAGCATCACCACGAAGTAGCGCCCCGCCTCCCGGTCCGCCACTGTCGCCCCGAGCCGTTCGGCCTGCGCAACCGCGGCGTCCAGGTCTCTTACGAGATAGTCGATGTGCATCTGCTGACCGCGCTCCTGCGTCGGCCAGGTCGAGGGACGATACCCCTCGACGTCCTGGAACAGGTAGAGCAGCCCGTTCTCGCCCACCAGCTTCGGATATTCGCCCGCCGGCTCGCGATACTCCATCCCGGTCAATCCCAGGTAAAACCGGATCATCGGCGCCAGCTCCGGGCAATCGACGTTCACGCCAGCCAGGGTGATGGTCGGGATGCCGTCGCGCCGGATCTCGCGTCGTTGCGCGTATTCCTCGAGGTCCGTGAAGGGCGCCGCGAGGCAGAAGGGATGCCCGGCGGGGTCCAGCATGACCGTGAAGTCGTCCTCCGGAGGCGCGGGCGCGCGGGTCGCGCCGATCGATTCGGCGTAGGCGACCGCCGCCGGGATGTCGTCCGTCACGAAATCCAGGTGCAGCTGCTGGCCGCGCTCCTGGGTCGGCCAGGTCGGAGGCCGGTAGCCTTCGACCGGCTGGAACGCGAGCGCCACGCCATGGGCCGAGATGGTGGGAAAGGTATCGTCCGGGACCTGTTCGATCTCCATGCCCGTCAGGTCGTGATAGAAGCGCGCCAGCGCGGGCGCGTCCGGGCAATCGATCGTTACCGCCTCGAATCGTATGCCTGCCATATGCCTGTCCCTGTTCCCTTCCTGCGGATCGCTCGTTGCCACGTGACGACGCCATGCGGATGGCTGGTTGGCCGCGCCGGCCCATCACGATCATGCGGGCGTGGGTGGACAGGGTGTGTCCGCCTTTGGGCCGGGACGTACCATCCCGCGACGCGCCATCGGGGCGGCGCCTGGCCACCGGCCCTTTGCCCACCGGCACGCCGCCTCCCTCTCACGTCATCCTGAGCTTGTGGAGCGCTCGCGCCGCTTCCCGGCCGCGCCCGCAGGGCGAGAAGCGAAGCGGGCCCTTGCCTGCGGCCCGGCCGAGCGCGCCAGCGCGAGAAGCGAAGGGCTCGCTCCGCTGCCCGGCCGAGCCGGCAGTGCCGGCGAGAAGCGAAGCGAGCCCTCGGCTTCGCCTCGGCCATGGCGGGCCTTTGGCCGGAGGATCTCCCGGCGCCGCAGCGCCGGTCTCTCTTCGGTCGGCCGGGAACGGCGTGTCCCCGTGCACCGGGCATGTTTGCCAGCACCATATCGATGCTGCGCATCGATGGGGATCCCTCGACACGCTTCGCCGCGTGCCGCGGCTTATCGGCTCGGGATGACAGGGAAGACACGTGCCAAGAGAGAAGGGGGGGCGCTGGCAGGCGCCATCACCGCCCGCGGCGGTGCGGGCCGACACTCCTGCGGAGGTACGGCCCCTACAACCGTGGACACCCGTGCCGATGCTGTGCGATTGGTTGCGGACACCGGCCACACGTGCGGCACACGACCCGGCGCTACCGGGGTTGGGCGTGGTTTCGAGATGCCGGTGCGGACGCGCTGAACGCCTGCAACCCGCCCATCACACGCACAGCCCCTCGAGCACAACCTCCACGATCCGCCTCAGCCAGCGTTTGGCCCGCCGTATCGCTACTCCAGGCTCATCGAGCGCAGGCGCCAGATCGCGAGCGCGAGCGAGATGACCATCACGCAGGCGATGGTGACGATGATCGTCTGCGTCGCCGAGGGGCCGTCGATCGTGATCCGCCGGTCGTCGAGCAGCCGCACGAACATCGACCGCGTGTAGTGGCTGATGCTGATCGAGCGGATGCCGGGCAGGAACCGCGAGAGCGCGGACTCCCAGATAAAGACGTAGAAGACGCCGAAGAGCAGCGCCCGCGGGATGAGCAGGCTCAGCAGCAGGAAGACCGACCCGAAGCCGAGCATCCCCACCAGCGTCGCCGCGAGCATCGGCCAGAGCATGTCGCGCATCGCGTCGTACGCGCCCCATGAGCCGACCGCCCACGTCAGCAGCACGCCGATCCAGACGATCGGCACCGTCACGAGCATGACCGCGAGGAACTTCCCGAGGACGATCCGCGTGCGGGTGATCGGCTTCAGCGCCAGGTATTGCAGCGTCTTGTCCTCGACCTCGTCGCCCAGCGCCGAGGTGGACAGCACCAGCGTCGCCAGAGGCAGCAGCGTGGTCGAGAGGAAGCCGAGAAAGATGACGTCGCCCAGGATCCGCCGCTGGTCGCGCAGCGACGGCCCGTCCGGCAGCAGCTGGGGAATGAGGGCGAAGATGATGGGGAAGAGGCTGATCGCGGCGACCACCAACATGGCCCGGGACCGCATGAACTGGCGGATCGTCAGCAGGGTAATGGTCAAGGACTGCGTCTCCCTTTCGACCATGACTGCCCGCAAGTGGCAGTCATACGGGCGGCCCTTGTGGCCGCCTTCGTCACCGGATCACCCACACGGGGCGGTCTTTGCCCTAATTCTCCACCAGGTACGAGAACACCGACGTCAGCGATTCGTCGGTCGCCTGCAGCTCGTACAGCCGCACGTTGGCGTGCTGCGCGGCGGCCGGGACGACCTGGTAGAACGAGCGGACGTCGTTCGTCTCGACGATCAGCCGCTCCTGGCGGTCCAGCCGGACGGCACGCACCATCGGCTGCCCGATCAGCAGCGCGCCGAGCTGGCGCGGGTCCGACGCGCGGATCCGGACCTCGTGGTCGTGCGAGTCGATCCGGTCGCGGATCGCCCGGAAGTCGCCGGCGGCGGCCAACTTGCCGTTGATGATGACGATGATGTTGTGGGCGAAGCGCTCGACCTCGACGAGCACGTGCGAGGAGACGACGACCGTCTTCCCGGCGCGTCCGAGCTCGCGGATGAGCTTGATGATGTGCGCCCGCTGCACCGGGTCGGTGCCGTTGAGCGGCTCGTCCATGAGGATCACATCGGGATCGTGGACCAGCGCCCCGGCGATCTTGATCCGCTGTCGCATGCCCTTGGAGTAGCCGCCCACCTTGCGGTCGGCCGCGTATTGCATGTCGACGATGTCGATCGCCCGCTCGGTGGCCTCGTTCGCGTCCGGCAGGTGCTGGAGCTTCGCGTTCAGGCGCACGAACTCGCGGCCGGTGAGGAAGGGGTAGATCATCTCCTGCTCGGAAACGAGCCCGAGCTCGCGGTAGGCCTCCGGACGGCCCCGGGCCGGGTGCCCCTTCACCGTCACGCTGCCCGACGACGGCGCCTGGAGGCCCGCCATCATCTTCAGCGTCGTCGACTTGCCGGCCCCGTTCGGGCCGAGCAGGCCCGTCACGCCCGGGCCGAGGCCGAAGTTGACGTCCGAGACCGCCACGATGTCGCCGTACCACTTCGAGACGTGGTCGAGCATGATCGTCGCCTCGCTCGCGTCGACGAGCCCCGGCAGGTGCGGCGGCGCGGAGGGCGTCTCCGTCACGGGTTGGCTATTTCGGGAGCGTCCTAACACCACGGCTGTCACCTATCCGTCGTCACGCGGCGCGTAGCGCCATCGCAGGAAGAGGATGCTGACCACGATCAGCCCGAACATGTAGGCCAGGTATTGCCCCAGCGAGAAGTCGTGCCGGTTGATGATCCAGTCATCGACATCGTGGAACATGTGGTCGCTGAGCCCGGCGAAGAGCGTCGAGAAGTCGATCGCGAGGAAGTACTTGGCCCAGTCGTACTCGTCCAGCAGCAGGCTCATCGCCGTCTGCGCCACGGCCGTCAGCACGATGAAGCCGATGACGATAATGGTGATCGCCACGCCCTTGCGGTTCGTCAGCGACGAGACCGCCAGCGCCGTCGTGCTCAGCACGAGCGCGATCATGACGCCGACGAAGATCACCCGCCAGAGATCGCCGATGTTGTCCCGCATCGCCCGGCCGACGTGCTCGGCGGTCAGCTGGCGGCCGAGCCACAGCAGCACCGCCGGCACGACCGACATCGTCATCGTCAGCAGCGTCATCGCCACGACCTTGGCGATGACGTAGTCGAACCGCGCGATGGCGCGCGAGAAATAGAGCGGCAGCGTGCGCTCGTGGCGGTCGACGCAGATCATCTCCGGCGCGGTCGTCGCCACGAAGATGCCGACGGTCAGGAAGATCGCCGACAGGTAGCCGGAGTAGGACGCGAAGGTGAACTCGGGCACGATCGCGCTGATCGCGATCATGGCGATCAGCGGGATGATCACGGACACGTAGAGCAGGATCGGCAGCACCTTCGCCGTCCAGCTCTTGCGGATGCCCATCGCCCGTTTCATCGAATAGATGATGAGGGAGCGGACCGCCTGCCCCCGGCCCTTGCGCGGGCCGTCGTAGTGCCGGTAGCCGCGATCGAAGACCTCGCCGTAGGGCCGGGCCGCCGCCGCGGGCGTTGTGGTGACCTGCGGGGTCACGCCATCACTCGACACGGTTCACCTCCCGGGCGGCCTCGACATCGCCGAGGTAGATGTCCTCCAGCGAGCGCGACCGCGAGCGCAGGCTGCGCATCGTCGCGTGCTGGGCGACGGCGAGATCGCGCACGATGTCGTAGACGCGCTCCTCGTCGGCCTGGACGATGATCTCCTCGGCGCCGGAGCTGGAGTCAGCCAGCCGCGCGGCGACGCCCTGCGCCGTCAGCCCGTCGACGAACGCCCGCTGGTCGCTGTCCAGCAGGACGACGATCTCGCCGCCGATCTGCCCGAGCCCGCCGAGCGGCTGCGAGGTGACGACGCGGCCGCCGTCGAGGATCACGACGTAGTCGCAGACGCGCTCGATGTCCTCCAGGATGTGCGAGGAGAAGACGACCGCGATATCGAGGTCGTGATAGATGCGCTCGACGAGCTCGAGCATGTCCTCCCGGCCCTGCGGGTCCATGCCAGCGGTCGGCTCGTCGAGAAAGACGAGGTCGGGGTCGTGGACGATCGCCTGGGCGAGCTTGGCGCGCTGCCGCATGCCGGTCGAGAAGCCCTTGATCAGCCGGTAGCGCTCCTCCTGCAAGCCCACCTGCTGCAAGACGTCGGCGGCGCGCTGGCGTGCCTGGCGGGCGGGCAGGCCGCTCATCTCGGCCATGTGGCCGACGAAATCGGCCGCCGTGGTCGACATCGGCAGCGCGTCGGCCTCAGGCATGTAGCCGACATGCTCGCGCACCCTGATGCCCTGCGCCTGCGTGTCGAAGCCGACGACGCGGGCGTGCCCCTCGCTGGGCTTGATCAAGCCCAGCAGGGTGCGGATCAGCGTCGTCTTGCCGGCACCGTTCGCCCCGAGCAGCCCGACCGAGGCGCGGGGGATGGCGAGGTCGATCCGGTCCAGCGCGACGAACTTGCCGAACTTCTTGGTGAGATCCCGGACCTCGATGACCGCGTCGCTCGTCGCGGCCGGCCCCGGGGGTGCGGTGGTGGTTGCCATCGAGGTGATGACCTCTCTCCTTGCGCGTCCATGGTCGAGCGCATCGTTCATGTGGGACCGCTCAGGGAGGAAACACCGATGATGACGACTGAGCGTCCGCTGCTCGCGTTTTGAGTGTACCAGCCTGCCCGGACACCCCTGGCCAGGCGGGCAGGGTGCGCCCTGCTCGATTCACGGATACGCGACCCGGCCCGATCGCCGTACTGTTGGATACAACGACAACAGGGGTGCGCCGGTTCCTGACAGCATGACAACACGGCGCGGAGGAAGAGCCATGAGCACGCAGCCATCATTGCAGCAGTTCAGCGACGGTCTCGCGGACGCGGTCGCCAGCGTCGGCCAGTCGATCGTCGCCGTCTTCGGCCGTCGCCGGCTCCCGGGGACGGGCGTCGTCTGGCAAACCGACGACGATGCCACGTGGATCGTCACCGCCAGCCACGTCGTCGAGCGCGAGGAGAACCTCTCCGTCGGCCTCGCGGACGGCCGGGAGATCGCCGCCACCGTCCAGGGGCGGGACGTCTCGCGCGATCTCGCCGTACTGAAGATCGCCCGCATCGACACCGCCCCGATCTCGCTCCAGGAGCGGGCGGCGCGCGTCGGTCAGATCGTGCTCGCCGTCGGCCGCCCCGGCGTCACGGACCCGCAGGCGTCGTTCGGCATCATCGTCGCCATCGGCACCTCGTCGTGGCGCTGGAACTCCCGCGGGCGCCTTATCCACTCCGAGGTGACCTTCCTGCCGGGCTTCTCCGGCGGACCGCTGATCACCCCCGCCGCCGAGGTCGTCGGCATCAACACGTCCGGGCTGACGCGCGGTGGCGGCGTGACGATCCCGGCCGACCAGGTCCGCCGCATCGTCAGCGACATCATCACCTTCGGCTACCCTCGCGCCGGCTGGATCGGCGTCACCGTGCAGCAGGCGGCGATCGCCGAGAGCCTGCGGGAGTCCGTCGGCGATCAGGAGGCCGGCCTGCTCGTCGTCGGCATCGCGGCAGAGAGCCCGGCGCAGGCCGCGGGCCTGCTGGTGGGTGATATGCTGGTGACACTGGCGGATCAGCCGCTGTCGGATGTCGGTGACCTGCAGCTGCTTCTTGACGGCGACCAGATCGGCAAGGTGCTCACCGCCGGCGTCCTGCGCGGCGGCACGCTTACCTCCGTTGACGTCACCCCCATCGAGCGCCCGGGACAGCAACGACGCTAGCGCGTATGCCACCGGCCACCACCCTCGCACAAGGGGCCTGCTCATGTCCTCACTGACCGAGCGGGATGCCGCGCCAGCGCTGCGGCATCCCGGACCATCCTCCACCTCGAATCTGCGGAGCATCGGCGACCGGCCGCGCCTCGTCGTCGGCATCGTCGCCGCCTACCCGTCGGTGCGCGCGGGCCTCGCCGCGCTGATCCAGGTCGACCGCGCGCTGACGCCGATGGCGATCCAGCCGCAGTCGCTGCTGTCCGGCGGGGCCGGCCCGAGCATCGCCAACCTCGCCACGATCGATCTCGTCGTCGTCGAGCCGGGCGACCTGGCGAGCGAGCTGCTCGGCAACCTGATCGCGCTGACCCGGGCGGAGGATGTGCCGCTGGTCTGGCTGGGGGTGCCCGCGCCCGGGCTCGCGCACCTGACGGAGGGGCGCGCGGGCGGGATGATCTCGCCCGACGCCGAGGCGGAGACGCTCGTCGCGGCCATCCGCGCCGTGGCGGCCGGGCTGCGCGTGATCGACGGTGCGCTGGACGAGACCGCCGGCCTGGACCGGCCAGGCGCCGGCGCGGTCGCCACCGAGGCGGGCGGGCCGCTGAGCCGGCGCGAGCGCGAGGTGCTCGGGTTGGTCGCCGCCGGGCTGCCGAACAAGGCGATCGCCCGCGAGCTGGGGATCAGCGATCACACGGTCAAGTTCCACGTCAGCTCGCTGCTGACGAAGCTGAACGCCGGCAGCCGCACCGAGGCCGTTACCATCGCCACCCGGCAGGGCATCCTGTCGCTGTAAGGCGCCGTCGCTGCCTGTTTACATCGTTCTGGGTATGTGCGTCAGGACCCCTGGGTCGCCGCCGCAGGAGCTTGATCCGCCGTCAATTGCATGACGATGGTGGGGATCACGCCATAGACGCGGACCTCCGCGATCTTGCCATCGCGCACCTCATAGAACGCCGAGTACGGAGCCCGAACCGATCTGCCCGTCGCCGGGATACCGAGGAAAACGTCCATCTGGGTCGCGACAAAGACGAGCTCGGCCACCGCCTGCTCCCCGGCCACCATCATGCCAGCCATTTCGATCTTGGCGTCGAAGGTCTGCTGGTGCCAATTGACGATGGCGGCGACAACGTCCTGCCTGCCGCGAATCTCCATGCCGACGTCCACCATCTTGAACACGACGTCATCGGCCATGTAGGGGCCGAAATCACCGTTGTTCATCAGCGCATCCATGTAGGCCCGAACGATCTCTCCCGTCGTGTCCATGGTGATCGCTCCTGTGGTGGGCGCGCCACGCCGAAGCCTGCGAACGCCGAGGCCCTTGGCGCACATTGCATTGTCGGTGTCCCGATCGTTTCCCACTCTAGCAGGATCTCGGGTTCCGGGACCGGTATTCTGCGGCAGGGGTTACCCACAAGGGGCCATGGCGTGAGCGCTCACGCGCGAAGCGACGGGTACCGCCGGGCGATGACGAGGATGCTCACCACCCCCAGCAGACAGGAGGCGACCATCGCCAGCGGCGTCCCGAGCTGGCTCGCCATCGCGCCGACGAGCAGCTGCCCGATCGGCAGCATGCCCCACGTCAGCAGGTAGATCGACAGCACACGGCCCCGGACATCGTCGTCCACGCTCAGCTGCAGCGTCGTCTGGTTCATCGCCAGGAACGCCGCGCTCATCCACCCCGCCGCGAAGAGCAGCGGCACCGCCACGACGACCACCGGCGCCACCGCGAACGCCAGCACGCAG
>DATLHE010000100.1:0-23483 GCA_035540335.1 Thermomicrobiales bacterium | reverse complement strand
CGCCAGGCGGCGGGGACCGCCGCGAAGAGGATGGCGGCGACGAGCGCGAAACCCCACGTGTAGCCGACGATGTCGCTGACCACTCCGAACCCGACCGCGCCGATGCCCATTCCCGCGTC
This sequence comes from Thermomicrobiales bacterium, assembly GCA_035540335.1. Lineage (GTDB taxonomy): Bacteria > Chloroflexota > Chloroflexia > Thermomicrobiales > UBA6265 > UBA6265. The sequence continues at coordinate 23,364 of DATLHE010000100.1, read as the reverse complement.
ATAGGCGAGGTTATAGATCACGCTGACCTGGGCAGTGCGCGCGTGGTGCGCGCGATCGAGCATCATCGCCAGCGAAGCGTTCTGGGCGCTGCCGAGCCCGAGGCCGAACAGCGCCATGCCGACGACAACGGCGACGGTCGTGCCGGTGGCGACGATCCCGACCATGCCGACCGCGCAGAGGAGCATCGCGGGCCCGAGCAGGCGCTGTGAGCCAACCCGGTCTCCCAGCCGGCCCGCGCCCCAGCGGGCGACGCTGGTGCAGATCGCCTGGGCGAAGAGGCCGACGGCGGCGAGGTGGCCGGCATCATCCGGCACGGCCAGCGCCAGGTAGGTGATGAGGATGCCGACGGCGAAGGTCGAGAGCCCGAAGATGATCGTGGGGCGCAGGATCGACGGATCCCGGAGCTCGGCCATGATGCCGTGCGTGGGCCGGGCGCCGGGGTGGATCGCCGGCAGCGTGCGGCCGATCGCCAGCCCCGCCACGGTGATGGCCGCCGTGATGCCGGCCACCAGCCCGAAGCCGAACCGCTCGGCCAGCCACAGCCCCAACGGCAGGAGCGCGACCGAGGAAATGCTCACGACCAGCCCGTAGATGCCCAACCCCTCCGCGCGGCGGCCGGCGGGGAAGAGCTGGGCGGCCATCGCGGTGCCGGCCACCACGCTGATCGCCAGCCCGGCGCCCCGTGCCGCCGCGACGACCAGGATGGCGGCGAAGCCCGGAAACACGAGCAGGATCAGCGCTGGGAACCCGAGCAACGCGAGCCCCAGCTCGAGGGCGCGCCGGTACCCCAGATCGGCCGTCAGGCGGGGTGTGAACAGCTCCACCACGACCGTCGCCAGCATCGTCACGCCGGTAGTGAGCCCCGCCGCCAGGGAGGCCCCGGCGGTGTCGCTGGCGTAGAGGGGCAGCGCCGAGAAGAGGAGAGCAAAGGTCGATTGGGTGATGAAGCCGAACAGGAGAAACCAGTAGATGGGCCGCGTCAGCAACGGCGCGGATTCCCGGGCTTCGGGCGCGACGGTTATGATCAACGATATGCTCTCCCGGGGAACGAGCGGCTAGCGGCGAGACGCGCGCGACTGGCGCAGGCGGCGGTCGAGCTCCCACAGCGCGGTGCGGTTGCTGTCCCAGCGCAGGCGGGCGTAGGCATCAGCATAGGGCAGCCAGGCGACTTCATCATGCTCGCGCGAGAGGCGCACGGCGTCGGACGTGACCTCGACGCCGAAGCTGTACTCGGGGATGACGAACACGTCTTCGCGGTCCCGGAAATCGGTGAAATGGATCACCGGGACGCTGGCCATCGCGTCCAGCGGCAGGAAGACGCTGCCGGGGTCGATGCCCGCCTCTTCCCACGCCTCGCGGCGGGCCGCCTCCTGCGGGGTCTCGGCGTCCTCGCCGCCGCCGGAGATCGCCTGCCAGTTGCCGTCGTCACGACGCTGGAAGACGGCGTAGAGGCGCTCCCCGTCCTCGCGGACGCGATAAGGGAACACAAGCACCTGAAATGGCGCCCTGACCAACGATAGTTCCTTCCAAACCCAACCGGCCGCGATGACCGGCTGCTCACATGTCAGGTAATGTGCGCTCCGACCGTGTTGACGTAGAGCGCGTAGATCGACTGGCTCGCGGTGATCATCAGGCGGTTGCGCTTGGGGCCGCCAAAGACCAGGTTGGAGGTCGTCTCCGGGAGCCGAATATGCCCGATGCGCTCACCTTCCGGCGAGAAGCAGTGCACGCCATCGAACCCGTAGCCGATCCAGCCGCCTGTCGCCCAGATGTTGCCGTCGACGTCGGCGCGTACGGAGTCCGGTCCGACGGTCTCGCCGTCAATGATGATGTTGGCAAACTGGCGGCCATTCGTCAGGCGCTCTTCGTCGACAACGTCGAAGACCTTGATGTCCCGCTCATCGGCGCCGGTATCCACGATGTAGAGCTTCTTGTAGTCATGGGAGAAGCAGAGCCCGTTCGGCGCCTGCAGCTCGTCGCTCACCCGCGCGATGGTGCCGTCGCGGTCGATTCGGTAGACGGCGTTCGGCATCTCGAGTTCACCGAAGTTTCCTTCGTACGCGCCGACGTTCTGGGTGCCATATGGCGGGTCGGTGAACCAGATGCTGCCGTTGGGATGGACGACCGCATCGTTTGGCGAGTTGAAGCGCTTGCCCTGGTAGCGATTCGCGAGCACGGTGGTTGTTCCATCGTGCTCATAGCGAACGACCTGCCGGTTCCCATGCTGGCACGAGACCTGTCGTCCCTGCCAGTCGAACGTGTTGCCGTTGCTGTTCCCGGATGGCTGCCGGAAGACGCTGACATGCCCGTCATCCTCCAGCCAGCGAAGCTGCCGGTCGTTCGGGATGTCGCTCCAGAGCAAGAATCTGCCGACTGCACTCCACGCGGGACCTTCCACCCATAGGCCACCGGTCCAGATCCGCTGGATGGCGGCGTTTCCGATGATGTACTGCGTGAAGGCTGGCGTGATCGCGACCACATCCTGATCCGGGTAGTGGACCGGCGATGCCTCGGGGCCGTAGTCGCGGTTCTCCTGGGCGCCTATCGCGAACGGCGCGATCGCCGCCGCGCCGGCCACCGTCACGGCTGCCTTGACGAACGTGCGTCGACCGAGTGTGGCTTCGGGTCGCCGGTCAGGGGCTGAGGAGTCCATCTGCGCTCCCTCCTTGTCGGTCGGGATGAAGGCCACAGATTCGATTGGGGGTCTGAACGCCATCCTAGCATACCGCCGCGGGAATCAAGACGGCGTCGTGGCCCTTCACGGAGCCCCCTCCGGCGCGTCAGTCCTCGCGCTTTGGAACCTGGGCTCGGCCGCTCATTGGGTGAATCGTCTCGCCGCGGGCAAGCATCTCAACGAACAGCGCGATGCGCCTGGCCCGCGTCTCGGGCTTCTTCGCGGTGGTGGTGCGGTAGATAATCGCGAAGCGGTTCTGGCGGTCGATGGTGGCGAAAAACGCCGCGGCGTCGGGGCTGGCATCGATGGCGGCCCGGAGGTCATCGGGGACCTCGGCCTCGCTGGGCGGGGCGTAGGCGGCATCCCAGCGGCCGTCCTCCTTGGCGCGCTCGATCTCGGCGAGCCCGGCCGGTCGCATACGGCCGGCGTCGATAAGCGCCTGCACGCGATCCCGGTTGCGCTGCGACCACGGGCTGCGCTTGCGACGTGGGGTGAAGCGCTGGAGGGAAAAGTCGACGTCGAGTGCCTTGCCCTGCCCGTCGATCCAGCCGTAGCAGAGGGCGGCCTCGAGCGCCTCGGCATACGTCGGCGCGGTCTTGGTCGAGCCCTTCTTGATGAGCATCAGCCAGACACCCGGCGAGGAGGCGTGGTTCGCCTCCAGCCAGGCTTCCCAGTCGTTCGCGGTTGGGCAATGGAGCTGCTCGAGGTCCTGCGCCATGCGTCTTCCTCCACGCGCGGGCCTGCCGCGATTGCCGCGCTCAGTCGCGCTTCGGCTGCAGGTGCAGGGCGGTGATGCCGCAGGCGAACGGCTGGGCGCCGGCGAGCTGGAGGCGCTGGTAGCCGTCGCCGCTGGCGAAGACGGGCTTGCCGCCGCCGACCGCGGTCGGGTTGACGAAGAGATGGATGTCGTCGATCAGCTCCCGGGCGAGCAAGTCCTGCACGAGAGTGACGCCGCCGTAGACGATCAGGTCGCCACCCGGCTGCGCCTTGAGCTGCGTGATCGTCTTGGTGAGGTCACCGCCGGCAACGACGGCATTCTCCCACGGGGACTCGGTGAGCGAGTTGGAGATGACGACCTTGGGGGTGTTGTTCATCCAGTCGATCGATTCCTCGGGCTCGCCCTCGGGGCGGGAGGCCCACGCCGGGATGAACCCCTCGGCGAGGTTGCGGCCAAGGACGATGGTGTCGACCGACGCCATAAGCGCGGTGATGTAGGCGTCGATGTCCTCGGTCCACGGACACGTCAACCAGTCCAACTCGTGGTTCGGGCCGGCCATGTAGCCATCGATAGTGGTCTGGACCTGGAGCAAGAGCCTGCGCACGTGTAGGTTCCTTTCCTTGTTGGCCTCAGGGCAGCATCCGCCCCGGATCGAATGACGAACGATACCCTCACCGCGTCGGGTGGGGGCTATGACTTGCCGCCGGTGAAAGGGGCCTCGCCGGGCTTGAGCGGCCGGAAGCGCAGCGCCGACCAGGTGTCGTCGACGGCAAACTGACCGTTGGGGCGGAGGCCGTATTCACCGGCGATCGGCCAGAGCGAATCGCGGTTGATGTCGGTCGTGTTGCTCTTGGGGTAGGCGATCCAGACGATGCCGGCGCGGACGAGCGCGTCGCGATGGGCGCCGAGGACCTCGTGCGCCGAGCGGGCATCGTCGGCGAAGACGAGCGCGACGGCGGCCCCGGCCGGGCTGTCGGCCTGCGTGACGTCCGCGGGCATCTCCCCGACGAGGGCGAGGCGGTCGGGATGCGAGGTCCAGAGCGACGTGCCGGGCTTGATGAGGAGCTTTTCGGCGACGGTCTTGGTGGCCAAGGGATTCCTTTCCTGCACTCAGGGCGCGAGGTCAACCGCTGGGCGGTCATCCCCGTCGATTCAGGTTGCCGCAGCAACATTCAGGTTCTCGCGCGATTCGATGTAGCGGGCCAGCTTGGCGAGCGAGTTCCGCGTGCCGGCATCGCTGTCCTCGGGCCGGATGCCCGGCGGAAGGTGGTCGAAAACGATCGTGACGCCGGTCCCGCCGGAACACTCCTCCAGCGTGACGGTCATGAGCATCTCGCCGGCGAAGGCGGGATCCGTCGTGTCGAAGGTGATCGCCTCGACGATCCTGCCGGGCGATGCAAGCTCCACGAACCGCGCCGTGTACCGGTCCTCGGTCGCGGTCGTCTTGCCGGGGAAGCCCGGCTCGGATGCGGGGTAGAAGAGCGACATCCGGTAGCCTCCGCCCACGCGGACATCGAACGCGTGGAGCGTCGCGGTCATCTCCCCAGGCACCTGCCAGGCGATCAAGGCATCGGGGGTCGTGAACGCCTCGTAGAGCGCCTGGCGCGATGCCTTGATGACGGCCGAGGTGCGTGTGCTCGCACTCGAAGGTGTCTCCGTCATGGTTGTCACCCTTCACGATCGTGCCCGAACGGCTCGTGCCGAAGGGCCGGCCTGCCCCAGCGGGCTGTGCCGACCCCTCCTTCATTGCCTTCGCCGATGGGGTGGACCCATTCGCTACACTCAGGGCAGGCCCGTCCGCCCGTACGAACCGACGCGAGCGCGAAACACCGCTCAGCCGCCGGCGATGGCGCCGATGATCCAGAACGGCTCGGCGCCGGTGGCGATCGCGTCGGGCAGGACGTCGTCCGGCGAGTCGTGCGACAGGTCCTGCTCGAGGACGAAGAAGCGCACCATCGGCCGCCGCTTGTGGGTCCGGATGTCGCGGATCGTGCCGCGCAGCATCGGGTAGTCGGTCTCCAGCGCGTCGAGGATCGCGCGCTGGGTGACAGTGCCGTCGACGGCGACCTCGACCTCGCGCCCGGTGCGCGCCAGCGTCCGGAGATGGGCTGGGAGCATGACTCGGATCATGGCAGCGTCTGCACCTCGACCGACATCACCGCCGGCAGGTCGCGGACGATCGCCGTCCAGGTGTCGCCGGAGTCGGCCGACGCGTAGACCTGGCCGCCGGTGGTGCCGAAGTAGACGCCGCAGGAGTCGAGGCGGTCGATCGCCATCGCGTCGCGCAGGATGTTGACGTAGCAGTTCTCCTGCGGCAGCCCGTTCGTCAGCGCCTCCCACTCGTTGCCGCCGGTGCGGCTACGGTAGACGCGCAGCTTGCCGTCCGGCGGGAAGTGCTCGGAGTCGCTCTTGATCGGCCCGACGTAGATGGTCTCCGGCTCGTGGGCGTGGACGCCGATCGGGAAGCCGAAGTCGGTCGGCAGGTTGCCGCTGACCTCGTGCCAGCGGTCGCCCGCGTTGTCGGTGCGCATCACGTCCCAGTGCTTCTGCATGAAGAGGGTGTCGGGGCGCGACGGGTGCATGGCGATGTTGTGGACGCAGTGGCCGACCTCGGCGTCCTCATCGGGGATGTAGTCCGAGCGGAGGCCCTTGTTGATCGGCGTCCACGTCTCGCCGCCGTCGTCGGAGCGGAAGGCGCCGGCGGCGGAGATGGCGACGAAGATGCGGTCGGGGTTGGTGGGGTCGAGGAGGATCGAGTGCAGGCAGAGCCCGCCCGCGCCCGGCTGCCAGGTGTTGCCGGTGGTGTGGGTGCGGAGGCCGGAGAGCTCCTTCCAGGTCTTGCCGCCGTCGGTCGACTTGAAGAGCGCGGCGTCCTCGACCCCGGCGTAGACGGTGTCGACGTCGTGGAGCGAGGGCTCGAGGTGCCAGACGCGCCGGAAATCCCACGGGTGCGGGGTGCCGTCGTACCACTGGTGCGTGCCGGGAACGCCGTCGTAGGCGAACTCGTTGCCGATCGTCTCCCAGGTCTTGCCGCCGTCATCGGAGCGCTGCATGACCTGGCCGAACCAGTCGCTGGTCTGCGAGGCATAGATCCGGTTCGGGTCGACCGGCGACCCCTTGAGATGGAACATCTCCATGCCCGCGAAGTGCGGGCCGGTCACGTCCCACGCCTTTCGCGCTTCGTCCGAGGTCAGGATGAACGCGCCCTTGCGCGTCCCGACCAGCACGCGTACGCCACTCATGCGGTGCTCCTTCGGTGATGGTTGCCGATGTCGTTGGCCAATCTCACGTTCGCCAGGAGTATAGTGTACGGACACCTACGGGGACTTCTTCTGGATTGCGGTGAGGGTGCCGGAATGGCACATCACGGCAGGAGGGCATTGACCGCGCATGTGGGTGGTTGCCCCCCTTGGCGCTGTGCGCGGTCAATCCCCCGGCCAAGGGCCCGCTCCGCTTCTCGGCTTCGCCTCGGCCGGGCCGCAGGCGAGAAGCGAAGCGAGCCCTTCCCTACGGATGGGGCCGTTGCGTCCTCACTCCTCGAAGAACTCGATGAGCGCCGGGGCCAGGACATCGTCGGCGGGACCGTGGTCCTGGCCGGCAAGGGTCTCATGGCGGGCGTCGGGGAGCAGGTCCGCGAGCTGCCGGGCGCCGGCCCGCATGAAGTCCGGGCTCGCGCCGCCGTCCAGCACCAGTGCCGGGACGGTGACCGAGCGCCACGGCTCGGGCGCAAGCGGCTTGCCGGACATCGTGTCGCCCATGACCCGGCCGTCGTAGGCGATGGTGTGGGCCACGTTCTCGATGCCTGGGTCGGCCGGCATCTGGGCGACGATCTCTTCGGGGAGGCCAACCGCCGTGGTCAGGAAGTAGGCGAAGGCGTCGCCCCGGCGCCCGGCCGCGACGAGCTCGTCCAGATGCTCCACGTAGTCGTCCGGCAGCGGCGGGCGGCTGTCGTCGGTGATGAACGGCGGCTCGTAGACCGCCAGCCTGGTGATGGGGAGCCCGGAAGCGGCCGCGCGCAGCGCGAGGACGGCGCCGGACGAGTGGCCGAAGACGAAGGCGGACCCACCCACGGCGGCGATGAGCGCCTCCAGATCCTCGATCTCGCGCTCGACCGCGTAGGGGGCGGTATCGCCGCTGTCACCGCGGCCGCGGCGATCGTAGGCGATGACCGAGAAATGCGGCGCGAGGACCGACGCGAGAGAGACGTCGGCCGCGCGGGTGGCGGTCGCCCCGTCGACAAAGATGAGCACCGGCCCCTCGCCGGTCTTGTCGTAGGCGATGGTCGTGCCATCGCGGGATGTCACCGTCTTCATCAACGTTCCTTCCGTGTCATGTCCCAGCCAGGCGATGCCAACCATGGGGCACCTCCGTTTGCCTACGGCGCGGGCACGCCAGCGATCGCTTCGGCCAGCGCCGGCAGGAAATGGCGCCAGCCCGCGATGTGACTGGCGCGGTCTTCGTCCTCGCGGGGGAACGCCGCACCCTGCCGGTACGGCCCCTGGGTCATGCGCAGGCGGGACCCCTGTGCGGTCGCCTCGGCGCGAACGATCAGGGCCCGCGCCGGGAGGTCCGGCTCGTGGCCCCACGCCCAACTGACGATGAGCGAGGTGCCGGTCAGCTCCGCGATCTGGCCGCGCAGCGTCCACCCCATCGCCGGCCAGCGGATCTCCCAGACGCCGCCGGGGGCGGGCTCGACGGTCGCTTCCTGGCCCCACCAGCGGGTAAGCAGGTCGGGGGCGATGAACCAGCGGAGCAGGTCGTCCGGGGCGATGCCGGGGAGATCGGAGGAGACGACGAGCCAGTCCGGGCCGTCGCTCTCGATGGTGATGTCGCAGGTCGCGGGCACACAAGGTCCTTTCGTGAAACCGGGCGAGTAGTCGCGGTCTTCACGATAGCGGTTGGGCGGGAGGGGGCTTCTTCTGGCTTGTCATGGGGTGGTAGTGGCCGTGACGTCGGTAGGCCCGGTCCGATGTCGTAGCCGCGCACCTCGGAGAGTGTGCGCCGTCGTAGGGGCCGTACTTCCCGCAGGGAATGTCGGCCCGGTGTGTCCAAGAGCCACGCGGGCCTGATGCGATCACCGCTTCGCGTGGGGTTCATCGCTTCGCTTGGAATGAGGATGATGTGTTGCGGGCAATCGTGTGGGCGTCCCGGTTCGGGATAACAGGGGGCGGGGTGTGGCGAGGGAAACGCCCGGGTCGCGGGCACAAGACCCGGCGCTACCGGGACGGGGTGCCGATGCTGCATTGAGACGCCGTGGTTGCGGGCGGACGCCGGCCACGAGAGCCGGCGTTACGGGGCGAGCGGGGGTGGCTGGACGCGACCTTGGGCACCGTGGCCCGGGGCTACTGGGGCAGCACTGACGGCCCGGGGCTACTGGATTCGTTGCGCGGGACAAACCCCGGACACAAGGTCCGGGGCTACGAAACGGGCGGTTAGCTTGCGGGGGTGCCGGGGACGATCTGGGGCACCTGCAGGACGAAGAGCGAGATGCCGGTGGCGGTGGCGTCCTGCTGCGCGTTCAGGAAGGCGACGCCGGCCATGCCGGAATCGCCGACCGGCCCGAGGCCGACCGAAAGCGCGCCGTTGCCGTCGAGGATGCCGCCCACCGGGCCGCAGGCGACCATCGTCTCGGGATTGGCGTCGTCAACGACGGCGATGACGATGCCGCCGTTCAGCATGTCCCGGAACGGGACGTCGATGACGGTGTAGCCGATGAGGACCGGGATCGCGTCCGTCGCGCCCTGTTGCGCGCCCTCGGGGAGCATGGGGCCGTTGAGCTTGGCGATGCGCTCGCCGGGGCCGCCGTCCGCGCAGGTGGCGGCGTAGAGGCCGGCCGTCATGGCGCCGGCGGGCTCGGCAGTGGGTGGCGGCACGGACGCCGGGGGAGTGGGCGTCCCTGCCGGGGGGATGACGGTCGGCGCGGTCGCGTCGGGCGGGAACCCGTTCACCGGGTAGAGCAGCACCGGCAGCTCGGCGTGCGCCGCGGGCTCGGTGACCTGGTTCGGGACGATCTGCGGGTTCGCATCGAAGCGGTAGCCCTCGGGAAGGGTGGTCTCGTCGAAGGTGAAGGCCAGCGTCTCGACGAGGCGGATGTCGACCGTGCAGGTTCCCGGCGCGTCGGCACCGGTGACGCACGAGCTGAAGACCTCACCGGTATCGTAATCGCTGACAGTGACCGCGACGCCGTCGGCGGGCGCGATCGCCGAGGCCTGCTGGGTGCAGCCCGGGGCGAGGCAGAGGTTGACGATCACCGTGTACTTGGCGGACGGGCCGTCGCGCTCGACCTGGGCAGTGGTCACGGGTTCGGTGACGATCGCGAAGGTGGCGAGAAGCATCGTGAGGCCGAGCATGAGGGCGTAGGGGCGAGACAATCGCTGGTCGGATGGTCCCATGGGGTGCCTCTCCTGATGTGATGGGACGCCGGCGGCGCCTCCGGCATCCGGGTCGTGATTGGTGTGTGCCCTGTGCATCTCCCAACGCGCCGGCCGCCGTGGCGTTTCGCCATCTTTCGCGCATATGGCCCATTTGAGCATATCGGGTGCCATGAGGCGTCCAACGAGTACACTCGGAGCGGCTCGCGGTCGCCTCCGGCCGTCACCGACGCATATCCACCACGAAACGACCCAGGAATTCCATGCCCGCCCCGACTCGTTCCGCCGTCTCCCTGCGCCCGCTGCTGCTCGGCGCGGGCATCCTCGCCGTCGCCTTCAACCTGCGCACCGCGATCTCCGCCACCGCGCCGCTGATGGAGACGATCGTCGACGACACCGGGATGTCCAACTCGGCGACCGGGATGCTGACGACGCTGCCGGTCATCTGCTTCGGGCTGCTGGCGCCGCTCGCGCCGAAGCTGGCACGCCGCTTCGGCATGGATCTCACCGTCTGGGCGACGATGGCCGTCCTTGCGCTCGGGATCGTGATCCGCATCGCGCCGCCGCTCACCGCGCTCTTCGGCGGGACCATCCTCATCGGCGCCGGGATCGCCGTCGCCAACGTCCTTGTGCCGGGGCTGCTCAAGCGCGACTTCCCGCGGGGATCGGGGCTCATGACCGGGCTCTACACCGTCGGCATCACCGCCGGGTCGAGCGTCGCCGCCGGGATGACGATCCCGCTGCAGCACGCGCTGGGCCTCGGCTGGCGCGGCACGCTGGCGCTTTGGGCGATCCCGGCCGTCGCCGCCGTGCTCATCCTCCTGCCACGGCTGCGGACCAACCACGCCGGGCGGCCGCTGCGCCAGCAAGGGTCGCCGATCGTGCTCTGGCGGGAGCCGCTGGCGTGGCAGGTGACGCTCTTCATGGGCCTGCAATCGTTCACCTTCTTCGCGGTGATGACGTGGCTGCCGACGATCTTCATCGACGCCGGGATGAGCGAGGGGCGCGCCGGGCTGATGCTTTCGCTGACCAACCTCTTCGGGGTCGCCACCTCGTTCGCGATGCCGATCCTCGCCGGGCGCTCGCGCGGGCAGGGGCATCTGGTGATCGCGATGATCGCGCTGTGGGCCACCGGCATCGGCGGGCTGCTCGTCGCGCCGATGACCGGCACGCTGCTGTGGATCGCCTGTATCGGGCTCGCGCAGGGGTCGGCGCTGGGGATCGCGCTGTCGATGATGGTATTGCGCAGCCCGGACGCGTCCCACGCCGCGCGGCTTTCCGGCATGGCGCAGAGCGTGGGGTACAGCCTCGCCGCGCTTGGGCCGTTCCTGAGCGGGTTCCTGCACGACGTGACCGGGACATGGACGCTGGCGCTGGTGGTGCCGCTAGCGCTGATGGCGCCGCTGCTGGTCGTCGGCCTCGGCGCCGCGCGGGACCGGGTGTTGGGGCAGCCGGTGCCGGCCGTGGGCGTGGCATAGGCGGGCGAACACATGGTTCGCCCCTACCATGGCGCGGCGGCAGGTCACCGGCGTACGGGCGGGCTCGGGTGGCGATGGGGACGAATCGCCAGCGAACAGCGCTTCGCGCAGGGTCCTTCGCTACGCTCAGGATGAGGGGAATTGGGGGCACAGGGGCTTCATTCACGTGTATGCGGCGTGGCATACTGGAACAGAAACGATCATCACTTCAGCGGAGAATGCGCGTTTATGCTCGATACCGAACGGCGCCAGCAGATCGTCGACCTGGTCGAACAACGCAACAGCCTGACCGTCGCCGAGCTGAGCGAGCACTTCAAGGTGAGCCTGGCGACGATCCGCCGCGATCTCGGCCAGCTCAGCGAGCGAGGGATGATCGAGCGCGCCCACGGCGGCGCGGCGCGGCGGGTTCGCAGCGCCACGACCCTCCCCGAGCCGCCGCTGCTCAACCGCGCGACGCTGCAGGCCGACGAGAAGCGGCGGATCGGCAAGGCGGCGGCGGCGCACGTCCACGACGACGAGACGATCATCGTCACCAGCGGCACGACGACCGCCGAGATGGTCCCGCACCTGGCCGACCGCGCCAACCTGACGGTGATCACCAACGCGATCAACATCGTGCTGGCGCTGGCGCCCTACCCCACCATCACCGTCATCGTGCCCGGCGGCGTGCTCCGCAACTCCGAGCTCTCGCTGCTTGGGTCGCTGGGCGAGGACGCGATGGAGAACCTCCGCGCCGACAAGCTCTTTATGGGCAGCTCCGCGATCCACACCGACTACGGCCTCTCCGCCGAGAACTTCGCCGAGGCGCGCAGCGACCAGATGCTGATGAACGCCGCGCGGGAGGTCATCGTGCTGGCCGACCACACCAAGTTCGGCCGCGTCGCGACCGTCCGCGTCGCGCCCCTGACGCGCATCCGGCGCCTCATCACCGGACCGAGAATCACCGCGGAGGACGCGCGGCGGCTTCAGGAGCAGGGCATCGCCGTCGAGACGGCGTAGTCTCCAGATTGCACATTCACGCACATACGAGCACATACGAACACGCGGACGATTGACACCAACGGGCGGCCGTGAGAGGATCGAGACTGTTCACGGATCTCGTTTCAGGGCGCGCTCGCTGCACCACCGGCGGTTGATGACGGGTCATCGCGCCGCACGCGCGCGTCCACGCTCGCTGCCTGGGCCACCTGCCGGGCACATCGGGCAGGGTCACCGATCGTCGTGCCGGGCACGCGTGCCCGGCGGATGTGTGATGGAGGAGAGTGATCCCATGGCTTTCCGTCAAGAGCTCGATCGACGCCGTTTCACCAAGATCGCCGGCGGCGCGGCGGCGGCCCTCTCGCTCGGCGTGCCGGCGCGGGCATACGCGCAGGACGCCGAAGCGACCGCCACCGCAGAGGCGCAGTCCGTCGCCGCGACGGCCACCGCCGAAGCAGAATCCGAGGGCGTGCAGGTCAGCACCGAGGAAGAGGGCAAGACCAACGTCTCGTGGTGGACGCACAACAACACTGCGTTCGTGGCCGCCAACATCGCGCTCATCGAGGCCTTCGAGAAGGCCAACCCCGACATCCACATCGTCTACCAGTACTTCCCCTACGACGTCTTCGTGCAGAAGCTTCAGACCGGCTATAGCTCCGGCACGGTGGCCGACATCCAGCAGATGTTCGGGACGTGGGTGACCGAGTACGCCAAGTTCGGCCTGCTCGACCCGGTGCCGGACGAGATGGCCTCCAACATGGCCGACCGCTTCTGGCCGGCGGCGACCGGCGCCTACGAGGTGGACGGCACCTTCTACGGCCAGCCGAAGGAGTACAACCTCGAGAACGGCGGAATCCTCGTCAACCCGAAGCTGATCGAGGAGGCCGGCGCGACCGAGACGCCGACGACGTGGCAGGGCATGGTCGACCTGGCCGTCAAGGCCACGAAGACCGATGCCAGCGGCCTCATCACGCAGGCTGGACTGACGTTCATCACGTCGGACACGGTCACGTTCACCTACCTCTCGATGATCCTCCAGCAGGGCGCGAGCTACTTCGCCGAGGACGGCATGCACGTCGACCTGCAGAGCGACGCCGCCAAGAAGGCGTGGCAGGACTTCACCGCGCTGGTCACCGAGTACAACGTCGATGACACCCTCTCCCGCTCGCTCGACACGCAGGACGTCTTCTTCCAGGGGCGGGCCGCGATGTGCGCCCGCGGCCCATGGGCGATCGCCGTCGGGCAGGAGGAGTACCCGGATCTCAAGTTCCGCTACGACCCGATCCCGCCCTACGCCGGGACGGAGCTGAAGTTCGCCGCCGAGTCCGGCTGGGGCGAGGTGGTGAACACGAAGACAGACGACGACAAGAAGGCCGCCGCCTGGAAGTTCATCGACTTCATGCACACCGACGACAACCTGCGCGAGTGGAACAAGGCCACGTTCACCGTGCCCTCGCTGAAGGGGTTGGCCAACGACAAGGCGCTGCTCGAGGCCGCACCGGGGCTGGCGACATCCTTCGCGGCGCTGCCGGGCGGCCAGTGGATCGGCCAGATCGGCGACCGCGACCGCTTCTTCCAGTTCCTCCTCGACGCCTACACGAGCGTCGACATCGGCGAGGCCAGCCCCGAGGATGCGCTCGCCCAGGCCGAAGAGAACATCAACGCGATGATCGACGAGAACGCGGGGCCGTAGCTTCGCGGATGCCAATTCGTCATCCCGAGCGACGTCGAGGGATCTTTGCCCCAATCAGGACGCCGATTCCGAAGACGCAGAGATCCCTCGACACGACTCCGCTCACTCCGTTCGCGTCGTCGGCTCGGGATGACGGGATGGGACATCGGCCAGGCGGTGGTAGACCGCTCGAGGAGCGTTTTCATCATGGCGACTTCACCAGGCAGCACCCGGATCGACGTTGAGCAGTACCGGCGGGAGGGCTTCCTGACCGCCGACTCCGTGCTCTCCTCCGAGGATCTCGAACGGCTGCGCGCCGCGTCGGACGAGGTGCTGGCGCGCTGCGCCGCCGAGCCGGAGCGGTACGCGCGGCGCATCGAATGGGAGAAGGACCACCTCGACGAGGGGCACCGCGCCGGCATGGAGCGGGTCATCCGCAAGCTGGAGCCGGTCTCGGACATCGCGCCGCTGTTCGCGGAGTACGCGCACCACCCCGGCATCGTCGACCCGCTGCGCCAGATCTTCGACGACGACGTGTCGCTCTTCGAGGACAAGCTGAACCTCAAGCTGCCGGGCGGCTCGCCCTACCCGTGGCACCAGGACTGGGTCTGCTGCTGGCGGGCGCACACGGATGAGCTGATCACCTGCTTCATCTATCTGGACGACGCGGACGAGACGATGGGCTGCCTGCAGGTGATCCCGGGCAGCCATCAGGGGAAGCCGATCCTGCCATTCAAGGAAGGCGGCCATTTCGAGATCGACCCATCGGTGGTGCACGAGGAGCGGGCGGTGCCGGTGCCGCTGAAGGCGGGCGGGATGATCTATTTCGACCCCTACCTGCTGCACTTCTCCGACTTCAACACCACCGACCGGCCACGCCGGACGATCATCTACACCTACAACCCGGCGCGCCTCGGCGACATCAACCAGGGTCGTTTCCCCGACGACCGTGACGCCTGAGCTACACGCGCGGGCGGGGAGCAACGCATGGCTGTCATCACCGGAAGCGGGATCGCCGGCAAGCGGGCCCGGACACGGAACCGGGCCCCGGGCCACGCCAGCCGGATGCGCTTCGTGGCGATCTCGCTGGTGCCCATCCTGTCGCTGATCGTGCTCTTCTCGATCGTGCCGATCGGCATCGTCATCTGGCTCAGCTTCCACCGCTACAACCAGCTGGCGCCGACCTCGCCGTGGATCGGGCTCCGCAACTACGAGTTCGCGTTCCAGACCGACCCCTTCTTCCGCAACGCGCTCGGCAACACGCTGAAGTACGCGCTCGTCGCCGTGCCGGCGAACATCGTGCTCTCGCTGCCGATCGCGCTGGGGCTGAACCAGATCGAGCGGCTGCGGGCGCTCTTCCGGACGGCGTTCTTCATGCCGGTCGTCGCCTCGGCGGTGGCCGTCTCGCTGCTGTGGACGACGATCTACGACCCGCAGGCGGGCTGGCTCAACGCCTTCCTCAACCAGGTCGGCCTCAGCTCGCAGCCGTGGCTGAAGGACCCGGACCTGGCGATCTGGGCGGTGCTGGCGGCGGCCGTCTGGCAGGACCTCGGCTACAACATCCTCGTCTTCCTCGCCGGCTTGCAGGGCATCCCGGATGACTTCTACGACGCGGCCAAGGTGGACGGCGCCAACGCCTGGCAGCGCTTCCGGGGCATCACGCTGCCGCTCTTGCAGCGCACGACCGTCTTCGTACTGGTGCTGACGATGATCTCCTACCTGCAGGAGTTCACCCACATCCAGGTGATGACGCAGGGCGGGCCGATCCGCAGCAGCGAGACGCTCGTGCTCTACACCTACACCAAGGCGTTCGAGGACCTGCAGATGGGCTACGCATCGGCGATGTCGATCGTCCTGATGGGAATCATCCTGGTGATCACGCTCGTGCAGCTGCGCCTGCTGCGCGCGCGCTGGGAGTACTGACCATGGCGACGACGACCACGCCCCACGCGGGCTCGCTGCACCGGCAACGCCGGTTCCGGCGCATCGGGATGGTCATCCTCTACACGCTGTTCGGGATCGTGGCGTTCACCTTCACGCTGCCGTTCTTCCTGATGATGTCGAACGCGTTCAAGACGTCGTCGGAGATCCTCAGGATCCCGCCGACGTTCATCCCGCGCGACCCGTCGCTCTCCAGCTTCCGCACCGTGATCAATGAGGCGCCCTACTTCCGCTGGTTCGGCAACAGCCTGCTGGTCTCGCTGAGCGTCACCGCGATGGTGCTGCTCACCTGCTCGCTGGCCGGCTACATCTTCGCCAAGTTCACCTTCCCGGGACGCGACGCGATCTTCGTCGTGCTGCTGATGACGATGATGGTGCCCTTCCCGGTGCTGCTGATCCCGTCGTACCTGGTGGTGAACAAGCTCGGGCTGGTGAACTCGCTGTGGGCGCTGATCGTGCCGGGGATGACCAGCGCGTTCGGCATCTTCCTGATGCGGCAGTTCATCGCCGGCATCCCGAACGACCTGATCGAGGCGGCGCGGCTGGACGGCGCGTCGGAGTGGGCGATCTTCGCGCGGATCGTGGTGCCGCTGGCGCGGCCGCCGATGGCCGCGCTGGGGATCTTCACCTTCCTCGCCGCCTGGAACGACTACCTGTGGCCACTGATCGTGATCAACGACCTGAACAAGAGCACGCTGCCGCTGGCGCTGACGTTCTTCAACAGCCAGCATGCGCAGCGCTACGACCTCGTGATGGCCGCGGCGGCGATGGCCGTGATCCCGGTGATCATCGTGTTCGTCATCTTCCAGCGGCAGATCGTCAACGCGCTGGTGCTGGCGGGATTGAAGTGAGGCACCGCCTCCACCCGCCGCCACGGTAGGGGCGGACCTTGTGTCCGCCCGCATGGCCCGCTGGGCCATATTGCCATTCCCGGGAACACCGCTTCGCGTAGGGTTCGTCGCTTCGCTCTGAATGACGGAGCTTTACAGGAGACACGCATCCCATGACCAAGATCGTCATCATCGGCGCCGGCAGCACGGAATTCACGCCGGGGCTGCTGGCGGACCTCGTGGCCTCGCCGCACCTCAACACCGCCGAGGTCGCGCTCGTCGACATCGACCCGTGGGCGGTCGAGACGATGGTCCGGCTGGCGCACCGCCTCAACCAGGAGCGCGGCACCGGGCTGACCATCTCCGGCACGACCGACCGGCGCGAGGCGCTGCCGGGCGCGGATTTCGTCACCACAACCATCGCCGCCGGCGGCGTGCGCGGCTGGGAGACGGACGTCCGCATCCCCGAGCACTACGGCGTCTACCAGACCGTCGGCGATAGCGTCGGCCCCGGCGGGGTCTTCCGGGCGCTGCGCCACGTGCCGGAGATCGTCGCCATCGCGAAGGACATGGAGGAGCTCTGCCCCGACGCGTACCTGTTCAACTACACCAACCCGCTGTCGGCGATCGTACGCGGCGTGCAGAAGGCGACGTCGATCAGGTGCGCGGGATTATGTCACGGCGTGCTCCACACACGGCAGGTGATCGCCCGCGACCTGGGCTACGCGACCGAAGACGTCAACGTCGTCTTCGCCGGGGTCAACCACCTCTGCTGGCTGATCGACGTGCGCCATCGGGGCGCGGACGTCTATCCCCAGCTGCGCGCGTTCCTGCGCGAGGGGTTGTCGCGGCCGATCCCGGCCGAGGTCGACGATCCGTACGACGCATTCCAGTACGTCAGCGCGATGCTGACCGATCTCTACGGCCTCTTCCCCTCCCCCGGTGACCGCCACGTCGCCGAGTTCTTCGCCCACTTCCTTCATATGGAAGAGGGCCGGCTGAAGTACGGCACCCAGTTCGGCCTCGACATGACGAACCGCATCTTCGCGAGCAAGGACACGACACGCGAGCAGCTGCGGGCGCAGGCGGACGGGCTGGAGCCGCTCGATCCCGAGCTGCTCGAGGACGCGCGCGAGGGCGAGCGGCTGATCCACATCATCGACGCGATCGTCCACGACCGGCACATGCCCGAGCTGGCCGTGAACGTCCGCAACGACGGCCTGATCGCGAACCTGCCGCCGTGGGCGATCGTCGAGGTGCCCGGGCAGATCAGCGGGTTCGGCGTGCGCGGCATCGGCGTCGGGGAACTGCCGGAGGGGATCGCGGCGATCCTGCGGCAGCGGATCTATCAGCAGGAGCTGACCGTCGACGCCGCGCTCTCGGGCGACCGCGCGCTGGCGATCCAGGCGCTGCTGGCCGACCCGCTGATGGCGAGCGTCTCCGTCGAGGACGCCGGGGCGATGCTCGACGAGGTCCAGGCCGCGCACCGGGCCCGGGCGACGGCGGCCGTGTGACGATGCACATCCTGACGATCACGCTCAACGCGGCGGTGGACGCCACCTACGTCGTCGACCGCCTCACGGTCGGCGGCGCGAACCGCGTCCGCCGTCTCTACCAGATGCCGGGCGGCAAGGGGAACAACGTCGCCCGGGTCCTGCGCGCGCAGGGGCACGCCGTGACGGCCACGGGCTTTCTCGGCGGGTCGACCGGCGCGTTCATCGAAGCCCGGCTCCGCGAGACGGGGGTCACCCCGGCGTTCGTCTGGCTGGAGACGGGCGCGTCGCGCACCTGCCACACCATCCTCGACGCGGAACAGGGGGAGGCGACGGAGGTCCTGGAGGCTGGTCCGGAGCTCACCGCGCGGGATGGGGAGCGGCTGCTGGGGCACCTGCCGGCGCTGCTGGAGACGGCCGACGCGGTCGTCATCTCCGGCAGCGCCCCGGCGGGCGTCACGCGGCCGTTCCTGGAGCGGCTGGCGCGGCTCGTCCGCGACGGAACCGGGCGGATGATCGTCGATTCGAGCGGCGAGACGCTCGCCGCGCTGCTGGCCGGGAGGCCGGACCTGATCAAGCCCAACGCGGCGGAGATGGCGGCCCTGATGGGCCGCGACGTCTCTGTGGAGGAGCAGATCGCCTTCGCGCGTGACGACCTGATCGGCGCGCGGCTGGCGCCGGAGGGGTACGTCCTGCTCTCGCGGGGGAGCGAGGGCGCCGTACTCGTCTTCGGCGACGGGGCGGTCGGGGCGCGGCCGCCGGCGGGACGGGCCGTCAACACCGTCGGCTGCGGCGACGCGCTGCTGGCCGGCTACGTCGATGGCTGGCTGCGGGGGGCCGCGCCGCCGGACGCGCTGCGGCAGGCGGTCGCCTTCGGCGCGGCGGCGGCGCGGCAGCCGGTCGCCGGGATCGTTGACGCGGAGGACGTCGCGCGGCTGGAACCGGACGTGCATCTTACCGGCGACGCGGGTGGAGTGGAGCGAGAGAGGGCAGCGAGATGAGCCAAACGTATACCGAGATCCTGCATCAACCGGCCGCGTGGGCGGAGACACTGCGCCACGTGCCGGTCGTCTGGCCCGCGCTGCGGCCGGCGCTCGACCCTGAAACCCTCTCCCACGCACTCTTCATGGGGTCGGGGACCTCGCTCTACATCGCCCAGACGGCGGCGCAGAGCTTCATGGAGATCACCGGCATTCCCGCGACAGCGATCCCGACCTCCGAGGCGTTTCTCTCGGCGGCGTCGACGGTGCCGCGCGGGGGCCGGGTCGCGGCGTTCATCATCTCGCGCTCGGGGACGACCTCCGAGGCGCTGCTGGCGGCGAGGTACCTCCGCGAGCAGCATCCGCACGTGACGACGATCGGCGTCACCTGCAACGACGGGACCGAGCTGGCGGCGCGCTGCGACCTGTGCATCGAGCTGTCGTTCGCCTCCGAGCGCTCGGTCGTCATGACGCAGTCGTTCACGACGATGCTGCTCGCGCTGCAGCTCGTCGCGGCGCTGGTGGTGGGCGACGAGACGCTGCGCGACGAGCTCGAGCGGCTGCCGGACGCGTTCGCGGCGCACTTGCCCGACGCCGAGGCACTGGCGCAGGAGCTTGGCGAGGCGCCCACGCCCGACACGACGATCTCCCTCGGGCTCGGGCCGAACCAGGGGCTCGCCGAGGAGGGCACACTCAAGCTCAAGGAGATGACCCAGACCGCCTGCGAGGCGTATAACCCGCTGGAGTTCCGCCACGGGCCGATCTCGATCGTGACCGAGCGCACGCTGGTCGTGCTGCTGGCCGGCGAGCGGGAGCGGTCCTACGTGGCCGACGTCGAGCGCGACCTGAAGGACGCCGGCGCGCGTGTCGTGACGGTCGGGCCGTCGGCCTCCAGTGGCGCGGACGACTGCCTCGTCACCGGCGCGGGGCTCTCCGATCTCGCCCGCTGCGTGCTCTACATCCCCTTCGTCCAGCTGCTCGCCTACTACCGGGCCGTCGCGCTCGGGCTCGATCCGGACCGGCCGCGCAACCTGAACCAGGTGGTGGTGCTCGATGTCCCATGACCCCGGGCGCCCGCTCGCGATCGTCGGGAACCTCAACGTCGACCAGATCGTCGCCACCGTGCACCGCTTCCCGGCGTGGGACGAGGAGCTGATCGTCGACTCGTCGCATCTGGAGCTGGCGGGCACGGCCGGGTACCTGGCGCTGGCGGCGAAGGGCCTCGGCATGGAGCCGTTCGTCGTCTCCACCGTCGGCGACGACAGCCACGGGGCGTTCCTGCGCGAGCAACTGGCGGCGAACGACATCGACGACCGCGGGGTGGAGACCATCCGCGGCGCGGCGACCTCGCTCGGCATCATCTTCGTCGGCGACCGCGGCCAGCGCGGGATCCTGACCGTGCTCGGCGCGCACGAGCAGATGAGCGTCGCCGTCGCCGCGCGGCACGACGCGCGGATCGCCGCCTGCGCCGAGGTCTTCCTCTGCGGGAACTTCCTGCTGCCAACGTTCGCGCCGAAGCACGTCTGGGAGTACGCGCGGCGGCTGCGCGAGCGCGGGCAGGTCGTCGTCTTCGACCCCAGCTGGGACCCCGGTGGCTGGCAGCCACAGACTCGCGCGGAGACGCTCGCGCTGCTGCGGAACGTCGACCTCTTCCTGCCGAACGAGGAGGAGTTCTGCCACCTGACCGGCGTGACGGAGCTCGATGAGGGCATTGCGGAGGTGCGCCGGCACGCGCCGGAGACGCAGGTCGTGATCAAGCGCGGGGCGAAGGGGGCTCTCTCCGTCATCGGCGACCAGGTGATCGAGGCGGCGGGGCTGCCGGTCGCGGCGGTCAACACCATCGGCGCCGGCGACGTCTTCGACGTCGCCTTTCTCTACGCCCGCCGCCGGGGGTGGGAAACGCGGCGAGGGCTTGACTTCGCCAACGCGGCGGCGGCCTGTGTCGTCGCCCAGACGGGCGCGCGGACCTACCCCGGCGAGGCGGTGGTGCTCGATTTCGCCGCGCGCCACGGGGGCGGGTGATGCTGGCGCGCACGCAGGACCTGCTCGTCGCCGCGATGCGGGGGCGCTACGCGGTCGTCGCGTTCAACGTCATCGGGCTGGAGCACGCCGAGGCGATCGTGGAGGGGGCCGAGGCGGAAGCCGCGCCGGTGATCCTCCAGATCAGCCAGAACGCCGTCCGCTACCGGCGCGGGGCGCTCGAGCCCATCGCCGCCGCCTGCCGGGAGATCGCGGCGGCGGCCAGCGTGCCCGTCGCGCTCCATCTCGACCACGCCACGACGCACGAGCTCTGCGCGCGGGCCGCGGCGGCGGGGATCAGCTCGATCATGTTCGACGCCTCGACCGACGCCCACGAGCGCAACATCGCCCTCACCGCGCGGGAGGCCGCGTGGGCGCATGGGGCCGGGCTCACGATCGAGGGCGAGATCGGCGTCGTCGGCGGCAAGGAAGGCGCGGTGACGACCGCGGCGGGGCTGACCGACCCGGACGAGGCGGCGGCGTACGTCGCGGCGACCGGCGTCGACGCGCTGGCGGTCGCGGTCGGCACCGAGCACGGGATGACCGAGCGCCGGGCGACACTCGACCTCGACCGGATCGACGCGATCCGCGCGGCGGTCGGGGACGTGCCGCTGGTGCTCCACGGCTCCTCCGGGGTGCCGGCGGAGGTGCTGGCGGAGGCGGTGCGGCGGGGGATCGCGAAGGTGAACATGGCGACGCAGCTGAACGCGGCCTTCACCGGCGCGGTGCGGGCGTATCTCGACGCGCACCCGGAGGTCACCGATCCACGAACATACGGTGAGGTCGGGCGGGAGGCGATCGCGGACGTCGTCCGCGCGACGTGCCGCCTCGTCGGGGCGGCCGGGCGGAGCGTCCGCTCGGAAACGACCTCCCGGTAGCCCCGGGTGCCCGGGGTCATAGGGCAGATCCATTCGCTACGCTCAGGACAGGCTCGAGTCTGTCCCTACCAACCAGCCTCGCACCCCACGACACGTCATCCTGCGTGCCCGAGAAGGTCGCTTCCCCGTGCACCGCGCATGCTTGCCACACCATATCGATGCTCCGCATCGATGGGGATCCCCCGGCCGAGCCCGGAGGGCGAGAAGCGGTAGCGGGCCTTTGACACCGTTCGCGTCGCTGCGCTCCGCTCGCGGGCTCGGGATGACATGGGGAGGGGCGTGGCGAATCCGAAACGCCGTTGCCGGCCACGACCCCGGGCACCAAGGCCCGGGGCTACCCTACCGGGGCGCGCCGTAGCATGGCCGCAAAGGACTTCGGCGTCGCCACGGCATTTGTCCCTCGTCTCGTATGGCGATAGACTCTCGTGCGTATGGCACGCGACGGGACCTCATCCACCACACCTGAAGAGACATCCGAACACGCCACCGGGCGGCGATCGCGCTTCCGGCCATTGGAGGCCGCGCGCGCCGTGCGCAGCAGCGTCTTTGCCGGCAACGGCGAGGACGACAGCGGGCGCGGGCGGGACGCCGTCGGGCGCATCTTCCGGACCTCCACCGGCCGCATCTCGTGGCGGCGCAACCTCTACGCGATCTGGGCGGCGCAGCTGCTGGCGATCATCGGCTTCAACCTCCGCGCGCCGTTCCTGCCCTTCTTCCTCGGCGATCTCGGCGTCACGAGCAGCGAGGGGCAGGCCCTCTGGTCGGGGATCATCAACGCGGCGGGGGCCGGCGTGATGGCGATCTCGGCGCCGATCTGGGGCGCCTACGCCGACCGGCACGGGCGCAAGCCGATGCTGCTGCGGGCGCAGTTCGCCGCGTTCTGCACGATCGGGCTGATGGCGTTCGCGACCGAGCCGTGGCACCTGCTGGCGCTGCGGATGGTCGAGGGCGCGCTGACGGGGACTGTCACCGCCGCGACGGCGCTGGTCGCCGTGACGACGCCGAAGGAGCGGCTCGGCTTCGGGCTGGGGATGATCCAGACGGCGGTGTTCTCCGGCTCCGCGCTGGGGCCGCTGGTGGGCGGGTTCCTCGCTGACACGGCGGGCTTCCGGCCCGCGTTCGGGATCGCATCCGGCATGCTGTTCAGCGCCGGGGTGGTCACGCTGATCTTCGTCCAGGAGCGCTTTACCGCGCCGAAACAGCAGGCGAAACCGGGCGAGAAGCCGGAGCCGAGCTGGCACCTGCTGCTGGCGCCGGTGCTGCTGTCGCTGACGTTCGCGATGCTCGCGATCCGCTTCGCGTCGGCGGCGGTGCAGCCGATCATGCCGCTG
>DATLHE010000099.1:0-10291 GCA_035540335.1 Thermomicrobiales bacterium | reverse complement strand
CGATGGGGGTGAAGCCGAGGGCGTGGGGGTGGTCGCCCATGTCGCGGGCGAGGCCGAGCACGCGGAAGCGGCCGAGGCCGGCGGGGTCGATGAGGCGGTAGACGGCGGCCTGGGCGCGGTAGTACTCCTCCAGCGTGACGTCGGGCTGGGTTTGCAGGGACATGAGCAGATCGCCCATGCCGAGCTGGGTGAGGAACTCCGACTGGGTGGTGAGGCCGATCTCGGTCATGCCGGCGTCGCGGGCGGCGCGGGCGAGCCAGGTGAAGTCGACGTGGGCGGTGAGGTCCTGCTCGCCGACGCGGATGAAAGGGTCGTCGGTGACGGTGTGCTCGCTGTAGCCGCGAAGGGTGCCGGCGAGACGGTGGTCGCGGTAGAGCGTGGGGGCGTCGTAGCCGTAGTCGATGATGAAGGCGAAGCCACGGGTGAGCGAGGCGGCGAGGGCGCGGATCCAGCCGGCGGCGGCGGGGGAGACCTCGAGGATCGCGCCGTCGGGCATGGCGGCGAGGTCGACGCCGGCGTCCGCGAAGTAGGCGGGGAGGTCGAGCAGGTCGATCTCCGGCGAGAGGTCGGCTTCCTGCTCGGCGAAGCGCCCGGCGTCGAGCGTCACCCAGCGCTCGCGGAGCTGGCCGTCGCGGACGGTGAGGCGGTGGACGGGGAGGGCGTCGGCGACCTCGTTGGCGAGGACGACGCCGGCCTCCGGGGCGAGGGCGGCGGGGTCTTCGGCACGGACGACGGTGTCGAGGCCGACCTCGGCCATGGCCGAGAGGGCCTCGGCGGCGCGATGGGGGTTGACGTCGACGAGCCGGTAGTCGAGCGCCTCGCGCACGCGGGGGGCGTGCTCGCTGAGGGCGGCGATGATGTCGTAGGCGAGGCCGCCGATGTTGGCGCCGTGCTCCCGGACGACGAGGTGGTCCGGCTTGCCGAGGCGTTCCCAGGCGTCGGCGATCTGGTGGGCGAGGGTGAAGCCGAAGAAGGGGTGGAGCTCGGGCGCGGTGATGAAGTCGCCGCCGCGGCCGGGGCGACGAGTGGGGGAGCGGTAGTAGCCGAGGTCTTCGTGGTAGAGCGCGGTGTCCATGAAGCGCGCGAAGGGGATCGGACCCTCGCGGCGGATGGTCGCGGCGAGGAGGTCGACCAGCGCGGGGTTGCCGGGGGATTCCGGGGCGGCGTCGGGTGTCGTCATCGGCCTCTCGATCGTCTGGGCGGCGACGGCACGTGCGTCGCGGTCGTGGGGATCATTGTAGATTGGCGGCTGGTACCGAGTTCCGTATCTACCCGAGAAGGTCTCTATCACCTGCTGGTAGAGGGTGCGGAGGGACACGGCGAACGTTACGAGTTTGCTGATGCGCTTCGCGCAGGGTTCCCCGGCCAAGGGCTCGCTCCGCTTCCCGGTGGCTGCGCCACCTCGGCCATGGCCGCAGGCAAGGGCCCGCCATGGCCGAGCGCGCAGCGCGCAGCGCGAGAAGCGGAGCGGGCCTTTTGCTTCTCGCCCTGCGGGCTCGGCCGGGAAGCGGGAGCGGGCCCCCGGGTGAGCCCGCAGGGGCGAAAAGCGGAGCGACCCTTTGCTGCGCTCAGCATGAGGGTGTGTCGTGGACGTGCGCCCCAAGCACACACCGGGCTCAGCCGCGTTGCTCCCCTACCCCAAGGAGGGTCCCAGACATGGTGATGGCACGGCATTTGTATAGTTAGTGTCGTGTTGACGCGCCGATCGCGCTGTTGGGGCCGATACGGCGCACTGGCCGGTGTGCCCGCGACGTGGGTGATCGGATATCGGAGAGGAAGACGACGTGGCCAAGACACGCCACAACGCCGCATTCGTCGTGGGCTCGGTGCTTGGCGGGCTCGTCGGCGCCGGTGTTGCCTTGTGGAAGACGCCGTATTCGGGGTCCGAGCTGCGGACGATGATCGCCGGCGGCTCGGCGAGCCAGGATGGGACTGGCGCGATGGTGAGCGAGCCGTTGCGCTTCTCGAGCAAGCTGCTGTCGCAGGTCGAGAACACGCTGGCGCCGGTGGTCGGCGTGAAGCTGGGCAAGACGGCGAACGACAGTGGCCCGGCGACCGCGCCGGTGGAGCGGGAGGTGACGATCTCAACCGCCGCGACGCCGGTGGGGGACGTGCATCGCGAGGTGACGCCGGACACCGAGGCGAACGCCGCGACGATCGAGCAGCTGACCCACCCACAGGTCGAGGCGCAGCCGGAGGCGCTGAGGGACGAGACGACCGGCGAGATGAAGCCGTTCCCGACGCTTGGCGGCAACGAGCCGTCGCGCTGACCGCCGCGACGCATGCAACGGCACGATTCCCGCGAGGGGAGCGGCGCATGACCGTCCGTGACGAGTGTATGGAGGATTCCCGATGATCAAGAACGCCCGCACCGCCGTCAAGTTCTTCATCTATGGCCTGATCGCCGGCCTGATGTTCGCGCCCCGCAGTGGCGATGAGACGCGCAAGGAGCTGATGAACTGGATCACGGGCTCGATGAAGGGCATGACCGGCGGGGGTTCCCAGTAGGTGATGTCCGGCCGCCCGGCATGATGCAGGTGAACGCAACGCGGTCATGCGAGTGGCCGCGTTGTGGTGTGTATGGCGCCCGGCCGCCGTGAGCGGGTGCGGGGGAACAGGAGCGCGGCGTGCTGCCCATCAGCGATGACAACCGGGGCCGGCGATCGCGGCCGGTGGTGACGTACGTCCTGATCGCGCTCAACGTGCTCGTCTACATGTACCAGTGGCTGCTGAGCCCGGAGGACCTGTACCGCTTCCTGAACCAGTGGGCGGCGGTCCCGGCGGAGATCAGCGCCGGCCAGGCGTATTTCACGCTGCTCACGTGCACGTTCCTGCATGGCTCGTGGTTCCATCTCGGCAGCAACATGCTGTTCCTCTGGATCTTCGGCGACAACGTCGAGGATGTGATGGGGCATGTGAAATTCGTCGTGTTCTACATCCTGACCGGTGTCGCGGCGAGCGCGGCGCAGGTGTGGGTCGACCCGGAGAGCCGCATCGCGCTGGTGGGAGCGAGCGGAGCGATCTCCGGGGTGCTGGCGGCGTATATCGTCCTCTTCCCGCGGGGACGGATCATCACGTTGATCTTCCTGGGGGTGTTTTTCACGGCGACGATGCTGCCGGCGTGGGTGATGATCGGGTACTGGATCGTGGTGCAGATCATCTCCGGCCTGGGCTCGCTGAACGCGGTCGGGAGCGAGGGCGGCGGGGTGGCGTTCTTCGCGCATATCGGCGGGTTCGTGGCGGGGCTGGTGTTGGTGTGGCTGTTCCGTGACCCGAAGCGGGTGGAGGAGCAGCGGACGGCGCGTCAGGAGTACATGAACCTGGAGAGCCGGCGGTGGGGGATGCGGCGGTAGGCGATTGTCCCTGAAGCCGTTGCCGGGTCGGCCACAGGAGCCACCCGGAGGTCGCCCACAAGGGGCGACCGTACGATGATGAGCGCGGGGCGGACATGATGGGCTCGCCCGGCCGAGCGCCATAGCGCGAGAGGCGGAGCGGGCCTTTGCTGCGGGCCAACTTGCGACGTGGGAGGGCATTGAACGCGCCGATGCGGGTTGTCCTTTTGGGCGGTTGAGCGCGTTCAATGCCTCCCCTATGGGTCTCAGGGCGGACAGAAGTGCCGACGGGCGCACACCCTTCGGGGGTGCGCGGCTGCGACGGCCGGTCGATGTTCCCCTCCCATGACGGCACGTCCCGATTCCGGTGCTACAATCGCGGCCATTGCGACCTGCTGGAACATCGGGATGCGCATGGCCATGGTGCCCGCATCCACGGGGGATTTTTGCGTGAGCGAGGAGACGCGGACGGGGCCGCTGGCGGGAATCACGGTGGTCGACCTGACGCGCGTGATGACCGGGCCGTATTGCACGATGATGCTGGGCGATCTCGGGGCCGATGTGATCAAGGTCGAGCAGCCGGGCAAGGGCGACGATACGCGGCACTGGGGACCTCCGTTCGTGCAGGGCGAGGCGTCGTATTTCCTGACGGTGAACCGCAACAAGCGCTCGATCGCGGTCGACCTCAAGTCCGAGGGCGGGCGGGAGGTGCTCTGGAAGCTGATCGAGGGCGCCGACGTGCTGGTCGAGAATTTTTCCCCGGGGACGATCGACCGGCTGGGGTTCGGGCATGAGGCGGCGCTGGCGCGCAACCCGCACCTTGTCTATGCCTCCATCTCCGGCTTCGGGCAGACCGGGCCGTCGCGGTCGCGCACGGCGTACGACCTCATCGTGCAGGGCATGAGCGGCATGATGAGCGTGACCGGGCCGGTGGACGGGCAACCGACGAAGCTCGGCATCCCGATCGCCGACATCGCGGCGGGGATGTTCGCCGCGTATTCGGTTGTGGGGGCGCTGTTCGCGCGGGAGCGCGACCCGGAGCGCACGGGTCAGTACGTCGACACGTCGATGCTTGGCGGGCAGGTGGCGCTGCTGACCTACCAGGCGGGCATCTGGTTCACGACCGGCGAGGTGCCGACGATGCTCGGCAACCGGCACCCGATCATCACCCCGTACGACACCTTTCCGAGCAGCGACGGGTTCGTCAACATCGCCGTCGGCAACGACGCGATCTGGGCGCGGTTCTGCGACGCGCTGGGGCTGGAGGCGGAGCGGGACGACCCGCGCTTCCGGACGAACGCCGACCGCGCGGCGCACCGGGCGGAGCTGTACGAGATCCTGAACGCGACGCTGGGGGCGCTGACCACCGAGGACATCGTGGCGCGGCTGGACGCGGCGGCGGTGCCGTGCGGGCCGATCCACGACGTCGACGAGGTGTTCGCGGACCCGCAGATCGCGGACCAGGAGCTGGTGCTGACGGCGCCGCACGCGACGCTGGGCGAGGTGCAGGTGACGGGGTTCCCGTATCACTTCCACGGCACGCCCCTGCAGCTGCGGCATGGGCCGCCGGTGCTGGGGGAGCACACGCGGGAGCTGCTGGGGGAGCTGGGGTACGACGTGGCGGGGATCGACGCGCTCGTGGGCAGCGGGGCGGTGGCGGAGTAGGGCCGCAGCCGTACGGCATCACGGCGTTGGCACCAATGGGCGGACACAGGGTCCGCCCCTACCGGATCGTGACGCCAAGTGGTGCCTACCAACCCAAGACACCGTTTCTGCGAGCACCGCTTCGGGTAGGGTTCTTCGCTTCGCTCAGAATGAGGGGTTTGTTTGGTGCGGACGTGCCCAAGGCGATCAGCACGTCGTACGTCGATACGTATTCAGGGAGCAACATGACTGTGGAGCTCGTGACCCGGAAGCCGCGTGAGCTCGGCTTCGACACCGACCTGCTGGAAGAGGCCTGGATCGCCCTGGTGCGCGGGGCGGAGGCGCGGGAGTACGGCGGCGCCGTCGCGCTGGTGCTGCGGCAGGGACAGATCGCGCTGCACCGGGCAACCGGCTGGGCGGTGCGGGAGCCGGAGGCGGAGCGATCGCCGATGGGCGTCGACACGATCTTCGACCTGGCATCGCTGACGAAGGTGACGGCGGCGACGCCGGCGATCCTGAAGCTCGTGGCCGAGGGGCGGATCGGGCTCGACCAGCCGGTCGGGGAGGTTTTGCCCGAGTTCGGGACGGAGGGCGCGAAGCGCGAGGTGACGATCCGCCGCTTGATGTCGCATTCGGCGGGGTTCATCTCGTGGCTGCCGGTGTTCCTCGAAGCGGCGGGGCCGGAGGCGTACCTGGCCGCGTTCGCGCGGACGCAGCCGGAGATGACGCCCGGCGAGCAGGTGGTCTACAGCGACCCGAGCTTCATCACGCTGGGCGAGATCGTGCGGCGCGTGACGGGGGAGCCGGTGTCGGACTACGCGCGGCGGGAGATCTTCGCGCCGCTGGGGATGGACGACACCATGTACACGCCGCCGGCGGCGCTGCGCTCGCGGATCGCGGCGACGGAGGCGGGGAACGGCTTCGAGGGCGACAAGGTGCCCGAGCAGGCGCCGGTGGACGGCGGCTGGCGGGATTACCTGCTGCGTGGCGAGGTGCACGACGGCAATGCGTGGTACGGGTTCCGGGGCGTGGCCGGGCACGCCGGGCTCTTCGGCACGGCGCGGGACCTGGGGCGCTACGGGCAGATGTGGCTGAACGGCGGCGTGCTGGACGAGGTGCGGGTGCTGCCGGAGGGACTCGCGGCGGAGGCGATCCGCGATCAGACCGGGCTGGGGGGCGACAACGACCGGCGCGGGCTCGGCTGGCGGCTGGCGCCACTGCCGGGCACGCCCGAGGGGAATCCGGATTCGGCGCGCGGGCTGTCGCCGGCGGCGTTCGGGCACACGGGGTTCACCGGGACGTCGCTGTGGATGGATCCGGAGCGTGAGCTGGTGATCGTGCTGCTGACGAACCGCGTGCATCCGCGCGTCACGGACACCTACATGGAGACGCGGGCGCGGTTCACCGCGATGGTCGCGGAGGCGTGCCGATGAGCGCGATGTGTGTGGGGATGATCTCGGGCACGTCGGTGGACGGCATCGACGTCGCCATCGTCCGCATCGACGGGCACGCGCGGGGCGCGGCGGTGGAGCTGCTCGGCTTCGACACGGTGCCCTACCCGGAGGAGGTTCGCGCCGAGCTGCTGGGGCTCTACGACGACCAGCGGAACGCCGTGGCGCGGCTGTGCTCGCTGAACGTGGTCGTCGGCCAGTGCTTCGCCGAGGCGGCGAAGGCGCAGCTGGCGAAGGCGGGGATCGATGCGGCGGACGTCGAGGTGATCGGCTCGCACGGGCAGACCGTCTGGCACCAGCCGGCGGCGGACCCGGCGGACGCGCTGATCGTGCCGTCGACGCTGCAGATCGGCGAGGCGGCGGTGATCGCTGCGAGCGTCGGGGCGCCGGTGATGGCGGATTTCCGGGTTGCGGACATGGCGGTCGGCGGGCAGGGGGCGCCGCTGGCGCCGTATCTCGACTGGGCGCTCTTCTCCGACGCGATGAACGGGCGGTGCATCCAGAACATCGGAGGCATCGGCAACGTGACGTGGCTGCCGGCCGGTGGCGCGGTGGAGGACGTGGTCGCGTTCGACACGGGGCCGGGGAACATGCTGATCGACGCGCTGGTGGCGCGCCTGACGGGGGGTGCGCAGGCGTTCGACCGCGACGGGGCGATCGGGATGAACGGCGAGGTGGACTATGCGCTGCTGGCACGGCTGATGGCGGATCCCTATCTCGACGAGGCGCCGCCGAAGACGACGGGGCGGGAGTATTACGGCAGCGCGATGGTCGACGAGATTCTGGCGGGGCGCGCGCTGACGGCGGACGTGGTGGCGACGGCGACGGCGTTCACGGCGCACTCGATCGCGGACGCGTACCAGCGCTGGCTGCCGGAGCTGCCGGACGAGGTGTTCGTGAACGGCGGCGGGGCGCGGAACCCGCTGCTGATGCGGATGCTGGCCGACGCGCTGGACGGGATCCCGGTGCGGGCGACGGACGAGCTGGGGGTCGACGCGGACGCGAAGGAGGCGATGGCGTTCGCGCTGATGGCGCACGACAGCCTGGCGGGGTATCCGACGAACATCCCGGGGGCGACCGGGGCGGCGCGGGCGGTGCCGCTGGGGAAGCTGACGCGGCTGTAGGCCATTCCTCTGCAAGCCATTCCACGGCTTGGACCCCGGCCACAGAAAGGGCCGGGGCTCCATGCGGGCGTGGTGGCCGTGATTTGTCGGCCACCGCCCGCAGCTGCGAGAGCCGACGCTACAGGTGTGTTCGGGTGTTTTCGCGTGGCTGTGCCGTGTCATGGCGACGTGCCTCGACCATTGCAGGTCGAGGCTACTGGGGGAACGGTGGACGGGCGCGAGATTCGGATCGTTCCACTGCGGCGTGAAGACGCAGACCGGTGCGAGGCGATCGTGCGGGCGTTGCCGGCGTGGTTCGGCATCGAAGAGGGGATCGCGGAGGCGCGGGGCTACCTGGAGACGCAGGAGGGCTTCGTGGCCGAGGTGGACGGCCGGGTTGCGGGCTTCCTGACGTTCGCGAGCGCGTTTCCGGAGAGCGTCGAGATCACCTGGATGGCGGTGTCGCCGGAGCATCACCGGCGCGGGATCGGGCGGGCGCTGACCGAGGCGGTGGTGGCGGAGGCGCGTGGGCGCGGGGCCTCGCTGCTGCTCGTGAAGACGCTGGCGGCGGCGCACCCGAGCCCGGAGTACGCGCGGACGCGGGCGTTCTACGCGGCGGTCGGGTTCCGGCGGCTGACGGTGCTGCCGGACCACTGGGGCCCGGCGAACCCCTGTTTGCTGATGGTGCGCCCGATCGGGTGAGCGGGCACTGGCCCCTCGGTGGCTACCTGCATGCTTGACCGTGCATGAGGCGGGTGTAGTGTGGGGAGCGTCCGGCACAACCCACGGCGTGGACCGGACGGCCTCCAGGTAGCGGACGGCGCTGCCCGCGTACTCCCCTGACGACCATTTGCCCCCTGACAGACAACCGCATATGTCCCGGCGGGCGCCGCGCTCGCCGCAGGAGGTGGTGCCATGCAATCCCGCATCTCCCGCCGTTCCGTGATCGCTGCCACGTCCGGGCTAGCGCTCGCGTCGCCCCTTCTTTCCACGGCCATGGCACAGGAGGCAACGCCCTCCTCAGCGACGCCGGTCGCGTCTCCGGTGGCCACGCCGCTGCCGGCGTCGCTCGATGATCTGCTCGCCGCCACGGTCGAGAAGGGCGTGCCGGGCATCGCGCTCGCGGTCGAGCGCGGCGGGGAGGTCATCTATTCCGACGCGGCTGGCTTCGCCCGCATGGAGGACCAGACGCCAGCGAAGCCGACCGACCGGTTCCGCATCTACAGCATCACCAAGACGTTCGTCGCGACCGTCGTGCTGCAGCTGGTCGACGAGGGCCTGCTGTCGCTGGATGACACCGTCTCGAGCCTGCTGGATGACCCGTCGGTGGCGAAGATCGCGAACGTCGACACGGCGACGGTGCGGCAGCTGCTGAACCATACCAGCGGCATCTACGACTATCTGGACGAGTCCGACAGTCCGTTCTACAACGACGCGTGGCTCGCACCGAACGTGGACTGGAGCCGGGTATGGACGATCGATGAGCTGCTCGCCTACGCCGATGCGGCCAACCACGGGCCGTACTTCGCGCCGGGCAAGAGCGGCCATTACTCAAACACCGGCTACCTGCTGCTCGGGATGATCGTGGAGGCGGCGACCGGGAACACCTTCGCAGACGAATTGGGTACACGCGTCTTGACGCCGCTCTCGCTGAAGGACACGGCTCTGGAGATGGGCAAAGCGCTGCCGGAGGACGTGGTCGACGCGTACCACGTGCTCGAGGGCGAGCTGGTCAACGTCAGCGCGATTAACCTGACCTGGACCTGGACGGGCGGCGGCATGGTGTCGACGACGGCGGACCTCCTTCGCTTCGCGGACGCGGTGTTCTCAGGCGAATTGTTGTCTCCGGCATCGCTCGACGAGATGTTCACGTTTTACCCCGATCCCAGTCTAGGCGTCGAGGGCTTCGCGTGGGGCATGGGGATCTACCGCCTGCCGACGCCTCTCGGGGAACTGTCTGGCATGGAGGGCGGCGCTGCCGGGGGAACCTCGTTCATGATGCGCATCGCCGACGCGGAGGTGACCGTGGCCCTGCTGGCGAACATGGCGCCGGACGACGGGACGATCAGAGGAACCATGATGGATGCCTTTGCCTGGACGCTGGCAAACGAGTAGGCGTGGGGCGGGGGCGCCGATGGTCCATGAAGCTCCATCACAGGAAATGGAGGGCACTCCGATGGTCATCCATGGCAGTGCTTCACGATCCGTTCTCGCGCATGCCCTGACCCGCCGGGCGCTGGTCGGGGCGGCGTCGGCGCTGGCGATGGCGCCGGCGGTGTCCGCCGCGCACGGGACGCCGGAGGCGATGTCCACCGCCGAGCTGGACGCGCTTCTCGCCGGGGGTGTCGAGCACGGGCTGCCCGGCATCGTGCTCGCAGTCACGCACGACGGCAAGACGCTCTACTCCGGCGCGGCAGGCGTCGCCAATCTGGAGACGAAGACGCCCATCATGGAAACCGACCGGTTCCGGATCTACAGCATCGCCAAGACCTTCACCGCGATCGTGGTGCTGCAGCTGGTCGACGAGGGTGTCCTCACGCTCGACGACACGGTTGCACAGTGGCTCGATGACCCGGCGGTCGCGAAGATCCCGAACGTGGACGCCGTGACAATCCACCAACTGCTCAACCACACGAGCGGCATCTTCGACTACGCCGACGACGAGGAGAGCTCCTTCTGGATGGACGCTTTCCTCGGCCCGAACGCGGACTGGACGAAGGTATGGACGATCGACGAACTCCTGGCGTATGCCGACCCAGCC
>DATLHE010000098.1:0-8664 GCA_035540335.1 Thermomicrobiales bacterium | reverse complement strand
GGCGATCGACCTCTTCCCCGGGCACAAGGCCCGGGGCTACCGGGAAGGCATTGAACGCGCATTCGGGGACTGCCCCTGAAGTTGGATGAGCACGTTCAATCCCTCCCCTGCCGGTGGTGACTCACCGCGCCATACCACCATGCCTGACAACCGCGCTTCGCGTAGGGTTCTTCGCTTCGCTCAGAATGAGGGAAGCGAACACCGGCCCCGGAGGAAACCCTCCGGGGCCGGTGTGGTGCGCGTGATCTACCGCGGAGCGGCAGTGGGCGGGTTTACCCGTTCTTGGCCTGGTCGATCTCGCCCTGATAGCGGTCCAGCGTCTCCTTGACGTTCGCGCCGTTCGTGACGATGTCGTTGAAGGCGTTGGTCAGGATGTTCTCGACCTCGGTCCAGTAGGTGACGTTCGGGCGCGGCTTGGTGAAGCCGAGCGCCTCGTTGACGACCTCGAAGTAGGGCTGCTGCCAGTCCTCGACCTGGCCGAGGGCGTCCGAGCGCATCGACGCCCAGCCGTTCTTGGCGGTGAGCTGCTCCTGGATGTCCTTGGTCATCCAGAACTTGGTGAAGTCGAGCGCCATGTCGCGGTTCGGGGTGCCCTTGGCGATGCCGAAGACGTCGCCGCCGAGGACCAGCGCGTTGCCGGCCGGACCCTCCCAGCCGGCGTAGGTCAGCACGTCGGTCAGGCCACCCTCCTTGACGATGACATTGACGCCGAACGGCCAGTTCTGCGCCAGCACCACGCTCTGGTTGAGGATGTAGGTGTTGGTCGTGTCGAACGTTGCCGTCGGGTACTGCGGCGTGAGGTTCGGCTTGAGGTCCTGCATGAACTGGAAGGCTTGCTGGCCCTGCTCGGAGTTGATGGCGAGCGGGTCGCCACCGGCCTGCCAGACGAACTGGGTGACCGTCACGCCGACGGCGCCGCCGGCCACGCCCTGGATCGAGACCTGGCCGACACCGGCCTTCTCCTTGATCGTCTGCGCGGTCGAGGAGAGGTCGTCCCAGGTCTTCGGCGGTTGGACGCCGTAGTCGTTGAACTTGGCCGAGTTGTAGTAGGTGATCTGGACGTTCGGGCGGGCGGGAAGGAAGTAGTACTTGCCGTCGAACTGGAGGACGGCCTTGAGCGCCTCGATCGTGGTTGGCGGCATCACTTGTTCCGCCTCGGGAAGTTCCTCGACCAGCCCGCCAGAGACGAGCGGGGCCAGCGTGTTGTTGTCCTGTACCAGCAGGTCAAGCTGGAGGTTGCCGCCGCCGACTTGCGCCTCGAGCGTGCGGACAACGTCCTGCGCCTCGATGTTGACGACCTCGATGTCGCCGCCGGTAGCGTCCTTGAAGGCGCTGACGACGACGTCGTTGAAGACTTGCGCCTCAGACTCGGCCATCGCGATGGAGACCTTCAGGGTCTTGCCGTCGTACGAACCGAGCTGGAGCGGCGCTTCCGCCGCGGGAGATGCGCCGGGGGTGGACTGGGCGATGGCGCCGCGGGCGCCGAGGGCCGCGCTGAGGACCGGAACGGAGATGCCGAGCATGCCAGCGCGCTTGAGCATGTCGCGGCGGTTGAACTGTCCCTTGAGATGCTGGTCGACCAGGTCCCTGGCGGCCTCGTGCTGACGTGCGAGCATGTCGCGATTCATACACCCTCCTTTGGGCTGCGTTCGTTTCGGACCGCCCGCATGACGGTCCGCAACCGTTTGGTCCTCGATCATCCCTTGACGGCGCCGCTCAGTGTCCCGCTCTTGATCCATCGCTGGAGGAAGAGCGTGATGATGACGACAGGGATCGTGAGGATGACCGAGAAGGTTGCCACATCGGTGACGTTGCCGCGGTTCGCGTAGTAGTAGGTGAGGAGCGGCAGCGTGCGTTCGGTGAGGAACAGGTAGATGGCGTAGAGCAGGTCGTTCCAGGAGTCGAGCCAGGCGAAGATGGCGGCGACGGCGATGCCCGGCGCGCCGAGCGGGAGGACGACGCGGATGAGTGTCTTGACCTTGCTGGCGCCGTCGACTGCGCTCGATTCCTCGAGATCGCGCGGGATGGACGCGAAGCTGCCGACGAGAATCCAGGTCGCCAGCGGCATGCAGCGGATGAGGTGGGCGAGGATGAGGCCCACGTTCGTGTCGTTGAGGCCCCAGGAGAAGAAGTTCGACGCGATCGGCGTGGCGATGATGACCTCGGGGAACATGCGCGTGAAGAGCACGGAGAGGATCGCGAGGTAGCGATACTTCCGCGGCAGGCGGGAGATGACGTAGGCGGCGGGCGCGGCGAAGAGGATGGCCAGGATCGCGGTGCCGGTGGCGACGATCAGGCTGTGCGTAAGCGGTCCGCCGATCGTGTCCCAGTTCAGCAGCCGGTTCCAGTTGTCCCAGGTCGGATTGTGGATGAGGTAGCTGGGGTGCGGGGCGGTGGCCTGCGCCAGCGTGCTCAACGAGACCTTGACCAGCACGTAGAGCGGGGCGAGCACGAGGAACGCGACGGCGACGGCGACGACCCAGAAGATCACGTCGCCCCACGGGAAGCGTTTGCCCGGTGTGGCATAGGTTTGCGGCGCGTCCGGGAGGGCCGCCTTGGCGACGGTGTCGCTCATTATTCCACCTCCGATCGGCGCTCGACGAGGAAGATGTAGGCGAGCACGAAGACGATGATCATCATCAGCAGGATGACCGCGGCGGCCGAGGCCGTGTTCGTGTTGCCGGCGTTGTAGTCGAAGTAGACGAAGGAGCTCATGACCGGGATCGCCTGGCCGGCGAGGACCATTGCGATGTCGAAGATGCGGAAGGCATCGATCGCGCGGAGGATGAGCGCCATCGTGATCGACGGCATGAGCAGCGGGATGGTGTGGTGGAGGAACTTCTGCCAGCCAGTCGCGCCGTCGATGCCGGCGGCCTCATAGACGTCGCCGGGGATGGACTCGAGGCCGGCGAGGAGGATGAGGACGACCAGCGGCAGGCTCTTCCAGACGTCGGCGAGGGCGATGACGAACATGCCGCGAACGCCGCTCTGCTGCCAGTAGATCGGCACGTCGATGATGCCGAGGTCGTAGAGGATCTCATTGATGTAGCCGTTGAAGCCGACGAAGTAGAGCATCGCGGCGCCGGCGACGATGGTCGGCACGCCCATCGGCACGAGGACGATGGAGCGGAGGATGCCACGGCCATGGAAGCTGCGCGAGAGGAGGAAGGCGATGCCGAGGCCGAAGACCATCTCCATCGTGACACCGAAGACGGTGATGCCGATGGTGTTCCAGAAGGCATCCTTGAAGGCGCTGCGGTTGACGATTTCGCGGTAGTTGTCGAGGGTGAAGGTGCTGGTGCCCTCATGGACGAAGCTGAAGTAGATCGATTGCGTGACGGGGACCAGCATGAAGAACAGGATGTAGAGAAACAATGGGGAGACCATGGCGATCTCCAGCGCGTGTTTCCTGATCCATACGCCGAGTCCGCGCTTCGGCCGGTATGGTTGCTCCCTGAGCCTGTCGGTTTCGAGCGCAATGCTTGCGGAATGCGCCTGCTCTTGTTGCATCAGCGGCATCTCCTCCCGTGGCGAACCATCCCGCGTCCTCTTGGCTATAGCGCTCGCGGAGCACGTCCCCGGTGCACGGAAGGGCCTTCCGCGCGTCGCGAGCACGTGCGCAGCGGACACACTTCACTATCTGAAGCTTCCCCGCGCAAAGTTGGTGCCATTGGTCGTCAGAGGGGGACATCTGTGGGCCATGCCGGGCATGGATGCATAAGCGGGCGCGGAGTCTGGCCTTGGTGGATGGCAACCCGGGGAACCTGAGAGTCTGTCGCTACGACGGTGGCGGCCATTCCGTTGGCCATTCTGTGGGGAACGGAGTCGCGGCGGGCTCCGCTACGCGTCAAGTCCTCCGCGACGTGAAGGTTGAGAGGTGGCGGTGGCGAGCGGAGGTCGGCCACAAGTGGCGACCGTACGGGCCGCCCTCGCAGCTGCGGGCGGTGGCGGCCACAAGAGCCGGCGCTACCGGGGCGAGCAGGGCTGGCAACAGCGACGTGCAGCGGTCGCGAACCGACCCCGGCCACAGGTGCGGGGGCGACGACGGGTAGCGCCCGGCTAGTCGGCGCGGCGGAAGTCTTCGAGGATGAGCTGGAGGCGCTCGATGCCGCGGTATTCGTTGATGCCGAGCCGTCCGGCGAGGTGGACGCGGCGCGAGCCAACCAGCTCGGCCGAGCGGGCCGCGCCGCTCCAGAGGATCGCCTCCATCTCGCGCTGACCGGTGCCGATCTTCAGCTTGAGGTGCTGCTTCTCCCGGCCCATCGCCGTGTACTCGAGGAGGCGAGCGTCATTGATGCCGAAGAGCGGCACGGCGTTGCCCTGGCCGAAGGGCTCGAGGGCATCAAGCGCGCGGGCGACGTCGAGGCGCTGGGCGATCTCCGGCAGCCAGGCATCCAGCTGGATCTGGGGCGGCTGGGGGAGCGTCAGCCCCCGCCGAATGACGGCGGCGGCAAGCGTGTCGTTGAAGCGGTCGAGGTTCTCCAGGGGCATCGTGACGCCCGCCGCGCCCTCGTGGCCGCCGAAGCGCGTCATCAGCGGGGCGGCCTCGGTCAGTAGACCGACGAGGTCGACGCCGGGAACGGAGCGACCGGAGCCGGTGAGGACGCCGTCCTCCTCGCGCATGACGAGCGCGGGGCGGCCCGTGCGTTCGACGACCTTGCTGGCGATCGGGCCGACGAGGCCGGACTCCCACTCCGGGTGATGAACGACGATAACGGGACGGGTCTCCCAATCCGGCATGGCGGCGATGAGCTCGCTCGCCTGGTGGAGCATCTGGTCGGAGCGGAGGCGGCGGGCGTGGTTGTACTTCTCCAGCTGCATCGCGAGGTCGTTGGCGGCGGACTCGTCCTCGGTGAGCAGGAGGTCGAGCGCGGCCTGCGGCGTGGCGACGCGGCCGGCGGCATTCAGGCGCGGGCCGAGGCCGAAGGAGATGCGGTCGGCGTTGAGCCGCTCCGGCTTGAACTCGCCGTGGCGGATCATGGCGCGAATGCCGGGGCGGCGGGTGTGGCGGAGCACCTCGAGGCCGGCGCGGACGAGGATGCGGTTTGCGCCGCGCAGGGCGCCGACGTCGGTGACGGTGCCGAGCGCGACGAGGTCGAGCATCTGGCGGTCGTCGTCGCCGTCGAGGCGAGCGATGCGGAAGCCCTGGGCGGCAAGGGCGCGGACGAGGAGGTAGGCCACGCCGACGCCGGTGAGCTCGCCGTAGAGCAGGTCCGGGTGGAGCTGCGGGTTGACGGTGACCGCGCCCGGGGGCGGGGCGTCCTTGACCTGGTGGTGGTCGAGGATGACGACGTCCATGCCGAGGCCGTGGGCGAGCGCGACCGCCTCGTGGTCGTTGCTGCCGGTGTCGGCGGCGATCATCAGGGTCGCGCCGGCGGCCGCGAGCTGGCGCACGCCGCGCTCGCTGACGCCGTAGCCGTCGCCACGGTCGGGGACGAAGGGGGTGACGTGGTCCTCGCCGGCGACGGACGCCAGGGCGCGGAAGAGAAGCGCGGCGGAGGTGACGCCGTCGGCGTCGTAGTCGCCGAAGATGCCGATGTGCTCGCCGGCGGTGAGGGCGGCCGCGACGCGCTGGACGGCCTCAGCCATGTTCGGCAGGTGATACGGGTCGAGCGCCTCGGGGTCGCGGGCGTCCATGAAGACGGCTGCCTCGTCGGGCGTGGTGATGCCACGACGCCAGAGGAGGGAGGCGATGAGCTTGTGGGGGTGGAGCGCCAGCAGATCGATGTCTTCGGGGATCGGGGCAGGCGGCATCCAGGTGGGTTGGGCGAGCGTCAGGCGGCTGAGCGGCATGAAGTGTGTCCGGGCGAGCGCGGGGCGTCCGGCGGTCGCCGGGCGGGGTGGTCGATGGTCTGGATGGTACCAGAAACGGGGTGTGGGAGAGGGCGCGCGATGTTCGCCTGGCGATGCTCGTACGGGTCGACTCAATGTCGATCCCTCGAAGCGGCGTGAGGGGCGGCCACACGGGCCGCCCGTACGGCGCCTTCCAATGGGTCGTGCTCCTGTATCGCCGAAGTCGATGATTGGCGTGTCCGGGAACGAGGGCGGACATGAAAGGCTCGCTCCGCTTCCCGGCCGAGCGCGGAGCGCGAGAAGCGGAGCGGGCCCTTGGCCGAGCGCGGAGCGCGAGAAGCGGAGCGGGCCCTTGGCCGAGCGCGGAGCGCGAGAAGCGGAGCGGGCCCTTGCCTGCGGCTCGGCCATGAGAACCCCCCGGCGAAGCCGCTGGCCGAAGGCCAGATGATGCCGCCTGCGGCGCGGTGCGCTTCGCGCGGGGATCCTTCGCATGCGCTCATGATGACGTGGTTCTTGGAGCGGGGTCGGCCATCCCGTACGGGCCGCCCTTGTGGCGGCCCTCCCCGGCACGAGATCCGGGACACCCAGGGCGGGCGACCACACAGGGGCGTCCCTACCGATCACATGACATCACGAGGAACACCACTACATGACCACACGAACCCAGATGCGCACGATGCTCAGGCGGCGGCTGGCCGACGAGGGGCCCGACCCGCTGTGGAACGACGAGTTCCTCAACGACGCCATCGCCGAGGCGATCCGCCGCTATAGCACGTCCGTCCCCCGGCAGGACGTCGCCGCGATCGCGGTCCAGGCCGGGGAGCTCGAGATCGAGATGCCGGAGAACGTCAACGCGCTGCGCGTGGCGCGGGTCTTCGACGACCGCGGGCTGCTCTGGCGGCGCTGGGAGGGCTCCGGCGAGGCGCCGCCCGTGCCGCAGGGGCAGCCGGTCGGGGCGAGCACCTGGCGGGTCTGGGCGAACGCGCTGCTGCTCGGCGCGCCGGCGCAGCGGACCGGGCTGTGGCGGATCGAGCACCTCGTCCACCGCGTCGAGCCGACGGACGACCTCGCGCCGCTCGACATCCAGCCGAACGACGAGGACATCATCGTCGCCCTGGCGCTGGCGGTCGCGCTCTCGCGGCGGGCGATCAGCGAGGGCAAGCGCTACACCGGCCGTGCCGGGGTGCACCCCCTCGCGGCGGCGGCCCGCAGCGCGCAGGTCGACGCCGACCGCATGTTCTGGGCGCGCACGCACCGGGCGCGCGGCGGCTCGCTCGATCCCCGGGCCGGCCAGTGATCGGCTACGACACCGGCGGGCCGGGCGGGGGCGGCTGGATGCCCGATCCGGACGCCGTGCGTGAGAGCTGGGACCGCTATGCGGGGTGGCTGCGGGACCGCGTCGACGATGCGCTGGAGCCCGTCTGGGAGTTCGTCGAGCAGGCCGTCGAGACGGCGATCTGGGTGCTGGAGCGCGTCGAGGTGGTCGAGCCGGTCCACCTCGACCGCTGGGAGACCGCGTCGGACGAGCGCGTCTGCCCGGAATGCGGTCCCCTGCACGGCCGGGTGATGGAACCGGGGGAGGGACCCGTGCCTCCCCTGCACGTCAACTGCCGCTGCCGGCGCGTGCGGGCGGTCACCGAGTGGCGGACGCGGCAGGTCGAGGAATGGCGGCTGCGCTGGACCACCCGCGCCGCGTGGGAATGGCAGGTCACCGGCTGGCAGTGAGAGGAGGCTTCCATACGCCATGGCACAAGCGACTGACGTTGTCCTCAACGGCGCCGGCTACATGCTCGCCGGCGCCGGAACCCAGGGTTACGAACGCGCCCAGGACGGCGCCGCCGATGGGCGAACGGGCAGGGTCGCCCTCCGCGACTTCTTCGGCGGCCTCCGCCGCCCCCTCCAGCTCGAGCGCGACCGCGCCTACGACGGCCAGAACGTCGGGCCGGCGCTCGGCGGCCAGGGCGTCATCCCCTGGGGGCGACGGGCGCTGATGCCCCTCGCCGCCACCCCGGCCGGGGCGCCGCTGCCGTCCAGCTCGACGCGGATTCCGTCGTGCATCGTCAGCGACCGGGTCTACTTCGCCCGCGGCCAATATCTCTACCGCACCGTCACGTTGAGTGCCGGCGCCTGGGGCACCGAGGCCATGATCTACGACGCCGGCGCCGGCAACACCATCCTCGACGTCTGCCCGGCATCGGTCGAGTAATCCAGAAACACGTTCACCTGATCGGCGCTCGCCAGCGTGCCGAAGCGCTCCGGCGACGAAAAGACCGCACCCACCTTGCGCCACGCCTTGGCCTTGTCGCGCTCGCCGGCGTCGATCAGCGGGGAGACGAGCTGCGCCGGCTGATCGATCGTGCCCGGCGTCGTGTTCGCCTGGGACGCGGCGAGGCGGATCAGGCTGATGGTGGCCGTGCCCTCCTCGAACACCATCAGGTCGTAGCCACCGGCGCCGGCCAGCGCGGTCGGCCAGATCCAGTTGCCGGTCGCGGCGGCGGGTTTGCGGCCGACGCACCACCAGCCGGAGCCGTCCCAGGCCCACAGCTCGGCGTTGCCCTCGTGGGACTCGATCGCCACGACGACGTAGCCCGCCGCGACGGTGCCGCCGTGGCACCGGCGACCCCGTAATCCCGTATCGCGCCAGCCGGCGCGGTCGCCCGAGGGGTTGTCCTCCATCACCGTGCCCGCCACCCACGTATAGGTCCGCCCGCCGTAGCCGACGAAGAACACGTAATCGTCGGGATCGGCGTAGACGCCGTGCTGGAAGTAGGGCGTCCAGTCGCCCGACCACTCCTGCCCCGGGATCTGCGGCGGCACCGTCCCTGGCGCGGCGGGGTCGTAGGCCGGGTTCGGGATCATCGTCGAGCGCAC
>DATLHE010000097.1:0-2352 GCA_035540335.1 Thermomicrobiales bacterium | reverse complement strand
TGGAACGAGGACGGCACGAGGTAGTCGCGGATCCACTCATCGACGGAGAAGCGAGTCTCGGACGGCTGCTGGCGCTGCACGGCAGCGATGCGGCTAAGCAGACCCACGACGACCATCCGCCCAGCCGACCTTCAGCGTCGCGGCGACCCATGCGGCCGAGCGGCGGACGTTGCGGACGCCGGCGCCGGCGGCGTAGGCGGGGCCGTAGAACAGCCAGGCGAGCAGGGTCAGCAGGATCGTCCTCCAAGCGATGACCCGGGCGGTGACGAGGAGGCCGTCGACGGTCGTCATCACAGCCCCCTTGGGGTCACCGCCAGGAGGCGAAGAACTGCTGCTCGGGCTCGGCGGGTTTCGCCGACGCCCAGTCGGCGAGCGCCACGGACATGAGCGGCGCGACGTCGGCCGCATCGTCGGAGCGCCGGTCGAAGACCTTCGCGTCGCCGCGGTCCCGCCAGTCCGCCGACTTGGCCGCAGCGTCGAGGGCGGAGTGCGGGCGAACCCTCACGTCGCGGCGCTCCGCGTCGACGTTGGAGATCCCCACATACACGGAGCTGCAGGCTGCGGCCACGTCACGGCTGGACGGTTTCAGGACCTCGATGCCGCAGCGCTTCTCGATGTCGGCGATCAGGTACCCGGCCGGGCCGGCCGGGTCGACGACGATCGCAACCGGGTTGAAGTTCGTGATGCGCTTCTTCAAGCCGCCGATGAGCTTGCCGATGTCCGTGGGGAACCGGTCGACGAGCTCGAGGTGGCGCAGGCCGTCCTCGCGATATCCGGCAGCACCGATAGAGATCGTGCCAAGGTCACGGGACGATTCGATGGCATATGCCGGCCTGCCCACCAGGCCGCTGTCCGGGTCCTGCGCCACCAGCCAATCGGTGCGGTTGAAGATGCCCCACTCGGCGAGGCTCGACACCCGCTGACAGAGGCACTCCGTACGAAAGACCGGCGTCGGGTCCGTCGCCAGCGCCGCGGCCAGCGCCTCTTCGGTGATCGTGTACCCGAGCGAAGGGTTCGCCTGAGCCCACGCTTCCCGGTCCTGGAGCTTGCATGTCTCGAGGTGCGGCTTCTGCTGGCAGGTGCAGGTGACGTCGTCCGGGGCGGACCATTCGAAGTACGCCAGCGACGGATCGGCGCGCTCCGGGAACTTCGCGGCTGCGCGGCCCTGCTCCTGCAGGTCGTTGAGCACAACCGACGCGTTGTCGCCGGCGTTGGAGAAGGCGTAGATCTGGGCATTCGCGCGGGCCATCGTCGTCTTCGTGACCGCCGCCCACGCGAGCCAGTTCTGATGCTCCCGCAGCTCGTCGAGGTTGACGTCGTCGCCGGACAGGCC
Source organism: Thermomicrobiales bacterium (assembly GCA_035540335.1). Lineage (GTDB taxonomy): Bacteria > Chloroflexota > Chloroflexia > Thermomicrobiales > UBA6265 > UBA6265. Next base: position 1,019 of record DATLHE010000097.1, on the reverse strand, counting down.
ACGGCCGGCACGGCGGGTCGACGCCTTCGGCTTCCACCGCGAGCCGTTCGCGAGCTTGAAGAACTTCTTGCCGTTGACCTTGTTGACCTGCGTCAGCTCGTCGTTGAGCTCGGGAACGCTCTCGATGATCTCGATCGCCTTGTCCCAGGACTCCTCGGCCACGTCCAGGTCCTGCGCGGTCGACACGATCAGCGGCACCTGCAGGACGAACATCTTCCACAGGTTCTTCGCCTCGATGATCGTGGTCTTGCCGTTCTGCCTGGCGACGAGGATCAGCACCGTCCGGTACCGGAACCCGCCGTCGGAACGCAACTCGAGGGCGTGGATCAGGAGCCACCGCTGCCAGGGCAGCGGCTCGACGCCGAGCACGTCACGGGCGAAGTCAACAGCGGAAAACCCGAGCGACGTAGCGGGGGTCAGCGCGCACCCACAGCCGCACGGGCCGCGCCGGCCGGTGACGAGCGGAGGCGTGTAGACCCTAGGTGTCGTCTTCCCCCGCACCAGCGTTGGCCGCGGCGGCGCGTAGCTGGGCAAGGCGGCCTCCGATCGGCTTGTCGTCGCGCATCGCCTTCCTCGACGCGGGCGTGCCGCCGAGGTCCCGGAGGTAGCCCTGCAGCTGCTGGCCGAGCCAGCCGACGGTCTTGGTGACGTCGCACATGGCTTCGAGCTTCTGCAGGCGCTTGTAGAGCGACTCGTCGCCGCCGGCCTCGCGGCGCAGCGCCTTGAGCTCCTCGGCGCGGTCGATGGCACCTTCGATCTCCTCGGCGGCCCGGAGCGCGAGCGCCTTGAGACCACCGTCGGTCGGCTGGAGCCATTTCATTTCATCGATGGCCGCTTTGACCGCGTCCCGGAGGTCCGGCGGACGGGGACGCGAGGTGGCGGCCTCGTCGGGAACCGCCCGAAGGTTACGCTTCGTGTTCGTCACTCTGCGTTACCTCCAGCCGTAAGTTACCGGCGCGTAGCGGCTCAGAGGGGAGATCGGCCGTCGCGCGGAGGGGTCGGGGGTCACGGAGGGGGAG
>DATLHE010000096.1:0-20223 GCA_035540335.1 Thermomicrobiales bacterium | reverse complement strand
ACATGCTTTATTCGTTCCTCGGCGGGCTGGGCATCCTCAAGCGGCGGCGCGATCTCGCGCTGGTTGCCGGGATGTCGCTGCTGGCGTGGCTGTTCGAGGCCTCGATGTACTACACGCTGGCGGTCGCCTTCGGGGGCGCCGTGCGCGAGGCGATCGGCGGCGCGGAGACGTTGCTGACGACCGGCGTGGCGAACATGTCGACGCTGATCCCGGGGTCGCCGGGATACGTCGGCCAGTTCGAGTTCGGCGTCAAGCTGGTGGTCAACGGCGCGCTCGGCGTGCCGGAAGGCCAGGCGCTGGCGTACGCGATCCTCGTGCACGCCGCGTTGTACTTCCCGATCACCTTGCTCGGCGTGTTTGAGTGGTCGCGGCAGCAGCTGTCGCTGAAGCAGATCCGCGAGGAGGAGCTTGGCCCGGAGGCGGCGCCGGTCACCGATGCGGCGCCGATCGCCCCGGAGCCGCGCTCCGCGCGGGCGCTCACGGCCGACGGCGCGCAGGGGCAGTAATCCCCGCGCCGCTGCGGCGGTCGTGTCGAGCCCCGGGATCGTGCAGCCGGAGCCTCTTTACCATCCCTGAACGCCGCGACGAATCCTGGACTTCGACGAGACGACCCACTCAACCTCTTCAATACGTGGGTGTGTCGGTCGGTGTGTCCGTCGGCGTACTGGTTGGCGTGTCGGTCGGTGTCGCGGTGTCTGTTGCGGTGGGCGTGTCGGTTGGCGTATTGGTGGGTGTGCTGGTAGCCGTGTTCGTCGGCGTGTCGGTCGGCGTTGCTGTGTCCGTTGCCGTCGGGGTGTTCGTCGGCGTATCCGTCGGTGTGGCGGTTGCCGTGTTCGTCGGCGTGTCGGTCACGGTGGGCGTGTCGGTCGGGGTGTTTGTTGGCCCGGTGGTCGGCGTATTCGTCGGCGTGTTGGTCGCGGTCGGCGTGTTGGTCGCGGGTGGGGTGCAAATCCCGCCGGTGCAGATGAGACCGCTGCAGCACTGGGAGGACCTGGTGCAGTGTTTGCCGGCCCGCTTGCAGCCGATGGGAGCGGCCTCGGTCTTGTCCCGGTCGGCCTGGACCCAGCCGAACGCGGCGAGAATCCCGCCCACGACGGCACCGGTGATCGTGGCGAAGGCGCGGCGGCGGGTCTGCTGGGTGGCGAAGGAACGAGCGAGCGCGTCGAAACGGTTGCTGTCCATGATGCCGCCTCCGGTTGGGAGCTGGCGAAGCGATTACCGGATCGAGGCAGCGCGCAGGAGGGACGCGTTGTGGAGGATCGGCACGAGTGTACTCCGGCGATACCCGACGTCAATCCCCACGAAGGGGCTAATTGCAGCCATCGCTGTCCACGTCGCGTGAGGGGCTGAACTGGGGCGCGTGAGTGGTCGCGCCGGGGGCGCCGGTGCTGCCGGTTGGGGTATTCTCATGCTGGCGTGCGACGCCGGATGTCACGCTTGCTCGTTCAACGTGGACCGGCGATGGCATCCAGGAGCGAGACATCCCTCCCAAGCAGATTCGCGTGGCGCGTCGCACCGATCGTTCTGGCCTTGTGAATTGACAGATGGACGAGCCGGGCTGGGTCTGCCCGGCTCGCATGTGGAATGAGTGGCGTAGCGCATGGAGCTGTGGCAGGCGATTATCCTCGGTATCGTGCAGGGGCTGACGGAGTTCCTTCCGATCTCTTCGTCCGGGCATTTGATCATCTTTCCCTGGTTGTTTGGCTGGGAGAACGGCGGCCTTGCCTTCGACGCATCGCTGCATCTTGGCACCCTCGCAGCGGTTCTCGTCTATTTCCAGCGCGAGATCCGGGGGATGCTCGCGGCGATTCCCCACGCGCTCAGCCAGCCGGTGGCGCTTTTGAAGGGTCAGGGCGGCGACACGGAGCGCGACCACAATGCGCGCCTCGGGTTGCTGATCGTGATCGCAACCATTCCCGGCGCGATCGCCGGCGTGCTGTTCGAGTCGCAGATCGACGCGTTCTTCCACACCGAGGAGAACTCGACCCGCGCAATCGCGACGATCGCGACGATGCTGATCGTCGTCGGCATCGTGATGGCGATTGCCGAGCGCGTCGGGCGCAAGTGCCAGGTGATCGGCTGCATGAAGTGGCTCGATGCGCTCGCGATTGGTCTTGGACAGGCGCTGGCACTGATCCCGGGCACGTCGCGCTCCGGCGCGACGATCACGGCGGGGCTCTTCCGCAATCTCAAGCGAGCCGACGCCGCCCGATTCTCGTTCCTCGCCGGCATGCCGCTGGTCGCGGGCGCCGGGCTGAAGTCGCTGGCGGACGCCATCGGCGAGGGCATGACAGGGTCGGAGGTCGCGAACTTCATCGCCGGCGGTTTGGCGGCGGCAATCGTCGGCTTCCTCACCATCCGGTGGCTCCTGCGCTACCTGCAAAGCCAGAGCACGATGGTGTTCGTGGTCTACCGGATCCTGTTCGGGTTGTTCCTCTTCTCGATGCTGTTCATCGGCTAGCACCGACACACCATGCGATCCTCGTCGCCCCGGACCTCGTGTCCGGGGTTTTTCCATATGCGATTGGCGTTCGATAGCGCCGGGTCTTGGGGCCGGTACCCGCTCCCGCCCTGGAGGCGGGAGGGCAGACATACGAGTCTGCCCTTACATGCAGGCACCGCGTTCGACATGTGCTTGTGTGTACACACATGGCGGAGTAGAATGTGCGCAGCATATTGTGTGTATGGAGGTGCACATGAGCACGAATCCTCTGCTGACCGACGTTTCCCTCGATCCCGAGGATGCCTGCGACTGCGTTCACCCCGTGGCGGTGATGGCCGCGCGGCGCGTGCTTGGTGAGGTGCCGAGCATCGAGGGCGTGGCCGACATCTTCGCCATCCTCGGCGACCCGACGCGCGTGCGCGTGCTGACCGCGCTGCGGGCGGGAGAGCTCTGCGTCAGCGACCTCGCCGTTGCCACCGGCGTCAACCGCACGACGGTCTCCCATCAGCTGCGGGTGCTGCGCAGCCACCGGCTGGTCCAGCGGCGGCGGGAGGGGAAGGTCGTCTACTACGCGATCGACGACGACCACGTCGACGCCCTGCTCGACATGGCGGCCACGCACGCCGGCGAGGCGGTCACGCGGGCGGAGCGATTGGCATGAGCGAGACCGCGACACGTCCCGCGACGTCCGACCTCGTCTTCGACGTCACCGGCATGGACTGTGGCGACTGCGCCCGGAGCATCGAGCGCGTTGTCGGCCAGCTTCCCGGTGTCGATACGGCACGGGTCAGCTTCGGCGCGGGCACGCTCACGGTGCGGCCGGAGGGCGGCGCGACGGATGGGTTGCCGCGCGCGGTCGGGAGCGCGGTCGATCGGGCGGGCTACGCGGCCGTCCTGCGCACCGACGCGCTCGCGGGCCGGCGACAGGCGCCGTGGTGGACCAATCGCAAACTGATCCCGACCGCGATCGCGATCCTGCTCTGGCTCGGCGCGTTCGCGCTGGATCATCTGGCCGGCCAGCGGTCGGCGGCGGTCGCGCTCTTCCTCGGGGCGATCGTGATCGGCGGCTACCCGATCATGCGCGCGGCGCTGCAGGCGCTGGGGGCCCGCCGGGTCGACATGAACGTGCTGATGACGGTCTCCGTCATCGGTGCGGCGCTTCTCGGCGAGTGGTCGGAGGGCGCGCTGGTTGTCGTCCTCTTCACGGTCGGCACGACGTTGCAGGCGATCACGCTGGAGCGCACGCGCTCGGCGCTGCGCTCGCTGCTCGACCTCGCGCCGGCGGAGGCGACCGTGCTGCACGACGGCGTCGAGGTCACCACCAGCGTCGCGGTGCTACGGGCGGGCGACCTGGTGCGTGTGCGGCCGGGCGAGCGGCTGCCGGCGGACGGCGAGATCCTCTCCGGCGCGTCTGCGCTCAACGAGAGCGCGATCACCGGTGAATCGCTGCCCGTCGAGAAGGGCGAGGGCGACCCGGTCTACGCCGGGACGCTGAACGGCTCCGGCGCGCTCGTCGTGCGTGTCGCGAAGCCGGCGGCGGACTCGATGCTGGCGAACATCGTCCATCTGGTCGAGGAGGCGCAGGCGAGCAAGGCGCCGTCGCAGCAGCTGGTCGACCGCTTCGCCGCCGTCTACACGCCGGTCGTTGTCGCGCTGGCGGCGGTGATCGCGGTCGCGGGGTGGGTGTTCGGCGATGGGAGCACCTGGGTCTACCGGGCGCTGGTGCTGCTCGTCGTGGCGTGCCCCTGCGCGCTCGTGATCTCGACGCCGGTCGCGATCGTCTCGGCGATCGGCGCGGCCACCCGGCGCGGGATGCTGGTCAAGGGCGGCGTTGCGCTGGAGGAGGCCGGGCGCGCGAAGGTGGTCGCCTTCGACAAGACCGGCACGCTGACGCTGGGCCGGCCCGCCGTGACGCGGATCGTGTCTTTGGCTGACCTGCCGGAGAGAGAGCTGCTGTCGCTGGCGGCGGCCGTGGAGCATGACTCGGAGCACCCGCTGGCGCGGGCGATCGTCGCGCGGGCGCTGCACGACCATGTGCCGACGCGGGTCGCCAGTGATTTCGAGGCGCTTCCGGGGCGTGGCGCGCGGGCCGTGGTCGACGGCGCGGAGATCGTCATCGGCGGCGACCGCCTGATGGGCGAGGTCGGGCTCGACGCGGCGGCGCTGGCGCGTGCCGGGGAACTGGCGGCGGAGCTTGTGGAGCGCGGCGAGTCGACGCTGACAATGGCACGGGTCGATGGCGATCGGGCCATGATCCTCGGCGTGATCGGCGTGGCGGACAGGCTGCGTCCCGGCGTGCGGGAGGCGGTGGAGAGCCTGCGGGCGCATGGCGTCGAGCGCGTCGTCGTGCTCACCGGCGACCGGCGGGCCGTGGCGGAGCGCATCGCGGCCGCTGTGGGGGCGGACGAGGTCCGCGCCGAGCTGCTGCCGCACGAGAAGGCGGAGGCAATCGCGGCGTTGCGGGAGCGGCACGGCCCGGTCGCGATGGTGGGTGACGGCGTGAACGACGCGCCGGCGCTGGCGACCGCCGACGTCGGCATCGCGATGGGCATCGGCGGGACGGACGTCGCGCTCGACAGCGCCGATCTGGCGCTGATGCGGGACGACCTGTTCGCGGTTGGCCGGGTCATCGAGCTTTCGCACCGGACACTGGCGATCATCCGGCAGAACGTGACGCTCTCGATGGTGACCAAGGCGATCGCGCTGTTGCTCGGCACGCTGGGGTTCGTGAACCTCTGGATCGCGGTGCTGGCCGACGTCGGGACGTCGGTGGTGGTGACGCTGAACGGGCTGCGTCTGGCGCGGATGCGCGAGGAGGAGCCGGTGGTCATCGCCGACGAGGAGCCGGTGGCGGTGTGCGGCTGCGGCGAGGAGCACGACCACGATCATGCCCATGCGCACGAGGTGCGGGCGGCGGATTGAGCGCGAGGAGCATGTGGAAAGGGGCGGGCCAGGCGGCTCGCCCCCTTGTGTTGCCTACGGCTTGGGTGTCGCGGCGGGGGTCGCGGATGGGGGTCCGGGCTTGGGCGGCTCGATGACGAACGGCTTGTTGATGTCCATGTACTCCCACGTCATGTAGTGGTTGCGGGCGACCATCGTGAGCCGGTGGGTGTTGCCCGTCTCCGTGCCGACCCAGAAGGCGAACCAGGCCTCCGACTGCCCCTGCCGCTCGGGCGTGTGGAAGGTGATGACCTGCGACGGCTCGCCGTTGACCTCCTCGACCGCGCCGAAGCGAATGTGGTCGGCGCCGGCGTACGTCTCGGGGTAGCGGTCGATCGGCAGATAGCTTGTTGGCTGGTCCTGGGTGACGGCGCCCGAGACGTCGACGTTCCAACCCTGGTTGCCGATCGTGACATCCGTGTAGGCGTTGAGGACCGGCGGCGCGGGCGCGGAGCCGTCGGGGCGCGGCTGGAACGCGCCCGAGAAGGTCGTCTGGCTCATGAACGAGTTCGGCTCGCCGTTGGCGGCCTCGGTCGTGACGGCGAAGGTGGCCATCACCAGGCTGTCGTTGCCGCCCGAGATCGCCTCCCACCAGCGCACCGAAGTCCACGTGCTCATCGCCGCGAGCGCGTCCTTGAGCATCATCTCGGCCTCCGGATCCGTCGCCGGTGACGGCGGCGCGTCGAAGCCGTTCATGTTCGGGTCGGGCAGGAGGATGTAGAACTCCGCGACGAGGTCTCGCAGGCCATCGCGGGCGATGGTGGTGCGGATCCGCCACCAGCCGTCGATGCTGAGGTCGAGACCGCCGGTACCGTAAGTCATCGTCGCGAGGTCCGCCAGCTGCAGGCTGACGCCCGCGCGGGTGACCGCGTGGTCGAGGCTGGCGAAGTCGGCCGTGACGCGAGGCGCGGGCTCGGCGGGGAGGGTGCGGCCCGCGGTGTCGGTGAGGCGGACGCGGATGTCGTTCTCGCCCTGGCGGCCGGGCGCGTAGGTGAGGTGGGCGATCGCCTCTGGCGGCGTCGTCGCGGCAGGGCCGGCCGTCGCGGGCATGGCGATCGTGATCTCTTGCGCGAGATCCGAGGCGCGGTCGATGGGCGGCGCCGAGAGCGCCAGCGTCGATCCGGCGGCGATCACCACGAGCGCGAGCAGCGCCTCGAGGCTCACGGAGCGCCGCAACGCCGCCGTCAAGCCGGCCAGCGCCTCGACGCCCGCCTTCCCGGCGCGGCGGATGGCGCGCCAGTGTCGGGCGGCAAGCGCGAAGGGGACGAGGAGGATCGCCACCTTGACGATCAGGACGATCCCGTAGTCGCTTTCCCAGAGATCGTTGAGCGACGGGAAGACCAGCCACGCATTGAGGACGCCGGTGATGGCCGCGATGAGAAAGAGCACGAGCGCGAGCGCCGAGAAACGCCGCAGGACCGACCCCGCGCCGGTGCTGTCCGCGGTCCGTGACGGCCACCAGGCGACGAGCTGGACCAGCCCGCCGGTCCAGAGCGCGACCGACACCTGGTGGACGTAGTCGGAGGCGAGCGCCAGCTCGCGGCCCGACTCCAGGCCGGCGGCATGGCTCGTCAACGAGAGGCCGAGCAGGGTGAGCAGGCTGCCGATGCCGCCGATCCAGGCGAGCGGTCGCGTGAGCCGGGCGCGCAGCGGGTAGGCGACGACGATTGCGAGCACGAGCAGCGGGACTAGCGTCGCCGGCCGCCACCACCACGCGGTGGGGAGGCTGCGCACGGACTGCCCGAGGCTGAGCGTCACGTTCTCGGGTGGGAAGGCGGCGAGCAGGACCGGCTCCAGCAGCGTCGCGAGCAGCGCGACGGCCAGGCCGAGGACGATCAGCAGCGCGCGGCGGCGCTGCCAACGAGGTGTCGCGTCCGTGCCGTTGAGGACGACGGTCCCGAAGAGGAACCCGGCCGCGGCGACGGCGGCGCCGAGGAACGTCGCCCAGCGGGTGGCGACGCCCCAGACGGCGGGGCGCTCGCCCTCGGTGGTGGCCTGCCCGGGCGGGATACCGCCGCCGACGCGGAAGGCGTAGGTGCCGCTCAGGACGTGGCCGTCGGTGGCGGACTGGACGGTCCAGTCGACGGTGAAGATGCCCTCGCCGAGGCCGCGGACGTCGACGACCAGCTCGCGCGGGTTGCCGTTCGCGCCGACGGGCTGGATGGAGGTCTCGTAGGTCGTACCCTGCGCGTCGAGCACCCGGACGGAGGGGCCGGGGTCGGCGGTGGAGATCTCCTCGGAGAAGGTGAGCCGCAACTGGGAGGGAGGCGCGAGCACCAGGCCGTCGATGGGGGGATCGGCGCGGACCAGCTCGGCGTGGGCCGCGACCCCGGCAGCGCGTGCGCCGAGTACGAGCATCACCGCGCACAGCGCCACCAACACCAGGCGGGCGGGGCGGGCCTGGGGGAAACCAGCCGGCGGACGAACAGGCACGGTGAATTGCACTCCTCTCGAGCGGCCTGCGTCGACGAATGTTCGGAAGTACCTTCCAGATAGCCTGACGGAAAGACCGTGTAAAGGACCTGAAAGTGTCAGGGCCGCCCGTGAACTAGCCAGCGCGGGTCGTCATCACGATCGCTGGCGGGGATCCAGGGCGTCGCGCAGGCCGTCGCCGACGAGGTTGAACGCCAGCACCGTGAGTGCGATGGCGAGACCGGGAGCGATGGAGATGTGCGGATAGTTGCGGATGAAATCGCGCCCGTCGGAGAGCATTGTGCCCCATGAGGCGGTGGGGCGTGCAACTCCCATGCCGAGGAACGAGAGCGCCGACTCGAGGATGATGATGCTGCCGATGGCGAGGCTGGCGAGGATGATCACCGGGCCGATCGCGTTGGGGACGATGTGCCGGGCGATGATCCGCCGGTCGGTCGCGCCCGCAGCGCGGGCGGCGAGGACGAAGTCGCGCTCGCGCAGGCTGAGCACCTCGGCGCGCACCACGCGGGCGTAGGAGGCCCAGACGGTGCAGCCGATGACGACGACGACGTTGCGGAGGCTCGGGCCGAAGACCGTCGAGAGTGTCAGCAGCAGCGCCAGCAGCGGGAAGGCCATCAGCGTGTCGACCAGCCGCGAGAGCAGGAAGTCGACCCTGCCGCCGAAGTAGCCGGCGGTCGCGCCGACGGCGACGCCGATCGTGACCGCGATGCTGGTCGCGCCGACGCCGACGATCAGGGCGATCCGGCTGCCGTAGATGATGCGGCTGAGGATATCGCGGCCGATGTCGTCGTTGCCGAGCCAGTGGGAGGCGGTCGGGCCGTCGCCGCGCAGGCGCGGGTTCACTTTCTCCGGCGCGTAGGGCGCGAGCCATTGCGCGCCGAGCGCGAGCACCACCAGCAGGACGATGAGGGCGAGGCCGAAGAGGGCAGGCCGGTAGCGCCGGAAGCGGCGCCACGTCTTGCGCCACTCGCTGGGCTCCCGCGTGACCGCGTCGGAGAGGTCGGCGCCGCTGCGCAGAGCAAGGCGCGGCGCGGTGTGCTGAGGTGTCAGGGTTTCGGTATCCGTGTGTGTCATGTGCGCTCGTGCTTCGGAGTCGTCATCGGACGCGGACGCGCGGATCGATGACGGCGTACGTGAGGTCGGTCAGGATATTCACGATGACCACGACCGCGGTCAGCAGCAGGACGATCGCCTGGACGACCTGCAGGTCCTGGTTGGTGATGGCGTCGAAGAAGAGCTGTCCGATCCCCGGCCAGGCGAAGACGGTCTCGACCACGATCGTGCCGCTGAGGATGAACGCGATGCGGTAGCCGAGCAGGGTGATGACCGGGAGCAGCGCGTTGCGGACGACGTGGCGCATCAGGATCACCTTCTGCGCCAGTCCCTTGGCGCGGGCCGTCTGGACGTAGTCCTGGGAGAGGACCTCGATCGTGGTGCCGCGCATGAGGCGCATCACGGCCGCCATTTCCTCGATCGAGAGCACGATCACCGGGAGGACATAGCTTTTCCACGAGTCGGCGCCGTAGGCGGGCAGCCAGCCCAGCTTGACCGAGAAGAGGACGATCGCCATGACGCCGATCCAGTAGTTCGGGATGGCGACGCCAAGCGTCGAGCCAAAGGTGCTGATGTAGTCCAGCACGGAGTTGCGTTTGACGGCGGCAAGGACACCGATCGGGATCGCGACGACGAGGGCGATCGTGAACGACATGAGGTTGAGGCGGATGGTCATGCTCGCCGCGCTGGCGATCATGTCGCCGATCCCCTGCCCGGGGCGCATCATCGATGTGCCGAGGTCGCCGGTGGCGAGGTTGGTGATCCAGTCGCCGTAGCGCTCGTACCAGGGGTCGTTGAGGCCCCATTTGTCGCGGATCGCGTCGAGCTGCTCCTCGGTCACGCGGGCCTGGCCGACCATCGTGCGGGCCGGGTCTCCGGGCATGAAATACATGACGAAGAACGTCAGCAAGCTGACGAGGAACAGCACGAAGACGCCCTGCAAGAGGCGTTTGACAAGATATGCCGCCATGAAGAGTCCAAATCTGGAGTGTGAGCCGCGGTGTCACCACTGAATCGCGAACGTTGCGAGTGGGAAGGGAAACCGGGGTGGTGACGCCCCGGTTTCCGTGTGCAGGTTACGCTTCGATCCAGAGCTTGTACACCTTGGTGAGCAGGTTGTCGGTAGCCAGCGCGCTCTCCGGCAGCCCCTTCACACGGTTGGCGTAAAAGACGATGCTCTGCAGGTTGAGGAGGAACAGGAACGGCACCTCGTCCGCGATGATCTCCTGCACCCGCTTGTACATCTCGACGCGCTTCTCCTCGTCCAGCTCACGGACGCCGTCCTTCAGAAGCTGGTCGACCTCCTTGTTGGAGTACTGGAAGAAGTTGTTGGCGCCGCCGGTGACGAGCGTGTCGCGGGCATCCGGGTCGCCGCCGGCACTGCCGCCGTAGACCCAGTTGAAGAGCGCCGCGTCGTACGTGCCGTCGACCATGCCGGCGAGGATGTCGGAGGTAATGCCTTCCTGCAGCTCGACCTTGACGCCGATGTCGCTCCACCACTGCTGCGCGATCTCGGCCTCGGGGCGGCGCTGGGTGTCGCCCTGGAAGACCATCAGCGTGAAGGCGGCCTTGACGCCGTCCTTCTCGCGCATGCCGTCGCTGCCCTCGACCCAGCCGGCCTCCTCGAGGAGCTGCTTGGCGGCGTCGGGGTCATAGTCGTACTTGGTGACGTCCGGGTTGTAGTACTTCTCGATTGCCGGCGAGAGGTTGCTGGTGGCGACCTGCGCCTGGCCGAGGAAGACGTCGTCGGCGAACGACTGGCGGTCGAGCGCGGTCAGGAGCGCCTGGCGCGCGGCCTTGTCGGACAGGAACGGATGCTTGTTGTTGAGCGGGAAGTGGTTGGTGGCCAGTTGCAGGGTCTCATAGACCTTGAAGTTGCCGCTCTCCTTGAGGGCCGTGTTGTCCTCGGCGTTCAGGCCCCAGACCGAGTTGTCGGCTTGGCCGGTCTCGAGCGCGGCCATGCGGCCGGCGGCCTCGGGGACGACGTCGACGCGTACCTCGTCGACGTTGGCGCGGCCGCGGAAGTAGTCCTCGAAAGCCGTCATCGAGACGCGCTGCTGCGGCGACCACTCGCCGAGCGTGAACGGGCCGGTGCCGACCGGCTTGCCCTTGAAGGCGTCCTCGCCGGTCTCCTTGTGATAGGCGGCGGGGTAGATGAGGGTCGTGGCGACGTTGACCATGAAGGTGACGTCCGCTTCCTTGAGCGTGACGACGACCGTCTGCGGATCCGGCGCCTCGACCTTGTCGACCAGCTCGAAGTTGGCGATCCGGGTCGAGGCGTTGGCCTCGTCCATGATCCACTCGTAGGTGTAGACGACGTCGTCGGCGGTGAAGTCGTCGCCGTTGTGGAACTTGACGCCGGACTTGAGCTTGAAGGTGTAGGTCTTGCCGTCGGCGGAGGGCTCGTAGGAGTCCGCCAGGACCGGCTCGAGCTCGTAGTTCTCGTTGATGTTGTAGAGGCCGTCGAACATCTGGATGATGGCGGCCCACTGGGCGGTCTCGCCGGTGTCCTCGGGGCTGAGGGCCTCGATGGAGTCCTGAGAGAGGGTGACGAAGGTGCCACCGCGGACGGGCTGGGCGTCCTGGGCGGCGGCGCGCTCGGCGACGACGGCGCTGGAGAGGACCGGGATGAGGCCGGCGGCGGCCGCGGCCTTGAGGACCGACCGGCGGTCCGTGTGCATCCCCATCAGGCGGTGGATGGCTGATCTGCGCTCGAGTTCCTGAACCTCGGACATTCGTGTTCCTTCCCGGATACCCCGGAACGACAGGCGGCGGTGCGCCGGTCATCTTCGGATCGGGTGTGCCCCACGGCACACCCGTCTGGACGATGGGACCCACGTCGTTGACGGTCGAATACAGCATGCATTCTGGCACAGCGCGGCGATGCGGACAAATGTGCCATGCCGATGGTCGGGGCAGGCATGCCGGAACCCGGGGGCGCGTTGTGCTAGGTGACCATGTTGGCCACGTTATGGGGTAGAGGGATTGTTGGCAGTGTAGGGTGCCGGATCTGGCACTGCGGGCCATTGCCGCAGGTGCAGGGCGAAGGTCCCGCCTGGCCGAGCCCTTCGCTTCTCGCTTCGCTCGGCCGGGAGCCTTCGGCCATCCGCCCGTACGACGAGGGCGCGCTTGGGCGGCCACACGGGCCGACCGTACGAAGCGGATGGTTTGGGCGCAAAAAACGGGCAGGAGGCGGAAGCCCCTGCCCGTTTCGTTCTCGATAGTAGCTGCCGCCTACGGGCGATCCCTAGTAGGAATCGTACCGGGGAGACGTGGACTTCCTGCTCTGGAAGCAATCACGGCAATAGACTGGCTTGCCCGGGGTGGGGTTGAAGGGGACTTCCGTCTCCTGACCGCACTCGGAGCAGACCGCCGGATACAGCGTGCGCGGGCCGGAGGAGAAACCACCACCGCCACCGCCGGAACGATAGCCACCGCCGCCGGAGGAGTATCCACCGCCGCCGTTGCTGTCGTACCCACCCGAAGAGTAACCACCGCCGCCACCGCTCGAGTAACCACCCTGGTTGCGCTGGGTCTTACGCTGAGCACGGCACTCCGGGCAACGCTGAGGATCCGAGAACCCCCGCTGCGTGTAGAAATCCTGTTCACCCGATGTGAACACGAATTCCTGACCGCAATCGCGGCAGGTCAACGTTCGATCACTCATTCCGCCTGAACCTCTCTCGTCGGGTTCGATGCCCGACACAGAACATGTAAAAAGACTCTCGTCGAGTCGCATCCGACGGACGAGACACGAAGGGGCGCAACGAATTGAGCCCAATCGAGCGCAACCTATTGGAAACGTCTCGGTTTCCCTATTATAGCAGTTTTTCATGTCTGTCAACCATCCCCCCGGAAAAAGCCTCGGATGAACCGGCGTCCCACTTGTCATTCCCCTATTACACCCCGACGCCTACCTTACTGATGATAGATAAGTACCGTCCCGGCGGCCGCATGCGACACGAATCCGGGCCGCGCGTCGCCCGGATTGCGCCACCTCCTGTGCTACGATCACAGATCGAAGAAGGAATGCAAGCACAGATCCGGGGAAGACGCACCCGACGGACGTGGTGCCGCCCCGGGGGACTGCTTGGGAAGGCAAAGGAGCAGCGCGGGCGATGAATGTCCACGAGTACCAGGCGGCAGAACTTCTTGCGAAACACGGCGTCCCGGTGAATCCCGGCCGGGTCGCGACCACGCCGGACGAGGCCGCCGCGGCCGCGGCCGAGCTCGGCGGCACCGTCGCCGTCAAGGCCCAGGTCCACACGGGCGGCCGGGGCAAGGCGGGCGGTATCAAGCTCGCGCACTCGCCGGAGGAGGCTCGCGCCGCCGCCGAGGCGATTCTCGGCATGGACATCCGCGGTCACACGGTGAACACGGTCCTTGTCGCCAAGGGCGCGGACATTGCGCGCGAGTTCTACCTCGGCGTGGTGCTCGACCGGCCGAACCGCAAGGTGCTCATCATGGCGAGCGCCGAGGGGGGTGTCGAGATCGAGGAGGTCGCCCGCGTCAGCCCGGAGAAGATCGTCCGCCGCAACGCCGATCCCGTGCTCGGCTTCCACCCGTACCAGGCGCGGGAGATCGCCTTCGCGCTCGGCCTCCCCGCCGACAAGGTCAACGGCTTCGCCGCCATCGCGCAGCAGCTCTACACCGCCTTCATGGCCGAAGACGCCACGCTGGTCGAGGTCAACCCCTTGATCCTCACGGGTGACGGCGCGTGGCAGGCGCTCGATTCCAAGATGAGCTTCGACGACAACGCGCTCTTCCGCCACAAGGATATCGAGGCCCTCCGCGACATGGCGGAGGAGAACGCCACCGAGATCGACGCGCGCGCAAGCGGCATCTCCTTCGTCAAGCTGGACGGCGACATCGGCTGCATCGTCAACGGCGCCGGGCTGGCGATGGCGACGATGGACGCCGTGAAGCTCAACGGCGGCGAGCCGGCGAACTTCCTCGACGTCGGCGGCGGCGCCAGCGCCTCGCAGGTCGCCAAGGCGTTCAGCCTCGTCACCGCCGACCCGAACGTCCGCGCCATCCTGATCAACATCTTCGGCGGCATCACCCGCGGCGATGTCGTCGCCAACGGCATCCGCGAGGCGCTCGGCCAGGTGCAGGTCGATGTGCCGATCGTCGTCCGTCTCTCGGGCACGAACGCCGAGGAAGGCAAGCAGATCCTGGGCGAGGCGGGGCTGACCGCCGTCGACACGATGGACGAGGCGGCCGCGCAGGTCGTCAAGGCGGCCGCCGGACAGGCGGCGTAGCCGGACCGTTTGGAGGAGAGAGTCGTGAGTATTCTGGTTGGCAATGACACCCGCCTGCTCGTCCAGGGCATCACGGGCCGCGAGGGCTCGTTCCACACGACGCAGATGGTCGAGTACGGCACGAACGTCGTCGCCGGCGTGACGCCCGGCAAGAAGGGCGAGAAGGTCGCCGGCGTGCCGGTGTTCGACACGCTGGCGGACGCCGTCGCTGAGACGGGCGCGAACACGTCCATCATCTACGTGCCGGCACGCTTCGCGCCTGACGCCATCTACGAGGCCGTCGACAACGGCATCGAGCTCGTCATCTGCATCACCGAGGGCCTGCCGATCAACGATATGGTGCCGGTCTACCATCACGTGAAGGCGAAGGGCGCGCGGTTGATCGGTCCCAACTGCCCGGGCCTGATCACGCCGGGGCAGGCGAAGGTCGGCATCATGCCGGGCTTCATCCACCAGCCGGGCAAGGTGGGGCTCGTCTCCCGCTCCGGCACGCTGACGTACGAGGTCGTCGACGCGCTGACCAAGGCCGGGCTGGGGCAGTCGACCGCGGTCGGCATCGGCGGCGACCCTGTGATCGGGACGTCGTTCATCGACGCCCTGCAGCTCTTCCAGGACGATCCCGACACCGAGGCGATCGTGATGATCGGCGAGATCGGCGGCGACGACGAGGAGCGGGCGGCCGAGTTCATCAAGGACCACGTGACGAAGCCAATGGCCGGGTTCATCGCCGGGCGCACCGCGCCTCCGGGCAAGCGGATGGGCCACGCCGGGGCGATCATCTCTGGCGGCGGCGGCACGGCCGAGAGCAAGATCGAGGCGCTGGAGAGCGCCGGCGTCCGCGTCGCGGACAGCCCGTCGCAGGTGCCGAACCTGCTCAAGCAGGCGATCAGCGCCTAAGTTTGCCAGGCGGCGAACGTGCCCGTCCCGCTTGCGGGACGGGCGTTTTCGTTTTCTGGGAGGGCACATGAGCAACCGCGAGCCGTTCGACGACGGCTACATCGAGCTGGTGATGGGCGACATCACGCGGCAGCGGGTCGACGCGATCGTCAACGCGGCGAACAGCTCGTTGCTGGCGGGCGGCGGTGTCTGCGGCGCGATCCACCGGGTGGCGGGGCCGGAGCTGGAGGATGCGTGCCGGGCGATCGGCGGCTGCCCGACCGGTCAGGCGCGGATCACGCCCGGGTTCCGGCTGCCGGCGCGCTTCGTGATTCACGCCGTCGGGCCGGTCTGGCGAGGGGGCGGGAATGGCGAGGACGACCTGCTCGGCAGTGCCTACCGGAGCAGCATGGAGCTCGCCCACGAGCGGGGTTTGCGGTCGATCGCGTTCCCGTCGATCAGCACCGGGATCTACGGCTTCCCGGTCGAGCGCGCGGCGCGGATCGCCGTCCGGGAGCTGCACGCAGCGGTCGAGCGATTCCCGGAGATCACGACCGTGCGGATGGTCGCCTTCGGCGAGCCGACGTGGCAGGCGTTCCAGCGGGCGATGGAGGAGCTGATCGATTAGGGATTTCGTTCGACAGAGCCGGCCACAAGGACCGGCTGTACGGGCGGGCATCGCAGCCCGCCACCCCGGGCAATGCAGCCGGGGGCTACTGAGCATTTCGATGGCTCACGTACCCCGCACACAAGGGCTCGCTCCGCTTCTCGCCTGCGGCTCGGCCGGGGTGCGGGGCTACGAGAGGTCGATGCCCTCGAGCATCTTCTTGCGCAGGACGGGGCTTTGGAACTCCTGGCGCAGGATGTCCATGTAGATGTCGTCCCAGTAGCGCCCGTCGAAGAAGCGGGCCTGCCGGCGGCGGCCGAACTCTTTGAACCCCGCCTTGGTGTATGCCTTCTGGCCGGCGATGTTCCAGCCGAAGGTGAGCAGCCAGATGCTGTTGAGCTCCAGCGCGTGGAAGCCGTAGTCGCAGACGAGCCGCACGGCCTCGGTGCCGAGCCCGCGGCCGCGGGCGTCCCGCTCGCCGATCATGATCCCGAGCTCGGCGGTGCGGTTGCGCACGTCGATGTTGTGCAGGTCGATGCCGCCGATCGGCCGGTAGGTTGGCAGCTCGTAGATCGTGAAGTAGGCGAGGTCGCGGTTTTTCACCATGCCCTCGTACCAGGCGACCTCCTGGTCCAGTGTCATCGGCCACGAGCGCAGGAAGCGCGTGACAGACAGGTCGTTGATCCACGCCTGGTAGAGCGGGATCAGGTCGCGCCGGCCTGGTCCGAGGGCGACGCGATCGCCCGCGAGCGTGATGATCGGCAGTGCATCGGTCATGGTGCGTTCGTCTCCGTGGCTGTCGGCGCTTGGCAGGAAGGTTGCTCGCGCCAGGAGGGTCGGCCACCTGGGGCGACCGTACGAGTTCTCCTACTTAATCCGGGCTGAGTGGATCTCTCTACCCACTCGCATAGACAACCCGACCGGAACGACAAAACGGGCCCGCCCGGGGGCGAGCCCGTCTTATCAGCGCGTGAGCGCGAGGCGTTGCCTGCGTCTACTGCGCCTCATCGGCGACGTTGCCGAGATGCTCGATGCCCGCGAGCACGAGGTTCTCGGAGTCGGCCTGGATGGCGTCGGCGTCGACCTCGGTGGAGGCGAGCACGACCATACTCATGACCATGACGTTGCCGACCGGAATCGCGACCATCTGGACGGCGGACTGCACGCCGCTGTCCTCGATGATGTAGGTGAGGAGCACGCCGTCGGTGTCGCCGATGGTGATGTCCTCGACCGACGCCTGGCCCTCTTCCTGGTCGATGCCCTGCTGCGCGCCGTCCTTGAAGTCTTCGAGGTCGCTGCTGTCGAGCTCATCGTCGAACACGACGTAGTTCACGGAGGCGAAGCCGAACGACAGGGCCGACATGTCGAGCTCCGGCGTGGCCTCGGCACCCGCCTCTGGTGAGGCGGTGCTCGCCGGATCGTAGCTGAGCGTGTAGGCGATGCTGCCGAGCGTGCCGTCGAGATCCTCGCTCGGGAGGACGCCTTCCTCGGCCGTCGCCGTCTCGGGATCGGCGAACTCGGCCCCGGAGAAGCCGTCCGGGAGGTCCTTGTCGGCCATCGGCGTCTCAAGAGCGGTCAGCAGCGCATCCGCCTTGGCGGCAAGCACCACCTTGGCGACCTTGTTGATGTCAATGTCGTTCTGGGCCATCGCCAGCGGGGAGGTCGCGAATGCGAAGCCCACCAGCAAGGTCAGGACGAGTACGAGTTTCCGCATCGTGAAATGCCCCTTCCGTTCCAACGGTTGTCCATGCGCCACCTGGCGCTTGAAGCGTGTTGCCGCGCCGCCGCATCCGCGTGGCGCATTTACAGGAACGCCGGACCTCATAGAATGGTTCCCGCTGTGTAGGGTGACCATGCACCTTCCCGCTCCCGCGCCGCGGTGGCGCGACCGTCCCGGCGTGTGCACGAACGATGCCGCCTTGTGTCGTGGGCGGTAGAATGCGTGCGAGACTCACTCGCGCCGTCGCCCAACGTCACGCACGATATGCCGCGACGGCGATCGCCAGTCACGTGGAAGGAACTCGTTCGGATGGAATCGGCCACTCAGATCTTTTGTCCGGATTGTGGCGCGAAGAACGACGCTGATGCCCGCTTCTGTGACAACTGCGGCCGCCGCCTCGACGATGTGCGCGAGGCCCGGACCGCCACGGCGCCGATCACGGTGGGCGACCAGAAGGATGGCGAGGGACGGCTGCTGGCGGACGACGGGCTGCCGGTCGGCGAGGACATCGACGGCGTGCCGGGCGGAGAGCGGGTGATCTGGGAGGGGCGGCCGAGCAAGCTCTGGTCGCCGCGCATGGCGCTCACCCAGCGCTACAAGCTGACGAACCAGCGGCTGATCATGACGTTCGGCTTCATCGGGCGGCGGACGGAGGAGATCGATCTCTTCCGGGTGAACGACGTCGGCGTGAAGCAGCATCCGATGGAGCGGATCACCGGCATCGGCGACGTCTATCTCGCCGCCGCCGACCAGAGCTCGCAGGTGCGCTACCTGCACAATGTGACGCAGCCGGAGCGGGTCAAGGATCTGGTGCGCGAGGCGGCCCGCCAGGAGCGGCAGCGGCGCCGGGTGCTGCTGCGCGAGGACGTGTAGGCGATTCGGGTTTCCGCGAATTCATTGGGGCAGACGATGGTGGGGCAGACATACGAGTCTGCCCCTAACTGACACGTACCTTGTAGGGTCAGACTCGTATGTCTGCCCTTTGTCGGCATAGGGCGGACGTGGAGTCCGCCCGTACGATGATATGCGTCCTCCCTACATTCCAAGCTCCGCGCAGAGCGCGTGCTCGAAGCGGGCGAGGTCGTCCTCCGTGGTGTATCCCTGCACGGAGACGCGCACGAACCGGCGGTCGTTGTGCGCGGTGAAGGGCACCTCGACGCCGTGCCGGTAGAGCATCCGGTCCTGGAGACCCTCATGCTCGCCCTCGGGGAGGGTGAGCACCGCCATCTGGGCGTACCAGTCGCCGTCGTCGTCGTAGATCGGCGTCGTCCCGAGCCGCTCGTGGAGGCGGCGGCGGAGGTCGCGCAGCGACGCATGGCAGCGTGCCCGCACCTCGTTCCACGCGTGCATCCGCTGGAAGTCGATCGCCGCCGGGACGGCGAGGTAGGCGGAGACGTCGCGCGTGCCCTGGAGCTGGTTGCGCGAGACGAACGTGTGGCCGGGGCGCCAACCCCAGCTGATCGTGAGCGATTCGACCCAGTCCTGCTGCTCGGGGCGGACGTAGAGGAAGGCCGCCCCCTTCGGCGCGCAGAGCCACTTGTGGCAGTTGCCGGCGTAGATGTCGGCGCCCAGATCCTCGAGATCCAGCGGGATGTGGCCCGGGACATGGGCCCCGTCGATGATCGTGAGGATGCCTTCCTGGCGGGCGCGGGCGCAGATCTCCTTGATCGGCAGCGTGGCGGCGGTGCCGGAGGTGATGTGGCTGAGGAAGATCGCGCGCGTGCGGGCGGTGACGCCCGCCCAGAGCTCGTCGACGATCGCCCCGGGCGTCGTGAACGGGACACTGATCTCCTGCGCCACGTAGTGCGCGCCGGCCTTGCCGCAGAGGTAGTCCCACGTGTAGTTGAGGGCGCCATATTCGAGGTTCGTCGTCAGAATCTCGTCGCCGGGGTCGAGGGGCAGCGACCGGGCGATGACGTTGAGGCCGGAGGTCGTGTTCGTCACGAACGAGATGTCATCGGCGCCGGCGTTGACGTACTGCGCGAGCTGCGCGCGGGCGGCGTTCAGCATCGCCTCCTGGCGGCGGGCGACGAAGAGCACCGGCTCCCGCTCCAGCTGCCGCTGCCACGCCTGGTAGACCTCGAAGACTGGTTTTGGCGTCGCGCCGAACGATCCATGGTTGAGAAATGTGATCTCCGGATCGAGCTGGAAGTGCTGTCGCACCTCCAGCGGTGTTTCGATGCTGGTTCGCGCGTCTGCCGCCGCGACTGTCACGTTGCTGTCCCTCTCTCATGAAGCGACCCAGGCGCATCGGGGGCGCCTGGGTCGCGAAATAACCCGTGCCTCGTTCGTTACGAGCGGTCCGCCGGCGCATCGCTCCCGAGGTAGAACTCCGCCGGGACGGTGCTCATCGTCGTGAAGCCCGGCCAGTGGACGGCGGTGATGCCGTTCTTGTCCGCCTCGAGCGCCGGGCCCGTGAGATAGGGCTTGACGAGCTGGATCGGCGTCGCGAAGTAGGTGAACACCGCCGGCACATCCGTGACGAGGACCTTCTCCGCCTCCTGGAACATCGCCATGCGCTCCTCGGCATCTCCAAGGAAGACGGTGGCGTCCTTCACCTTCTTGTCGTAGTCGGCGTTCGACCACGAGTGGCGGCCGCCGGAAAGCCAGACACCCAGCATGTTCGACGGATCGAAGTAATCCATGCCGTAGGAGATCCAGCCGAACGGCACCTTGGTGGGCTTCGCGTTCAAGGCATCATAGAACGCCTGGCGGTCGACGGTCTGGATTTCGACGCTGATATTGAGGTGCTCCTTCAGCATCGAGCCGTAGGCCTGGGTAGTGGCCACCTCGACCGGGTTGCCGCCACCGCGGACCTGGAGCGTGAGCGACGGGAAGTCCTTGCCATCCGGGAAGCCGGCGTCGGCCAGAAGCTGCTTGGCGAGCTCGG
>DATLHE010000095.1:0-5145 GCA_035540335.1 Thermomicrobiales bacterium | reverse complement strand
GTCACACCCGAGAGACTGGCGTAACGCCGCCGTAGTGCACACCACTCATCCGCCGGTGAACACCCCGGCGGGCCATCGGGCCGGCATTGGATGCACACGCCGTCGTCGTAGACGGGGATTGCCCATGCGCATCCAATCCGGCCCCTACGGCACGGCGTCCGTTTCCTCGACGACGATCTGTTCCGACTGCGCCTTCCTGGCGCGGAAGATCATCGTGTAGGCGACGGCGAGAAAGGCCACGATCGTCGCGATCAGCACCTTCGATCCAAAGCTCATGGCGTGCTCCTTCCTTCCAGGGTCGTGTCATTCAGGATACACGGGGCACGAACCGGGCCGAGTCTCAGGTGCGATGCATACCGTAGCGGGCGACGTGGATGCGCGGTGGAACGGACGGTTGCGGTCACGGCTCGCGCATCCAATGCCGTCCTGGTCGCGGGTGGGAGGACATTGAACGCGCCGGACGCCGCGGTCGCGAACGAGGGTGAGCGCGTCCAAGTCCTCCCCTACGGCGTAGGGGCCCTCAGCCCGCCATGTACCGCATGTCGTTCAGCAGCCAGCGCCCCGACGCCTCGTCGTAGACGAACGTCCAGGCGTTGGGCAGCAGGCGCTCGAGCTGGCTGGCGGTCATGTAGGGCTCCATCTGCGGGTCGTCGGCGCTCTTGCCGAAGTTGAGCAGCATCTCGCCGTCCTCGTTCATCCAAAAGACGGTCAGCGTCGCCCGCCCAAGTCCCTCCTGCACGTTGTAGTAGCCCTCGCTGTACGCGGGCACCATCGGCAGCCATGTGTCGGTCGGGTAGTCGCGCGATACGCCGACGAACTCCGCGTCTGACTGATGTGCCGCCGCAGCCTTTTCGAGCTCCTCGCGGATTCCTGCAACGTTGATGCCCGGCATGAACAGCCGCTGGATCTCGCCGCGGAGCATCGCGTCGGTTTCCAGCGCCCAAATCTGGAACGGGCTGCCGTAGAGCTTGCAGGCGAGCCATTCGCGCTGCGTGGCGGCAAGCTCGTCATAGGTTTCCCTGGAGAGCGGCCCTACGCGGTGGAGGGCGTCGCCTGCGGGCGGGGGCGTTGCGCTGCCAGCGATCGCGCTCGCGATGGCGGTCGCTCTGGAGGCGTTCATGTCGGCAACCGATTCGCCCTCCAGGCGTGCCATCACCTCGTCGACGGTCAGCGGCTCGACGGTGCAGTCCTCGGGCCTCGGCAGGCGGTACTCGATCTCGACCGTCGAGCCGTCCTGCATCGTCACGGCTGCCAGGTAGTTCGGGCCGTCGTCCTTTCCCCCGCCGCCGTTCCCGATGCCACCACTGCGCAGGCCCCAGGCGGCGCCGAGCATGCCGACCAGCAGCAGCGCGACCGCCGCGGCGGAGACGAGCGTGTTGAAGCGCGTCGACCGCCAGATGGTGCGCATGCGTCCCGGCGGGGCCGCCTGCGTCGTGGCTGTTGCGCCCGTTGCGCCCGTCGCGCCGGCCACCGTCTCTCCCGTGATCCCATATGCGTGCATCACATTCCTCCAGATCGATTCAAGTGCCTCGTCGGACGGGTACTCGCCGGGGCTGCTTGCGCTCTGCACGGATACGAGGTGTGCGGTCGCGGCCAGCGCGTCGGCGTCGGATACCGGGACGGACTCCGGGGCCGGCTTCCCGGAGACCGCGGCATCGAGCAGGGTGTTCAAATCGTTCAGGGCATCGTCCGATGGGTGCGGATGGAAGGGGGTGCTGGTCATCGTGACGTGTCCGTTTCCTCAAGGGGCGGGCAGAGCGCCGCGCGCAGCGTTCCGAACGCGCGGAACTGGGCGGATTTGACGGCGGAGAGCGACATCCCGAGCGCCTCGGCGATCTCCTCGCCGGTCAGCTCCGCGAGCCGCAGCTCGACGATCTCGCGCTGGCGGTCGGGCAGCCGGGTCAGCGTCGCGCGGATCGCGCGGGCGTCGGCGGCGGCGATCGCGATTTCTTCCGGCGACCGCGCGGGGTCGCGCAGGCGGGTGACGAGCGCGGCGACTTCGCCCGGGGCGTCGAGCGACTGGTGGGGCCGGTGCTTGCGGTGCGCGTCGACCACGACGTTGTGGGCGATGCGGTAGAGCCAGGCGCGGAAGGTTTTGCCGGGGTTGTTGGGGTCGGGACGGAAGGACTTCAGCCCGGCGATGGCCTTGATGAAGACCTGCGACGTCGCGTCGGCGGCGTTCTCCGGGTGCCCCAAGCGTCGGTAGCAAAAGCGGTAGATGGCCGGGGCGTAGATGCGGTAGAGGGGCGCGAACGCCTCCGGGTGGCCGGTCGCGGTGCGGATCAGCTCCAGCTCGGTGTCCGGGGCGTCGCCGGTGGGCTCGGAAGGCTCGGTTGTCGCCGCGAGCGGCTCACGCCAGGTTGCTTGCACGATCCCCGTTCCCGTTCTCCGTCCGCCGGGCGCGACACGTGCCGCGCGTCTGGATACAGGAAACGAGGCGGCGCGGATTGAGTTGCGGTGAGGCAAGTATGACGTACGGGGGAACTGGGCCGCGCCCTCAAGCCCCGTCTTCTGGGCCTGCGAAGAATCCCCCGGCGAAGCCGGTCATCCTGACACGATTCGAGTGGTGGCCCAAGCGCTTCGCGTAGGGTTCCTCGCGATGCTCGGAATGAGGGGTGGTTGCAGGGGCGGACTCTGATGTCCGCCCGTCCCCGCCACCCAGGGCCGGGGCTACGAGGGACGACGCGTTTCCGGGCGCGAGGGGCGTTTGGGCATGGAGAAGGGCGGAGAGCCTCCGGCCATCCGCCCCTCCGTGGTGCTGGTTGCTGGCGAGAAAGCGCTACACCGCCGGGATCGGCGTCGCGGGGGCGCCTTCGACGAGGTAGGCGAAGAGGTCGTCGATCACCAGGTTCGCGGCGATGTAGCCGATGCCGACCATCCAGTAGTCGTCATCGACCCAGTAGACCTTGCCGTTCTTGACCGCCTCCAGCGTCTGCCACAGCGGGTCGGACATGAACTCGCCGAGCTGGCTCTCGGAAGGCTCGCCGTAGGCGCAGGCGAAGATGTGCGTGCCGTCCGCCTCGCGGATGCGCTCGCGCGAGATCTCCGTGAAGCGCTCGTCCTCGGTGCCCTTGTCCTGCGTCTCGGGACGCGGGAGCTCGAGGTCCTGCAGGATCGTGCCGACGAACGAGGTGTTGTAGTAGATGCGCGTATCGTCGGCGCGGAAGCGCACGACGGAGATGCGCCAGGTCTCGCGCTCGGCGGCGGTCGCCTCCTTGAACTCGGCGACGCGGGCTTCGTAGTCGTCGACGACCTGCTGCGCCGCGGCCTGCTTGTTCATCGCGTCGGTGTAGAGCAGGAAGTCTTCCTTCCAGTTCACGCCGACGATGCCGGAGAAGACGGTCGGGGCGATCTGGGAGAGCTGGTTGTAGATGTCCTCGTGGCGGAACTGCGAGCCGAGGATGAGGTCCGGCTTGAGGGAGACAATTATCTCCAGGTCCGGCTCGGAGATCTGGCCGACGTTCGCGATGCCCTCGGTGGCGTCGCCGAGGTAGGGCGGGAAGGGGGCGTCGGCGAACGCGGTCACGGCGCCGACCGGCGTAACGCCGACGGAGAGCGCCGCGTCGAGCATCGGGCCGTCGAGCACGACGATCCGCTGCGGGTTGGCGGAGACGGCGGTCTCGCCCATCGCGTGCTGGATGATGCGCGTCTCGCCCGCCTTCGTGCCCGCTTCCGGCGTGCTCTGGGCGAGGACGCGTGGGGCGGCCAGCCCGAGGGCGCCGGCGGCGAGGCCCGCCGCGACGGCGCGACGCGACAGGGACCGTGACGTGATGCTCATGCGATCGTGCTCCTGGGGATGCTTTCGCTCGACAGGTCATATCTCCGACCATTTCGGTCGGGAATGGCGCTGGGAACGATAGCGGGGGCGCCGCGATGTGTCAAACACATCCTCATTCAGAGCGAAGCAAAGGGTCGCCCGGCCGAGGCGGAGCCGAGCAGCGGAGCGGGCCCTTGCCTACCGCTCGGCCATGAGAATCCCCGTGCGCAGCGAAGCGAGAGCACATCAAAAGGGCGCACAGCGCCAACCGCTTACGAAGGCGTCAATGCGGGATCCTCGACCAGATACGTCGCCTCGACGGCGACCGGGACGCTCACCGACCTGGCGATGAAGCACATCTCGTGCGCGGCGTGGTGAAGGGTGTCGGCGAGCGCGGCGTCGGACCCGGGGGCGAGGGTGATCCCCGGCCGCAGGGTGACGCGCGTGAAGCGGCCACTGCCGCTGGCGTCCTCGGCCATGACGCCCTCGGCGCGGTCAACGTAGGCGACGACGTTGACGCCATTGTCGGCGCAGAGGTGGAGGTACCAGAGCATGTGGCACTGGGAGAGGGAGGCGACGAAGAGCTCCTCCGGGTTGTAGCGGGCCGGATCGCCGCGAAAGGCGGGGTCGGAGGAGGCCGGGATGACGGGCTTGCCGTCGACGCTGATCTCGTGGTCGCGCCTGTAGGCGCGATAGGTGGTTGTGCCCTCGCCGGTGTTGCCGGTCCAGGTGACGGTGACGGGGTAAGTGTGGGCCTTGCCGGACACGGTTGGGAAACACCTCCTGATGGGAGCGGATGCGCTGGGGGCATCGTAGCAGGACAGGCGTACGCCAGTAGCCCCGGCCTGAAATGGCCGGGGACGGCGCTCGGCCACCCGGGGCCGGAGCCATCCGAAGCCGCGTTCCCCATCAACCGTCATCCTGAGCGAATGCGAAGGATCCCCGTGCGAAGCACGTCCCATCCGGCGCCGCAGCGCCGGTTTCTCCCCGCGTGTCCAAGTGCGACGTTGCTGCGGCGATCAGCCCTTCGCGTAGGGCCCTTCGCATTCGCTCAGGGTGAGGGGCCGGTGGGAACGGCGTTGGCGGCATCGTGACGCGATCGTTGTCTATGGACGCCGGGTACAAGACCCGGCGCTACCGGGGCGGGACGCCATTGCGGCATCGTGACGCCGTTGCTGGCCAAGACCCCGGCCACCCAGGGCCGGGGCTACCGTTGGGAGTGGGTGTCTGGTATTGAGCATCACCAACGCGTCAGTCGATTGGCGTTGCGATGGGGGTGACGACCGGTGTTGCGGGGGATTCCAGCCGATTCCAGAAGGCATTGCAGTCGCCACTGCAGAAGTCGAACAGCCATTCGTCGAGTTTCCACTCGCCGCTCGCATTCGAGA
>DATLHE010000094.1:0-13720 GCA_035540335.1 Thermomicrobiales bacterium | reverse complement strand
GCCGTACGTGCTGCGGTCGCTCGTGCGGCAGGATGCCGCCGTTCTTGTAGTAGCTCAGCTCTTCGGGCGTGTCGATGCGCGCCATCACCTCGAACGACTTCACCGAGCCATCGGGCGCCGTCGCCTTCACGGTGAGCCGCTGGCGCGGCTTGAGCTGGTCGTCGACCGCCACCGCGAACACCTCGGCGCCGGTCAGTCCGTGCGTCCTGGCGGTCTCGCCGTCGAGGTACTGCAGCGGCAGCACGCCCATGCCGACGAGGTTCGAGCGGTGGATGCGCTCGAAGCTCTCGGCGATCACGACGCGGACCCCGAGCAGCAGCGTGCCCTTGGCGGCCCAGTCACGCGACGAGCCGGTGCCGTACTCCTTGCCGGCGATGACGACCAGCGGCGTGCCGTCCGCCTGGTACTTCTCGGACGCCTCGTAGATCGACATCTCCTCGTTCGTCGGCAGGTAGCGGGTCCAGTTGCCTTCCTTCTCCGGCGTGAGCTGGTTGCGGAGACGGATGTTGGCGAACGTACCGCGGATCATCACCTCGTGGTTGCCGCGCCGGGAGCCGTAGGAGTTGAACTCGAACGGCTTGACGTCATGCTCCTGGAGATACAGGGCGGCGGGGCTGGTGCGGGCGATGGAGCCGGCCGGGGAGATGTGATCGGTCGTCACCGAGTCGCCGAGCAGCGCCAGCACGCGCGCGCCGGCGATGTCGGCCACCGGCTGCGGCTCCAGCGAGATGTCCTGGAAGAACGGCGGCTCCTGGACGTAGGTCGACGCCGGATCCCACTCGTAGAGATCGCCCTCTGGCACCGGCAGGTTCTTCCAGCGCTCGTCGCCGGCGAAGACGGTCGCGTACTCCTCACGGAACATCTCCGGGGTGACGGCGGTGGCGATCGCCTCCTCGATCTCGTCTTCGGTCGGCCAGACATCCGCCAGGTAGACCGGATCGCCGTTCGGGTCGTTGCCCAACGGCTCCGTCTCCAGATCGATGTCGACCGAGCCGGCGAGCGCGTAGGCGACGACCAGCGGCGGCGAGGCGAGGAAGGACGCCCGCACCTGCGGGTGGATGCGGCCCTCGAAGTTGCGGTTGCCGGAGAGGACCGAGGCCACCACCAGATCGTTCTCGTCGATGGCCTTGGCGACCGGCTCCGGCAGCGGGCCGGAGTTGCCGATGCAGGTCGTGCAGCCGTAGCCGACCGTCTGGAAGCCGAGGGCGCTGAGGTACGGCGTCAGGCCCGCCTGGTCGAGGTAGCGCGTGACGACCTGCGAGCCGGGCGCGAGGCTGGTCTTGACGTAGGGGGAGACGTCGAGCCCGCGCTCGACGGCCTTCTTCGCCAGCAAGCCCGCGCCGAGCATGACGGACGGGTTGGAGGTGTTGGTGCAGGAGGTGATCGCCGCGATCGCGACCGCGCCGTGATGCAGGTCCGTCTCCAGGCCGTCGATCTCGACCTCAACCTTGCCGAGGCGGGTCAACGTCGCGGTCGGCAGCTTCGGCTTGGCGGGCCGGTCATCAAGGGAGCTCACCCCGTGAGAATTACCGCTGGCCATCGTGGCCGGCGGATCGCTGGCGGGGAACGAGTCCGCGACCTGCTCATCGTACTGAGTCTTCTCGCGCCCTGCCGAGAGCCGGTCCTCGTAGGTCTCACGGAAGGCATTGCGAACGAGGCCCAGCGGCACGCGGTCCTGCGGGCGGCGCGGACCGGCCAGCGACGGCTCGATCGTGCTCAGATCGAGCTCGAGCATCTCGTTAAAGACCGGATCCGGCGTTTCGTCGGTGCGGAAGAGCCCCTGCTCCTTCGTGTAGCGCTCGACGAGATCGATCAGGTCGTCGTTGCGGCCAGTGAGGCGCATGTAGTTCAGCGTCTCGGCGTCGACCGGGAAGAGGCCGGCCGTCGCCCCGTACTCGGGGGCCATGTTGGCGATCGTGGCGCGGTCGGCGAGGCTGAGGTTGCTGAGGCCGGTGCCGCAATACTCCACGAAGCGCCCGACGACGCCATGCTCGCGCAGCATCTCGGTGACGCGCAGGACGAGGTCGGTCGCCGTCGTGCCCGGGCGCATCGCGCCGGTGAACTTGAAGCCGACGACCTCCGGCGAGAGCTGGTAAAGCGGCTGACCGAGCAGGACGGCCTCGGCCTCGATGCCGCCGACGCCCCAGCCGAGGACGCCGAGGCCGTTGATCATCGTCGTGTGGCTGTCGGTGCCGACGAGGGTGTCCGGCAGCGCGACCAGCTCACCGTCGATCTGGCGGGTCTCGACGACGGAGGCGAGGTACTCGAGGTTGACCTGGTGGACGATGCCGGTGCCGGGCGGCACGACGCGGAAGTTCTGGAACGCGCCCTGGCCCCAGCGCAGCAGCGCGTAACGCTCGTTGTTGCGCTGGTACTCGAAGTCGACGTTGCGGGCGAAGGCGAGGCTGGTGCCGAACTTGTCGACCTGCACCGAGTGGTCAATGACCAGGTCGGCGGGGACCAACGGGTTGATCTTGCGGACATCGCCGCCGAGCCGCTCCATCGCCGAGCGCATCGCGGCGAGGTCAACGACGCAGGGGACGCCGGTGAAGTCCTGCAGCACGACGCGGGCCGGCAGGAAGGGCACCTCGAAGTCGTCCGGGGCGGAGCCGGCCTGCGGCTGCCATTTGGCGAGGCCCTCGACATGGCTCTGGTCGGTGAACTCGCCGCCGGCGTTGCGCAGCACGTTCTCCAGCAGGATGCGGACGGTGAAGGGCAGGCGCTCGATCGAGTCGAGGATGCCGTCGTCGACCAGCTTCTGGAGGCGGTAGTAGGTGACGGTCGTGCCGTGATGCGTGCTGAGACTCGCACGCGCCCCGAACGGGTCGGCGCTGCCTTGCTGTCGTGTGGTCATGTCTGGGAAACCCTTTCTCACCAGCGAGTCGATGGCCGGAGCCCGGCGTGGGATCCGCGCATCGTCGTCGGGCGCTCTCGCGCGGGCCGCGGCCAGGGAGACGGCGGCGCTCCGCGCGACAGTCGTGATCAACCCGTTCCATACGCCTCTATTATGCACCGATGCCGGTCGGCGCAAAGATGCACTCACGACTCGATCCCGTACGGACGGGGTCCGACGCCAGCGTATGTTGACGGTCTCCCGGCCCAGCCCATACTGGGAGGTATGCCCCAACCTGCGCGTCCGCCCGATATCCTGGAGACGCCGCCATGAAGTTCACCACGGTCGACCTCATCCCGCACCATATCCACCTGCTGCGCGTGCGGTATCCCGTGGCTCCCATGGACGACAACGCGGGGGCGCTCGCCGATCTGGTCATGGACGAGCCGTACATCGGCGTCGAGCAGTACCGGGCGGGCGGAACGAAGCATCTGCTGATCGGCACGATCGAGTACGACGAGCTTGACGAGGATGTGATCAACGCGCAGGTGCAGATCCACGACAACGACGATCTCGGGCTGGGGAGCATCCCC
This sequence comes from Thermomicrobiales bacterium, assembly GCA_035540335.1. Classification (GTDB taxonomy): domain Bacteria; phylum Chloroflexota; class Chloroflexia; order Thermomicrobiales; family UBA6265; genus UBA6265. The sequence goes on along the minus strand of DATLHE010000094.1, from coordinate 10,294 downwards.
GCGCCGGAGCGGCCGGGAGACCTGATCGGGATCATGGCGCAGGTGCCGCTGGTGACGACGGCGCAGTGTTACGTCGAGCTGTCGTTCCCCGAGCCGGCGGGGGGCAACGAGCGTGCCGGACTGGTCTTCCCGCTGCCCTACTCGCTGGCGCACGTCGAGGACACGCCGATCGACGAGATCACGGGCATCCGGGGCGTCAAGAAGGTCGACGGCGGCAACCGGCGCGCCTACGGCTTCATCCTCGACAGGACGGAGGGGCCGGAGACGACGCTCTCGATCGACTTCGAGATGGAGGGCGCGCTGGCGGCGGACACCCTCCGGCGCGCGGCCGACCGGGCATCGGAGATCGCGACGAGCCTGGGGCTGCGGGGGCCCGAGGAACGGCCCCGGAATGACACGCGGTCCCGCCCGCAGCGGCACGGGCGGTGCCTCTGCGGGCGGGACTGCGTGGAACCGTGACCGCCCTGTTGCGCCGCATCTGACCGGCGCCGAACCGACCAACACGCCTGCCCCACCCGGTCACGGGGGGAGGGCATTGCTGCGTTCGTGCCCTGCAACGTCGTGGTTGCGCCGCAATCCCTCCCCAAAGGAATCCCCGCCGTCATGCGAGCGCGGGGATCCTTCGCCTTGCCCGGAATGACGGATGGTATTCGGCGCGAGGGTTTCCGGCACGCACAACCACAATGCATTCGCGGCGGGACGACATTGAACGCGCGCCAGGGGCGTGGTGGCCACGTCTCTGAGCGCGTTCAAGTCGTCCCCTACAATGAGTCCCTGCCGCAAGCCGGGTCGTCATGCGAGCGGGACGGTGGTTGCCAGAGCGCGGCTATTTGAGGCCAGTGAGGGAAATGCCCTCGATGAGCTGGCGTTGGGCGAAGATGAAGATGACGACCAGCGGCAAGCTGAAGATGGCGCAGGCGGCCATCAGCGGGCCCCATTCGATGCCGTGCTCCGAGAAGAAGGCGTAGAGGCCGATCGAGAGCGTGTACTTGCTGGCGTCGCTCAGGTAGATGAGCGGGTTCAGGAAGTCGACCCACGTCCAGACGAACGCGAACAGCCCGACCGTCGCCAAGGCCGCCCGCGAGAGCGGGAGGACGATGTTGAAATAGATCCGCAGCTCCGACGCGCCGTCGACGCGGGCGGCGTCGAGCAGGTCGTTCGGGATGGCGCGGAAGAACTGCCGCAGCAGGAAGATGAAGAACGCCGTGCCGAGGAAGTTGGGGACGATCAGCGGCCAGTAGGTACCCATGAACGGCGTCTTGTTCCACATGATGAAGATGGGGATCATCGTCACCTGCGGCGGCAGCATCATCGTCGACAGGATAAGGATGAAGAGCACGTTGCGGCCGCGCCAGCGGATCTTCGCCAGCGAATAAGCGACGAGCGGGCACGAGAGCAGCGTGCCGATGACCGCCATCACCGACAGGAAGAGCGTGTTGCGCAGGTAGCGCCAGAAGGGCATCGCGTCGAACACGCGCTGGTAGTTGTCGATGATCCAGTTGTCGCTCCAGAGCCGGGGCGGGATGCTGAACGACTCCGTGTCCGGCTTGAACGACGTGCTGAGCATGACGAGGAACGGGAAGACGAAGAGCAGCGTCACGAGCAGCGGCGCCAGCTCGCGGACGAGGAATTTTGTCCGCTTGCGCCAGCGGCCGGCCCGGGCCACCGGGCGGCTGATCGGCTTGGCGCCGGAAACGACCTCGGCCATCGCTCAATCTCCCTCGTAATGCACCCAGCGGCCGGCGAAGCCGAGGATGACCAGCGTGCAGGCGAGCGCGACGAGGAAGAGGATCCACGCCAGCGCCGAAGCGTACCCCATGTTGAGATAGCTAAACGCGTTCTGGAAGATGTACATGCCGTACATCAGCAGGGAGTCCTCCGGGCCGCCGCTTGGGGTGTTCAGGCGCTCCTGGGCGAAGAGGTAGGCCTGCGTGAAGTACTGGAGCGAGCCGATGACGCCGATCACGAGCTGGAAGAGCGTCACCGGCGAGATGGCCGGCCAGGTGATGTTCCAGAACTTGCTCCACCAGTTCGCGCCGTCGATATCCGCCGCCTCGTAGTAGGACTGCGGGACCTCCTTGAGGGCGGCGAGGAAGATGATCGTCGTACCGCCGACGGTCCAGAAGCCGATGAACAGGAGCGCGGGCTTGGTCCAGGTCGCGTCCTCCTGCCAGAGCGGCTGCCCGAGGCCGAGTCCGCCGAGGATGGCGTTTATGTAGCCATACTGCGCGTTCAGCATCCACCGCCAGAGGTAGGTGGCGGCGACGACCGGCACAATCGTCGGCAGGTAGACGATCGCGCGGTAGAACGGCTGCAGGCGCGAGGGCGTGTTCAGCGCGAGCGCGCAGATGAGCGCGAAGAAGAGGCCGAGCGGGACGCCGATGACGGTCATGTAGAGCGTGTTGAACATGCTCTTGAAGAACCGGTCGTCGTTGAACAGCTCCCGGTAGTTCTCGAGCCCCACCCAGACCGGCGGCTTGAACAGGTTGTATTCGGTGAAGCTGTAGTACGCCGAGGCGAGGATGGGATAGAGCTGGAAGATGCCAAAGCCGACGATCCATGGGAGTGCGAAGAGCACTCCCAGGACCGCGGGCGGCACCGGCTTGTGAGTCGCGATGCGCATGAATGATCCTGCCTGGCTGCGAGAGGCGCCGCGTTAGCCGGCGAGCCCCTTGGCCTTCTCCTGCAGCTCGTTGAGCGCCTGCTCCGGCGTCTTGTTAAGATTGATCACCTCGTCGATCGTCGATGTGATCTCGGTGCCGTACTCCTGGCCCCACGGCACGTTCGGCATCGCCTTCAGGTTCTTGCTCGACAGCGACTCCAGCCAGTAGTGCATGCCGGGGATCTCCTCGTACGCCTTGTCCTTGAGCAGGGACTGGCGGGTCGGGAGGTTCGCCAGCGCGACCGTGAAGTCGCGCATCGCGTCCGGCGACATCACGTACTGCATGAACGCCCAGGCGGCGTCGGCGTCGCTCGCGTTCGAGGGGATGAAGAAGATGCTGCTCGCGATGGACGAGGTGCCCTCGAGCTCCGGCTTGTCGTCCGGCACCGGGATCGGCGCGGCGGTCCACTTCAGGTCCGGCGCGTACTGCTGGGTGAAGCGGGCCTGCCACTCACCGTCCGTCACCATCGCCACCTTGCCGGTGTAGAAGGGGTTCTGCGGCGAGGCGTACTCGCCGAAGCCGGACTGGAAGCGCTTGACGTTGTCGGCGCCATACTTGTTGAGCACGTTGTCGACCCAGAACTGGAGGGCGGCGATGTTGCCCTCGTGGTTCGCGGTCGGCTGGTTCTGGTCGTCGATCCACTGGCCGCCGAAGCTATAGGCGAAGGAGACGAAGTCCGGTTGCTGCATGCCGAGCTGCTGGATGGCGCCGTTGCCGTCGACCTTGGTCAGCGCCTCGATGGCGGCGGCCAGCTCGGAGGTCGTCTTCGGCGGCTCGACGCCGGCCTCCTCGAGCAAGGTCGTGTTGTGCAAGAGCAGGGTCGTGTGCACGGCGACCGGCAGCGCGTAGGTCTTGCCGTCGAACGACATCTTCTCCAGCACGCTGGGGATGAAGTCGGACGTGTCGTAGCTGGAGCCGGAGATGAAGTCGTCCAGCGCCTGAATAGCGCCGTTGTCCGCCCAGGTGCCGATCTGGTTGTCGAAACCGTCCGAGATGTCGAAGCCGTTGCTGCTGGCCATGGCGGCCAACTGGCGCTGCTGGTCGGGGTTAGAGACGCCCTTGACCTCCACCTCGCCTTGGCTGGCGTTGAAGTCGTCGGCAATCTTCTGCATCGCCTCGCCCTCGGGGCCAGTCCAGAGGTAGGGGAAGTCGATCGTCACCTTGTCCTGCGCCAGCGAGGCGCGCGGCGAGAGCGTCAGGAAGGCCGGTGCGAGGGCCGCCCCGGCGGCCAGTTGCGATCCACGAACGATGAGCTGACGACGCGTCGTACCCATGATCCACCACTCCTCGATCCATGCGACGGAGCCCCGGCCATCGGGGACGTGCACGGGCAAACGACAGGAGCCCCGGTTCATCAGCCGGCGTCATCGCCGGTTGCTGGTGAAGAATGGCGGAAGGCTAGCAATGGCCGGATGCGGTGTCAACATGGCCGGCGGCGTTCGTCCGGGATCAATCTATTGACAGCCGGTGGCCGGGTTGGCACCATCCGGCGAGCAGCAACGCGGCATGATCGTCTGTTCGAAAGGATCCGGTTTGGTGCTGAACTTCGGCCTCGTGGGCGTGAACACGTCGCACGCCGACGCGTTCTCACGCATCTTCAACGGCGACGGCGAGACGCCGGCCGTCATCGACAACGCCCGCATCTCCCACATCTGGGGCGGCGACCAGGAGCGCGTCGACGCGCTCGCGGCGAAACACGACATCGCCACGAAGGTGGCGGACCCGCGCGAGATGATCGGCGGCATCGACGCCGCGCTGATCGTGGACGACACGGGCCTTGGGGCGAAGCATGCCGAGCTGGCGCGTCCCTTTGTCGACGCCGGGCTGCCCGTCTACGTCGACAAGCCCATGACCACGGTCTATGCGGACGCGGTCGCGCTGTTCGATCTGGCGGAGCAGCGCGGCGCACCAGTGATGAGCTGCTCGGCGCTGCGCTTCCCGGTCGAGCTGGCGGCGAACCGCGCCGCCTTCGACGACCTGGGCAAGATCAGCTCGGTGGTGAGCGTCGGGCCGGGCGAATGGTTCAACTACGGCGTCCACGCCGTCGAGCTGCTCGGCGCGATCACGGCCGACCGGCCGGCGTGGGTGCAGCGCTTCGCGATGGACGAGAAGGACGTCGCGGTCATCGGCTACGAGTCGGGCCAGGTCGCCGTGGTCGAGACGCTGCGCGACGCGGCCTACGCGTTCCACATCACCGCCTACGGCGAGAAGGGGCTGACGGCGATGGAGGTCGTCGACATGCCCGGGTTCTACGCCAACACCATGCGCGAGGTGGTGCGCATGGTCGAGACGAAGCGGTCGCCGCTGACGCGCGAGCAGACGCTCGACGTGATGGCGATCCTGCACGCCGGCGACCGCTCGGCCGAGACCGGCCAGCGCGTGACGATCGATGAGATCCGGGGAGGTTCCCAATGAGTGATGCGACACCGCGCGTCGGCGTGATCGGCCTCGGGTCGATCGGCCGCACGCACATCAACGCCTGGAAGGCGAACGGCATCACGCCCGTCGCCTTCGCCGACGCCGTCCCGGCCGCGCTGGAGAAGGTCCAGGCCGAGCATGGCGGGGAGACGTTCGACGACGGCGTGAAGCTGATCCAGAGCGGGCTGATCGACATCGTCAGCATCTGCACGCCGCCGCTGTTCCACAAGGACCTGGCGATCGCCGCCACCGAGGCCGGCGTGGCGGTCATCTGCGAGAAGCCGCTGGCGCGCACGCTGGCCGACGCCGAGGCGATCACGGAGGCGGTCGAGCGCAGCGGAATTCTCTTCACGGTCGGCTTCTGCCACCGCTTCCAGCCGGAGATCGAGAAGCTGAAGGCGATGATCGACGGCGGCGAGCTGGGCACGATCATGACCTTCCGCAACCGCTTCGCCGGGCTCAAGGCGGACGCGCACACGACGTGGTTCGGCAACCCGGCGATCGCCGGCGGCGGCGTGCTGGCCGACACGAACGTGCACTCGATCGACCTGTTCCGATTCCTGATCGGCGAGCCGGAGGGCATCCACGCCTTCCTCAGCACGCGGGAGACGGAGCACGGGCCGAAGCTGGAGGTCGACGACACGGCGGTGCTGACGGTCAAGACGGCGGACGGCACGCTCGGGATCATCGAGTCGAGCTGGCGGACGCCGCCCGGCGAGTGGACGGTGACCGTCTACGGCACGCAGGGCACGGCCGTGGTCGACTACAAGGACACGACGCTGCGCGTGCAGGGCACCGACGGCGAGTGGCGGCAGGTCGAGGTGGAGGACGGCAGCCGGTTCGACCGGGAGTTCGCGCACTTCCTCGCCTGCTGGCGCGGCGAGGCCCAGCCACGCGTGACGGTGCGGGATGGGCTCGCGGCCAACCGCATTCTGGACGCGGCCTACGCGTCGGATCCGATGGTGAGCGTCGTCGGGTAGAAGGCGCAGAAACGACATCTGTAGCCCCGGCCCCTGGTGGCCGGGGTTTTTCGTGTCCGCCGTGGTCCGACGACGCGCGAACCCGGGCACCCGCCGCAGCCGCGAGCCCCGAATCTACCAGGTCACGTCTTCACGTGGGGAAGGACCTCCCGGATGAAGTCCACAACCTCCTGGTCAGCGGGGGTGATCACGTGGCCGCCGCCGACCGTGACCAGGCGCGCGTTGCGCAGGGCCGCGACCAGCGTCTCGTTGCACTTCTGGAAGGCCGGCGGCGAGGTGGTGGCCGAGACGACGAGGACCGGGCAGGCGATGCGGCGTAGCTGCTCGAGCCCGGGCTGCACGTCATAGAAGCCCTCCAGCTCGGCCAGGATGCTCGCGCCGTTGGCGCGCGTCCGGTCCTTCCGCTCGTCGGGCAGCGCCTCGTAGCCGTCGTCGCCCAGCACACCGCGCATGAGGGTCTCGCCGGCCGCCTCCGGGCCGCCCTCGGCGACGGCGGCGCGGATCCGCGCGAGCAGCTCGTCGATGAAGGTCCGTACCTCGGGAGACAATGCCTCGCCGCCCCCCTCGAGCAGCGCCAGCGCCCGCACCCGGCCGGGGTAGCGGAGCGCGAGCTCGATCGCGACGTTCCCGCCGTAGCTGCGGCCAATGACGATGGCCGGGTCCGCGTCGAGGGCGTCGAGCAGGGCCGCGGCATCGTGGGCGTGCGGGACAGGAGTGGTGCGGGGCGGGCGGTCGGGCCAGGCGCTGCGACCGAAGCCGCGCCGATCGTAGGAGATCACCCGGCCAAGAAGGGCGAAGTCGTCGATGGCGGAGCCCCAGTTGTCGGCGTCGCTGCCCGTGCCATGGATGAGCAGGATGGGCAAGCCGTCGCCGTGCTCCTCGACGTACAGCCGGGCGTCCGGAAGCTGCATGTACGGCATGGCGTCCTCCCGTCACGGAGGGGGCTCGTGGCTCCTCGCTGGTATCACTCTTCCAGCATAGGGCGTCGATTGCGGGATGCTCGGCGTTGTAGGGGAGGACTTGAACGCGGCAGAGCCCCGTTGTGGCCAGTCCCCAAGAGCGCGTTCAAGGTCCTCCCGAGGGGATACGGCCCGTGCGACAGCGGGACGACATTGGATGCGCATGGAGCCACGGGTAGCGTAGAGCCTTAATCGCATCCAAGTCGTCCCCTACGCGTGGTAGCAGGCGGTCTCTCGTCGTGCACGGAAAGGGCCGGCCTTGTGCCGGCCCGTAGGGGCGGAATGCAGATTACCCCGGCCACCGAGGGCCGACCGGATCACTCAGACGACGGCGACGCGCTTGAAGCGCTTCTTGCCGGCGCGGAGGAGGACGGCGTCGCGGTCGCCGAGGATTGAGGCAAAGGGCACGTCGACGTCGGTCACCTTGGCGTCGTCGACGGAGAGCCCGCCCTGCGACGCCAGTCGCCGGGCCTCGCCGCGGCCCTTGGCCAGCTCGGCGAGGACGAAGGCGTCGGCCAGCGTCAGCTCGCCGTCGACGTCGGCGCGCGCGATCTCGGTCGTCGGCAGGGCGGCGTCATCGGCGGTCACGTGTTTCGCGCCGGAGAAGAGCGCCCGGGCCGCCGCTTCAGCCTTCTCCGCCTCGTCGGCGCCGTGCGCGAGCGCGGTCGCCTCGAAGGCGAGCACGCGCTTGGCCTCGCGCAGCGCCTCGCCGGAGACGGAGGTCAGGTCGTCGATCTCCTCGCCGAGCAGGAAGGTGAACCACTTCAGGTAGTCGTTGACCTGGCTGTCGTCCGTGTTCACCCAAAACTGGTAGTAGTCGTAGGGCGAGAACATCTCCGGGTTGAGCCAGACGCGCAGGCCGGCGCCGGTCTTGCCCATCTTCTCGCCGGTCGGCGTCGTGACCAGCGGCGAGACGAGCGCGAAGGCCTTGCCCGCGTCCGCCTTGCGGATCAAATCGACGCCGCCGAGGATGTTCCCCCACTGGTCGGAGCCGCCGAGCTGCAGCAGGCAGTGCTCGGTGCGGAAGAGGTGCAGGAAGTCGTACGACTGGACCAGCCGGTAGTTGAACTCGACGAAGTTGAGCCCGCCGGACTCCAGGCGCGTCTTGTACGTCTCGGAGGCGAGCATCTCGTTGACCGAGAAGTGGCTGCCGATATCGCGCAGGAACGGGATGTACTGCAGCGACAGCAGCCAGTCGGCGTTGTTGAGCAGCAGCGCCGCCGGGTTGTCGCCGAAGCGGCCGCCGTCGAAGTCGAGGTAGCGGCCGAGCTGGGCGGTGATGCCGGAGACGTTCCGCTCCAGGTCCGCGAGGTCGATGATCTCGCGCGCCGAGGTGCGCCCGGTTGGGTCGCCGACCATGGCGGTGCCGCCGCCGGCGAGCGCGATCGGTCGGTGGCCCATGCGCTGGAGCGTCGCGAGCCGCATGATGGCGGACATATGCCCGGCGTGGAGCGATGGCCCGGTGGGGTCGAAGCCGATGTAGTGCGTCACCGCTCCGTGGTCGAACGCGGCGCGCAGGCCCTCCTCGTCGGAGACGTCGTAGACGAGACCGCGCTGGCGCAGATAGTCGACCGGATTCACCCCCTGCATGCGCGCATACTCGGGCGCGCTGATGCGTCCGGTGGGCGTCCTGGGGATGGAGTGATCGTCTACTGCAACCTGTGCCATGGTCCTCGTCTCTCACACACGAAAAAACGGGTGCCGCACGCTTGTCGCGGCGACACCCATTGTACCGGTCCTGATGATTTCGGGGATTGCCTACGCGCCCGCCAGCCAGCTCTGGACGTAGCCGGGGAGCGTGTTCCAGTCGCCCTGGTAGACCCACATGCCGGAGGAGGTGGTGTCGCCCCAGAGATACTGCGTCATCGTGCCCCAGACGACATTCTCGAGGTCGATCGTCGCGACGGCGGCGATCAGCTCCGCCTGGACCTCGGCCGGGATGTTGGTCGTGACGGCGTCCTTGGCGGCCTTGACCAGCTGCGGCAGCTTCTTGACGGTGGCGGGATCCTGCGCCTTCTCCAGCAGCGCGGTGAGGACCAGCTGCTGGCGCATGACGCGGCCGTCGTCGCCGTCCTGGTGGCGGGTACGGGAGAACTCGAGCGCCTGCTCGCCGTTCAGCGTCTGCACGCCGGCGGGGTAGAAGATCTCCTTGACCCCGTAGTCCTCGGTCGGGTACTCGGTGTCGCGGAGGTCGTACGGGTTGTTGACCTCGATGCCGCCGAGCGCATCGACGACGGCCTCGAAGCCCTTGAAGTTGGTGGTCGCGACGCCGTCGATGGTGAGGCCGAAGTTGAGCTCCATCGTCTGCACGGCGAGGTCGACGCCGGCCTCCCACTCGTGGTTATTGGCCTTCGAGCCGTAGTCGTAGGCGCGGTTGATCTTGTCGAAGCCGACGCCGGGGATCTCGACGAGGAGGTCACGCGGGAAGGACATCGTGCGGACTGTACCGGCGTCGAGGTTGACGCGCGAGACCATCAGGACGTCGGTGTTCTCGGGCTCATCCTTGGACCGGGTGTCGATGCCGGCCGCGAGGAAGGTGTACTCGCCGCCCGCCGCCTGTCGCGCGACGGCGGCCGGGCTGAGCTTGAGCGCGCCGGCCGCGGCAAACGCCGTTCCGGCCACCACGACGTTGCGGCGCGAGAGGCGCGCCTTCAGTGTCTGATCGATCATCCAGAAGATCTCCTTGTGAGGTCGGCGGCGGATTGACGACAACGCCATGGGCGTACGTACGCAATTGGACGTTGCTGCACACAGCCTAGCATGCCCGCTGGACCGGCTGCAGCATGTCCGGGGCGGTGGTCATCCTTCCAACGCGCCCGGGGAGGAGGTGGTTTCGTTGGGGGTGGTGCGCGGCCACGACTTTCGCCAGGAAGCGCCTCGCCAACCACCGTCATCCTGAGCGAAGCGAAGGAGCCTACGCGAAGCGCAGGATCGAAATGGTGCGACCGGCCGGGCCGTATGCCGGAGAAACGGCCGTTCCCGGCCAGCCGGAGAGACCGGCGCTGCGGCGCCGGGGGATCCTTCGCATTCGCTCAGGATGACGGTGTATTGGAGGCGACCGCGCCGGAATGAGACGGGCTGTAGACTCCACCGCTTCGCGTTGGGTGCTTCGCTGCGCTTCAGCATGAGGGGTGGGTGTGGATGCGCGGCGTGCGGCATCGCCACGTGGCGGCCGGCTGCGGACGCTGGCCGCCGGTGCGGTTCAAGACCCGGCGCAACCGGGATGAAAGTCCGCTCCGGCAACCATTCGCCATTGTGGCGGACGGCCCCCGGG
>DATLHE010000093.1:0-3340 GCA_035540335.1 Thermomicrobiales bacterium | reverse complement strand
TACCAACACCGGAACGTCAACAGGGGGACGCGCGTGAACGCTCGTGGGTTGCGTGAGGCAGTGAGGGGTGGAGTGCGGGAGACGGGGCGGGTGGCCGATCGGGTCGCCAGCGCGGGGAAGAAGCGGCTCCGGCCGCGGACGGGGGCCCGGCACACCGTCGTCGAGGCCGTCATGCAGTTCCCGCGCTATCTGCGGCTGCTCGGCGGACTCCTGGTCGACCCCCGCGTCGGCGTGCTCGACAAGCTGATGGTCGGGGCGGCGATCGCGTACATCCTGAACCCGTTCGACATCATCCCCGAGGCGATCCCGTTCTTCGGTCAGGTCGACGACGTCTACCTGCTCGGCGTGGCCCTGCAGCGCCTCGTGGCGAACGCGGGCAAGCGGGTGCTCCTCAGCCACTGGTCGGGGCGCCCCGGTGACCTTTCGCTGGCGAATCTCCAGGCGGTCGTGTCCGCCGCGGCGTTCTTTCTCCCGCGAGGGGTGGGCAAGAAGATCCGCCGACAGCTCCAGCGGCACTGAGGGGCTGGCGAGGGTTCCCCTCGTACTGGTCGCGCGATTAATTTCCACCATGGCGACCATGACGAAGCATTCCGAACGGCCCGCGACCCGCGACACGGCGGGAAGCGGGCCGTCGCGCATAGAGGGGCAGCAGAGCCGGGGGCATGACCGCGTCCGCGCTCGACAGGCCCTGACGTTCGACGACGTACTCCTCGCGCCACGGCATTCGCTGACGCATCCGCGCGACGTCAGGACCGTGTCCCGGTTCTCGCGCGGCATCTCGCTCAACATCCCGTTCGTGGCGGCCGCGATGGACACGGTCACCGAGTCCGAGATGGCGATCGCGGTGGCCCGCGCCGGCGGCATCGGCGTGATCCACAAGAACATGTCCATCGACCGGCAGGCGGCCGAGGTGGACCGGGTGAAGCGGTCCGAGAGCGGGATGATCATGAATCCCATCACCCTCGGACCGACCGCCAGCCTCCGCGAGGCGCACGCGCTCATGCAGCGCTTCCGCATCTCCGGCGTGCCGATCGTGAACGAGCAGGGGCTCCTGGTGGGGATCATCACCAACCGCGACCTCCAGTTCGAGCGGCAGCTCGATCGCCCGCTGCACGAGGTGATGACGCGCGAGGGGCTGGTGACGGCGCCGACCGGCACGACGCTCGACGAGGCGGAGCGCATCCTGGGGCAGCACCGGATCGAGAAGCTCCCCGTGGTGGACGAGAAGGGGCACCTGCAGGGGCTCATCACCGTCAAGGACATCCACAAGCGCCGCCAGTTCCCCGACGCGAACAAGGATCAGTACGGACGGCTCCGCGTCGCCGCGGCCATCGGCGGCGGTGGCGACTTCCTGGCCCGGGCCCGGGCGCTGATCGACGCAGGCGTGGATGCCGTGGTCGTGGACACCGCGCACGGGCACAGCGAGGGCGTGCTCGAGGCGACGGCGAAGATCCGCGAGGCGTTCCCCGACATCCAGCTGGTCGCCGGCAACGTGGCCACGCGCGAGGGCGCTGCGGCGCTCGTGGAGCGTGGGGTGGACGCGGTGAAGGTGGGTGTGGGTCCGGGCTCGATCTGCACCACGCGCGTCGTCACCGGCGTGGGCGTCCCCCAGGTCACTGCCGTGATGGACGCCGTGCGCGGCGCCGAAGACGTGCCGGTGATCGCCGACGGCGGCATCAAGTACTCGGGCGACGTGGTGAAGGCGCTCGCGTCCGGGGCGTCCTCGGTGATGATGGGCAGCATGCTCGCGGGCACCGAGGAGAGCCCCGGCGAGTCGGTGCTGGCGGAAGGCCGACGCTACAAGATGATCCGCGGCATGGGAAGTCTCTCCGCCATGCAGGACGGCTCCGCCGACCGCTACTTCCAGGAAGGTGAGATGGCGCCCTCGAAGCTGGTTCCCGAGGGCATCGAGGGACGCGTACCGTACAAGGGCCCGGTCGCCGACGTGATCTTCCAGATGGTCGGCGGTCTCCGGAGCGGCATGGGATACTGCGGGGTGTCCTCCATCCCGCAGCTGCAGTGCGAAGTCGAGATGGTGCAGATCACCAGCGCCGGACTTCGCGAGTCGCACCCGCACGACGTCACGATCACGCGGGAAGCACCGAATTACAGTGCCTGACAGGCGGTGAAGCGGATCAGGTGAACCGCGAGAGGGACTCGCATCCCTCGCGCGCGTCACGACGCGGTTTTCGCGCAGTCCCCCACAGCTCCCACAATCGACGAGCGTCTCATGAGCCTCTTCCGTCGCAAGGATGTGTCCACGCTCCAGGCCGAGGTCGCCGCGGATCAAAGCCTCAAGCGTGTGCTGGGACCGGTCAACCTGGTCCTGCTCGGCATCGGTGCGGTCATCGGCGCGGGGATCTTCGTGCTGACGGGCCAGGCCGCCGCCAACTACGCCGGCCCCGGGATCGTGTTCTCCTTCATCCTGGCCGGGACCGCCTGCGCCTTCGCCGGCCTCTGCTACGCCGAGTTCGCGGCCATGATCCCCATCGCGGGATCGGCCTACACCTACGGCTATGCCACGCTGGGTGAGCTGTTCGCCTGGATCATCGGATGGGACCTGATCCTGGAATACCTGTTCGCGGCCTCGACCGTCGCGGTGGGGTGGTCGGGCTACACGGTGTCGTTCCTCAAGGATCTGGGCATCGTCATTCCGCCGCAATACACATCAGCCCCCTACACCCACACCACGCCGCCCGACGCCGGCTTCAACGTCTGGCGATTGTTCACGGAGGGGTGGTCGGCGACGGGCGATGTGCTCAATTTGCCGGCGATGTTCATCGTCGGACTCATCACCATTCTCCTGATCGTCGGCATCAGCGAGTCGGCGACGTTCAACAACTTCGCAGTGATCGTCAAGCTCACCGTGGTGCTGCTGTTCATCGCCTTCGGACTCGCCTACATAAACGTCGATAACTGGACGCCGTTCGTGCCCCCGGCGGAGGGCCCCGGGAAGTACGGCTGGGACGGCATCGTCCGGGGTGCGGGCGTGATCTTCTTCGCGTACATCGGATTCGACGCGGTGTCCACGGCGGCGCAGGAGTGTCGAAATCCGCAGAAGGACATGCCGATCGGCATTCTCGGCTCGCTCGCGATCTGTACCGTGCTCTACATCGCGGTCGCCCTCGTCCTCACCGGTATCGTCCACTACTCCGAGCTCAACGTCCCCGATCCGATGGCCGTCGGCATCAACGCGACCGGCGAGTCGTTGGCCTGGCTCCGCCCGATCATCAAGATCGGCGCGATCGCGGGGCTCTCCTCGGTCATTCTGGTGATGCTCCTGGGCCAGCCGCGGATCTTCTACACCATGTCGAAGGACGGCCTGCTCCCGCCGATCTTC
>DATLHE010000092.1:0-7084 GCA_035540335.1 Thermomicrobiales bacterium | reverse complement strand
GGCGACTGCGCGGGCCGCGGCGCGGACATCTTCGAGTCCTCCGCGGCCGAGATGATCGGCGCCATGATCCTCGGCGTCGCGCTCTTCAAGGCGTCGGGCGGTGACCCGAACAGCAGCGACATCGCCTGGATCTTCGTGCCGTTGATCCTGGGTGCATTCGGCCTCGTCTCCTCGATGGTCGGCGTCTTCGCCGTCCGCCCTGCGGACGACGTCAAGGACCCAATGGCGGAGCTGAACAAGGGCTTCTACGTCACCGCTGGTATCTCGGCGGTTTTCCTGGTGTTGATCTGCCTCACCGTCCTCCCCTACGGCAAGTGGCAGTTCGCCCTCTGCGGCCTCATCGGCCTCATTACCTCGTTCGCGTTCGTCTACATCACCCAGTACTACACCGAGGGCAAGTACCGCCCGGTGCGCAGCATCGCCGAGGCGTCCAAGACGGGCCCGGCGACCAACATTATCTCCGGCATCTCGGTCGGGTTCGAAACGACCGGCATCCCGGCGATCGTCATTGGCGCCGCCCTGCTGAGCTCCTATGGCCTCGGTCACAGCATCGACAGCTTCCCACAGGAGATCGGCGTTTCCGGAGGCATCTTCGGCACCGCCGTCGCCACCATGGGCATGCTCATGACGGCGGCCTACATCCTCGCCATGGACACCTTCGGCCCGATCACTGACAACGCCGGCGGCATCGTCGAGATGAGCGGCGCCCCGGACGAGGTCCGCGACGTCACCGACACGCTCGACTCGGCCGGCAACACGACCAAGGCGCTGACGAAGGGTTACGCGGTCGGCACCGCCTCGCTCGCCGCCTTCCTGCTCTTCTCGGCATTCCTGGATGAGGTGGACCGCTTCAGCACGGAGCCGATCGAGCGCATCGTCAACCTCGCCGAGCCGAAAGTCTTCGTCGGCGCGCTGATCGGCGCCGCGCTCGTCTATGTCTTCGCGTCGTTCGCGATCCGCGCGGTCGGTCGCGCCGCGCAGACGATGATCGAAGAGGTGCGTCGCCAGTTCGCGGAGGATCCGGGCATCATGGCCGGCACCTCGACGCCGAACTACCGTCGCTGCGTCGATATCTCCGTGCGGAGCGCCCTGCGGGAGATGATCCTCCCCGGTGCGCTTGCGGTCGTCGTGCCCATCCTCGTCGGCATTCTGCTCCGCTGGGAGGCGGCGGCCGGTATGCTGATGGTTGGCACGATCGCCGGCGTCCTGCTCGCCATCGTGCTCAATAACGGCGGCGGCGCTTGGGACAACGCCAAGAAGTCGATCGAGGCCGGCCATCTCAAGGAGAACGGCCACGTGCTCGGCAAGGGTAGCGATGCCCACGCCGCGGCGGTCGTCGGCGACACCGTCGGCGACCCGTGGAAGGACACGGCGGGCCCGTCGCTACACGTGCTCGTGAAGCTGCTGGCGACGATCACGCTGGTGCTCGCGCCGCTGTTCATCTAGCCTCACCCGCCGCGGGGAACGCCATGTTCCCCGCGGCACCGCGACACAGGAGTCTCCGCGTTCATGTCCAGCTCACCACAACGGATCGGCGTCATCGGCGGCGGCTTCGCCGGCCTCACCGCCGCGCTCAGGCTCGCCCAGGCTGGACATGACGTCACGTTGTGGGAGAAGGGCCGATTCGGCGGTCAGGCGGCGACGATCCCGATCGGCGACACGCGGATCGAGATCTTCTACCATCACCTCTTCCAGAGCGACACGTCGATTACCGCGCTGGCGAACGAGCTGGGCGTCGGCGACCGGCTGATGTGGCTGCCGTCCAACGTCGGCTACTACGCCGACGGCCGGATCCTGCCCCTCAACGGGGCGGTCGACCTCCTCAAGCTCTCCATCCTGCCGATCTGGGACCGGCTGCGCGTCGGCCTCGTGACCGCCTACCTGCAGCGAGTGAAGGACTGGAAGCGGTTCGAGGACGTCACCGCCCACGAATGGCTGACGAAGGCGCTCGGCAAGAATGCCTACGACAAGACGCTCGGCGCCCAGCTGCGCGCGAAGTTCGGTCGCTATTATGACAAGGTCGCGATGGTCTGGTTCTGGGGCAAGATCTGGCTCCGGACGACCTCACGCCGCTCCCCGCTCGACCAGGAGAAGCTCGGCTACTTCGACGGCAGCTTCCAGGTGATGGTCGACGCGATGGTGCGCGGCTGCGAACAGGCCGGCGTCCACATGGTCAAGGCCGGCATCAGCACCATCCACCAACTCGACGACGGACGCTGGAGCGTCGCCACCGAGCACGACGACGCGCCGGGCGAGTTCGACAAGATCCTCGCCACCACGCCGTCGAACATCTTCCAGCGCCTGGTGCCCGACCTGCCGGCGGCCTACAGCGCCAAACTGAACGCGCTCGAATATGAGGCGGCGGTCGTCGCGCTGCTGGAGCTCGAGCACCCGCTGAGCGAGGTGTATTGGCTGAACATCGCGGACAGTGACCTGCCGTTCACGGCGGTGATCGAGCATACCAACTTCGTCGACCCGGCGAAGTACGGCGGCAAGCGGCTGGTCTACCTCAGCAAGTACATCGAGCCGGACCACCCCTACTTCACGATGAGCGAGGACGAGATCATCGAGGCGTACATCCCACACCTCAAGAAGATCAACCCGGACTTCAATCGCTCCTGGATCACGGGCGCGAAGGTCTTCCGGGAGCGCGCCGCGCAGCCGATCATCCCGCTGCACTACTCGTCGATGATCCCGGAGCACCGGACGCCGCTGCGGAACCTCTACCTCGCCAACACGACGCAGATCTATCCCGAGGACCGCGGCACGAACTACAGCGTCCGCCTCGGCGAGCAGATCGCGGCGATGATGCTGGCGGACATGAAGGCGCAATAGCGAAAAGCCTCTCTTCCGCAGCCGCGGACCCCTAAGGGTGGCCAGCGGACCGATCGCCCCGCCCGATGCCGCCGTTTCCGCCCGCCCCGGAATCACTGGGCCTTAAGCCGCACCTGTGGCTGGCCTCGGTAGCCATCCGCCACGCGGCGATGCCGCACGCCCCCAACCCCTCATTCAGAGCGAAGCAAAGGCCCGCTACCGCTTCCCGGCCGAGCCCTTGCCTGCGGCCATGGCCGAGGTGGCACAGCCACCGGGAAGCGAAGGGCTCGCTCCGCTGCTCGGCTTCGCCTCGGCCATGGCGGGCCCTTGGCAGGTGAACCCAACGTGATGCGCAGCATCGACATGGTGCGATCGGCCAAGGCATGTCGCATCAGGAACGCTCGTTCCCAGCCACGCCAGGAGAGACCGGCGCCGCGACGCCGGGGGATCCTCCGGCCGAGCGCATCAGCGCGAGACGCGGTAGCGAACCCCCCGGGTGAGCCCCGCAGGGGCGAAAAGCGGAGCGGCCCTTTGCTCACGCTCAGGATGACGTGTTTACAGTCGGCTGGGCGCCGTCTTTACGCCCGCCGCCATACCCCCGCGCGGTCGATGATCTCGTGGGTGACCTCCCCGACCCGCTGCAGGTGCGACAGGTACGCGGCGACGGTCGGACGCAGCAGATAGTAGCCCTGGTCGTCAAGCACCGGAACGTCGAGCGCCGCGAACAGCTCCGCGCAGATGCGGTCGGTCGACATCGGCTCGGTCAGCAGGCCGAGCAGCGCCGTGACGACGCGGTCGATGACCTCGTGGTTGCGCCGCACCGGATCCGCCAGCGATTCCTCGAGCGGGCCGTGACCGGGCACCGCGATCCGGCAGTCGATCGTTGCCGCGTAGTCGAGCGCGTCGAGGTGCTCCGTCAGCCCGTAGAGGTAGGGAATCCGGTACTTTTCGAGGGCGGACTGCGGGAAAACGACATCGGCGCAGAAGAAGACGCCGTCGACGACGAACCCGAGCTGGTTCATCGAGTGGCCGGCGAGTGAGACGACATGCATCTCGACGCCCTCAATCTCCTGCTCGCCGGGCTCCAGCACGGCGTCGACCGGACCCGCCTCGGCCAGCAGGAACCGGCCGCGCAGGGTGTCGAGCGGGTCGGCGCCGCCGTACAGGAACACCGGCTGCATGATCGGATGGCGCAGCACCGTCTCGTCGATGTCGGGCGCGTAGACCCGCGCGTTCGTCCGCGCGACGACGAAGGCGTTGGCGCCGAAGTGGTCCGCGTGGCCGTGGGTCGTCAGGATCGCTCGCACCTCGGCGTTGAACTCGTCGCGGACCGCCCGGAGCACCTTGCGCGCGGTGGTGTCGTTGAGTCCGGTGTCGATGAGCAGGACGCCGTCATCATCGGTCCGGACGATCCCGACGTTCGTGCCTCCCGGCACCACATAGACCCGCTCCGTCAGTTGTTGCACCACGTTTCGCGCTCCCCGATCATCACACGTTGCCTCGCGGCACTATACTCGCACGGGTCGCCCCCGGCGCGACCGATGCAGGAAAGGAGCCTCCGTGAAGCACATCGTGGCCGTCGAACAGTTCGAGCGACCGTGGATCGAGCACCTTTTCGCCGAGGCGGACCGCATGCGCTCCGTCACCGCGCTGGACGGGATGCTGACGGGAAAGATCCTCGCCACGCTCTTCTACGAACCCTCGACGCGCACCCGGTTGAGCTTCGAGTCGGCGATGCTCCGCCTCGACGGGCAGGTCATCTCCACCGAAAACGCCCGCGAGTTCTCGTCGGCGATCAAGGGTGAGACGATCGAGGACACCGTGCGCATCGTGGCCGGGTACGCGGACGGCATCGTGATTCGCCACCACGAGCGTGGCGCCGCCCAGCGCGCGGCGAACGCCTCACCGGTGCCGGTGATCAACGCCGGCGATGGTCCCGGCGAGCACCCTACGCAGGCGCTCCTCGACCTCTATACGATCCAGAACGAGCTCGGGCACATCGATAACCTGAAGGTGGCGCTCGTCGGCGACCTGCGCTTTGGACGCACGGCGCGATCGCTGGCGCTCATGTTCCGGCTGTCGCGCAACGCCGAGCTGGTCTTCGTGTCGCCGAGCGCGGTGCCGATGGGCGAGGACATCCGGCAGGCGCTCGACGCGGCTGGCGTCGCGTGGCGGGACGAGCCGGACCTGGCGAAGGCAATGCGCGAGGTGGACGTCGTCTACCAGACGCGCATCCAGCGCGAGCGATTCGCGACGCCGGAGGAATACGCCGACGCGCGCGGCGTCTACATCATCACGCCCTCGATGATGACGAACATGCAGGATCACGCCATCCTGCTGCACCCCCTGCCGCGCGTCGACGAGATCAGCCCCGATGTGGACGCCGACCCGCGCGCCGCCTACTTCCGCCAGGCGCAGAACGGCGTGTTCATCCGGATGGCCCTGCTGAACCAACTGCTGGGGCACTGAACCGTAACCCGTAGCGGAGGACGTGCGGCTCTACCACGGCGTGGCAGGAAGGACCTGCAGCAATGTCCACCTCGGCTGCCGCGGAAGGGACGACATTGGATGCGCATGATGCGGTGGCCAGCATGGCCGACCTACGCATCCACGTCGCCCGCGACGGGAAGCTCGCCCTTGTGTACCAACGGCTCCTGGTTACCCCATCAGCCAGATTGCGGTGCGCCACCGGACTGCCAGATATCCTCTGACACAGAAATATGGCGGTGTGGCAAGGTTGCCACACTGCCAAACTGCCAGAATGTTTCTCTTTCTGGCAGCCTTCGCTTACAGCCCGAAATGGCGCTCCGTGCGGCGGGGGAGAGAATCAGGCCCCTGGCGGTAGCGGGTGCGCACACGGCCCCAACGACGGCGTTCGGCATTGCGACGGTGGATGAGCCCCGTGAGGCCCAGCAGCCCCACGCACGCCGCCATCACCAGCAGGACATTCGTCACGCCGAAGAGGTCGGCGGCCGCAGCCGCGAAGAAGATCGGAATAAACGCCACAGTGTTCGAGATCGTAAAGAACGTGGCGTAGACCCGCGCCCTCACACCCTCATACGACCGCTCCTGCAACATCGTCTGCGCCGGGACGAGGATGAACGCGTTGCAAATGCCGAGGATCGCGGCGAACGTGGCTACGCAGATGACGATCGTCCACAACGACGGCGTCCCAGGCGTGACCGCCTCGAAAACGCGCCGCGTCACCGCCATGAGAGCCATCATCAGCCCGGCGAGAGCCAGCGAAATGTCGATCAGCCATTCTCGCCCGATCCGCCGCGTGATCCGCGGCAAGATCAGCACACCGATAAGAATGCCGAGACCAGCCGGCGCGACGATGTAGCCGATGTCCTCCTTCGACAGCCCGATCACTGACGTCACGAAGTCCGGGCCGAGCGCGGCGACCATCAGGAACGTCGTCGAGGCGATCGTCAAGTAACCAATGGCGCGCATGAGCGCCGGATCGTGGAGGATGAAGATCATCCCCTCCTTGACGTCCTCCCACAGTCGACGCATGGGGTGCAAGTTGACCTCGTCCAGCGAGCGCACCGGCACCGGCGTGTTGGGCAGCGTGAAGACCATCGCGGCCGAGATGAGGTAAATCACCACCGTGATGATGAAGAGGGTATCGATCCCCATGAAGCGCAGCAGGATCGGCCCCACCGCCGCGAACCCAATGAGCCGCGCTGCAGTCGAGGTCAGGTTGAACAGCGCGTTGGCGGACATCAACTGCGACGGCTTCGCCAGCAGCGCGATCGTGGCGCCCTCGACCGGTGCGAAGAACTGCCCGGCGATGCCGAAGAGGAAGGTCACAACGTAGTACGCGATCAGGATCGTCTCGACCTGCCAGCCCGGGCGGATAACCAGGAAGAGCAGCACGGCGACCGCGCGCGAGGCGTTCAGCACCGCCATCAGCGTCCGCTTGTTGACCCGGTCGGCCACCACGCCGGCCACCGGCCCGAAGATCACGGACGGCAGCGAGAACGCGAGAATGACAAGGCTGATCGCCGTGTTCGCCTGTGCCAGGTCGTGGGTTTCGACCACGCTGCGGACCCGCAGCAGCAAGGCGAAGTTGATCATGTTCTGGAGGATCTGGGTAATCGCCTGGATCAACCAGAGGCGCAGGAACGGGCCGTTCCGGAGAACGGCCGACATCGAATCCGGACGGGGCGCCGGCTTCTTTCGCGACTCCGTGACAGCGGCGGCGCTCACTGGTCGTCCGGAGCGGCGGCGGCCTTCGTCTCTGGTTGCGGCGCCGACGGGCCGCGCG
>DATLHE010000091.1:0-4463 GCA_035540335.1 Thermomicrobiales bacterium | reverse complement strand
CCCGTGCTCTGCCACTTCGGGATGCTCGGCGCGACCGGCTCCAGCACCGCCGGGGAGATGTTCGGGTGATAGGAGACACCGCCGGCCGCGCCGAGCATCCCGAAGTGGCAGAGCACGGGGATGCCGAGCCGCTCGCACGTCTCCCACACCGGGTAGAGCGACCGGTCGTTGATCAGCACCGGGATCGTCGGCGCCAGCAGCTTCAGCCCCTTGAGCCCCAGCTGCGTCACGGCCCGCTCCAGTTCCTCCGCCGCGTCCGGGCGGGTGATGTCGTGGTGCGCGAAGCCGATGAAGCGGTCCGGGTACATCCGCACGACCCGCGCGAGCTCGTCATTGTCGCGCCCGGTGACGAAACCGATCCGCTCGATGCCGTACTTCTCCAGCTCGGCGAGCCAGCGGTCGGCCTGCTCCTCGCTCGTGCGTGGCTCCGTCTCCGGCTCGGGGAAATCGAACGCCATCCGCCACTGGTGCCGCGTCCGCTCCAGCTGCTGCTGACGAAGCGCCTGCCGCTCCCGCGCGGCGGGGTTGTCGATCCGGCCCGTCTCGCGGGTGCGGTTGCCGCCCTGGCTGGCGTCGCCCTTGATCGGGAAGTGCGCGTGGACATCGATGATGTGCAGGTCCTGAAACACCGGCCGCCCCTCTCTTCGTCTGGAGACCGGTCGCCCGGTCCGGCTGTGAGAGGCGCATCGTAGCAAACGTGGCGGGAACGCAAAAGGCGCGGCCGCAGCGGAGGACACGCTCCCGTACGGTCGGCCACAAGGGCCGACCGTACGGAGAGAGCGAGGCGTCGGGACAGCCCGTCTACCCCCGCAGACCGGTGAATGTGATGCCCTCGATGAACGTGCGCTGGGTCAGGAAGAAGAGGAGCGCCATCGGCGCCAGCACGACCAGCGACGCGGCCATGAAGCCGGGCCAGTTGACGAAGTGTTGGGCGAAGAAGTTGAAGAGGCCGAGCTGGAGGGTGTACTTGTTCTCGTTCGTCAGATAGATCAGCGGGCCGAAGAAGTCGGTCCACGAGGCGATGAAGGCAAACAGGGCGACGACGGCGAGCGCGGGCCGCGCCAGCGGCAGGATGATCTGCGTGTACACCCGGAAATGCGAGGCGCCGTCGACGCGGGCGGCATCGACCAGATCCTGCGGCTGGCGCAGGAAGAACTGGCGCAGGAGGAAGATCGAGAAGGGGTCGCCGAAGAACGACGGCACGACGAGCGGCTTGTAGGTGTCGATCCAGTTGATGTGGTTGAACAGGATGTAGAGAGGAACGAGCGTCACCCAGCTGGGGATCATCAGCGTCGCCAGCACCAGGTAGAAGACGAGATCGCGTCCCGGCCAGCGCAGGCGGGCGAAGCCATAGGCGACGAGCGAGGAACTGATGGTCGTGCCGATCGTGACCGGCACGGTGATTTTGAGCGTGTTGATGGCGTAGTCGACAAACGGGAAGAGACTGAGCGCCTCCGAATAGTTGCTCCATTTGAGCTCGGCCGGCCACCAGACGGGTGGCAAATGGAAGACCTCGGACACGTCCTTGAGCGAGGTCACGGCCATCCAATAGACCGGGAAGATGAAGAGCACCGCCCAGGCAAGCACGATGAGAAAGGCCGCGACCCGCCCGGCCAGCCGCCGTCGATGGGCTCCGGCCGCCGTCGATCCAGGGGGGACAGCGAGCCCGGTATCCGGCGCACTAAGTTCCGCGATATCTCTCATGAAGCCACTGCTTTCTGCTGGGCTACTCGTAGTGCACGTAGCGGGTCAAGAGCCGCATCGAGAGGAGCGAGAGCGCGAAGATGATGACGAACAGGATCCAGGCCATCGCCGCCGCGTAGCCCATCTGGAACTGGACGAAGGCGACGTTGTAGAGCTGGACCGAGTACATGAGCACCGAGTTCAGTGGGCCACCATTGCCGCCGACACCCGTGGTGCTCTGGCCGAAGATAATGAACGGCTGGGCGAAGACCTGGAGCGCGGCGATCATGCCGATGACCAGGTTGAACAGAATCACCGGCGAGATCATGGGGATGGTCACGTCACGAACGAGCCGCAGCGGACCGGCGCCGTCCAGCTGGGCGGCCTCGTAGAGATCGCGCGGGACGTCCTGCAACCCGGCCAGGAAGATGACGACCGTCGGGCCGATGCCCCAGACGCTGAGCAGGATGAGCGAGGGCATGGTCCAGCTCGGACTCGTCAGCCAGGCGATGGGGCCGATGCCGATGTAGCCGAGTGCGACGTTGAGCAGGCCGCCCTGCGCGTTGAGGAGCATGGTCCAAAGGATCGCCGTGGCGACGCTGGGGATAATCGCCGGGAAGTAGAAGGCGGTCCGGAAAAAGGCGCGGCCCGGGATCTGCATGTTCAGCAGCAGGGCGAAGCAGAACGCGACGAAAAGATCGAGCGGCACGCTGAAGAGGGTGTAGATCGCCGTGTTGAGCAGCGCCTTGCGGAAGAGCGGATCGCCGGTGAAGAGCGTCTCGTAGTTACTCAACCCGATCCAAACGGGCGGCTGCATCATGTTGTACGAGGTGAAGCTGTACCGGATGGAGGCGAAGATCGGGTAGAGCTGGAACCAGCAGAACCCCACGATCCACGGGGAGATGAACGCGAGCGCGACCAGCAGCTCATTGCGTCGCAACCGGGCCAGTCGTGGCCGGTCGGACCTCTGGGTGCTGCGCGGCATCGCGTTTCCCGAGCCTGTCAGAAGCGCCATGGTCTCTCCGCCTCTGCATCCAGCCCCGCGCGGTCCCGGGTCGACACCCGATCCGGGGCCGCGCGCAGGGGGGATTACTCGCCCTGCCAGTCGGGATGCGACTGCTTGAACGTTGCCTCCTGATCGGCCACGCCCTTGGCGAGGTCGGCCAGCGCCTGCTCCGGCGCCTTCTTCTTGTACGTCACCTCGTCGACCGCGGTCGCAAGGTTGGTCATGAAGTAGGGGGTGATCGGCGACGGGAACGGCGGCTGCACGTGGTTGGCGTTGAGGGCGTCGACCCAGGGCTTCATGTGCGGGAGCTGCTGGAGGAAGGCGGGATCGGACACCGCAGCGTGGACAGGCGGGATGTTGGACTCCTCGATACACCAGGCCTTGACGGCCTCGGCGGACCCCATGTACTGGATGAACTTCATCGCCTCTTCCGGGTGCTTGGCCTTGGTGGGGAGGACGAAGGGGTTGCCGCCGCCGACGACGGCAACCTGCGCCGGAACGCCGTCCGCCACCGGGATCGCCCCGATCTCATACTCGAGCTCGAGCCCCTGCTTGGTGAGCTCGACGGGGAGATACTCGCCCTCCATGGCGAAGGCGATCTTGCCGTATTGGAAGATGTCTCCGTAGCTCGCCGGGATCGAGGAGATCAGCGCATCCGCCTTTTCGCGGCCGCCGAAGAGATCAACGTACGTGAGGTACCAGTTGAGGAACTTGGCGTTCTCCGGCCGATCGATCGTCCACTTTCCAGCCTCGAAATCGTAGAAGCTGCCGCCCCAGGCCGCGTTCCAGTCGAGCGTGCTGGAGATCCAGGGGATGACCCCCGCCTGGGTCAGGTTGCCGCCGTCGAGCTTCGTGTATTGCTTGGCGAGCGTGTCGAGCTCGTCGAAGGTCGTGGGCGGCTCGCCCGAGTGGATGGCGGTGTTCCACCAGAAACGATTGAAGTCGAACTCCTGCAGGAACGCCCAGGTGTGGCCGGCGAAGGTCATCATCTGCCAGCTGATCGGGAAGTAGTCTTCCTCCTTCACACCGGCGGCCTTGGCATAGTCATCGAGCGGCTGGATGAAGCCGTTCGCCGCCCAGGAGGACATCGGCTCGTACGTGTAGGCCATGACGACGTCGGGCGACGCCGACGAGCTCATCGCCGTCGTGTACTGCACGTAGTCGTTGGTGTTCGGGGGCGTCGGCTTGATGCTGGTGTTGACCTTGATGCCGTCCGTCTTGCCCTGATTGTTGTTGTACTCGTCGGCGAGCTTGGTGATGAGCCCCTTGCCGACCGGGTCATTGGCCGGCGTCCAGAACTCGAGCTCGACCGTGTCCGCCGCCAGTGCGGACGTGGTCCGGAGAAAGGCCGGCGCCGTGGCGGCCACGGCAACACTGCCCGCCGCCCGCTTTACAAACGTGCGCCGGTCGAGTCGCGTCGATCCCATGCATGTACCTCGTTTCCGTCGGTGCGCGCCATAGGGCTCGTCACCGCATCGGTCGTCGGGTTGGGGCGACCATTTGTGGGAACAGATTGGGTAGACCGGATTTAGTGTGAGCCGCCCGGCAGGGCTTGTCAAGCAGTCCCACAGCCCGATGGCTCGGGTGTGAGCGGCGCATCGGGGCAAAGGCGCCGTCAACGCGACAGCCGCCGGCTTGACGCCCCGCATGACGACCGGTGGACGTCCGCCCCCTGGCCTCGCTCCCGGGACCAATCGGGGCGCGAGCGCGCCAGACACATGCGTCTCCGCGGCGATCTGCCGCGATGCGACAGGAGGTACCAACTGCGGATCGT
>DATLHE010000090.1:0-3176 GCA_035540335.1 Thermomicrobiales bacterium | reverse complement strand
CGCGAGTCCGTGCGCAAGCCGGCGCCGAAGGGCGGGGCGAGCGTGAGCGTCAACGTGTCGGTGGAAGTTCGGCACATGGCGGAGCGAATGGCGGAAGAACTTGGACTGGACGCGGAGCAGCTCATTCGCGACGCGGAGGATATTGCCGCGCGTGAGTGGAGCAAAGCCTGATGGCGGCACCGGCGATTCAGCCGTATCACCTGATGCTGGCAGCCGCCAAGCAGCGACAGCAACGCACCGAGCGCCTGTCGTGGCGCGACTGGACGGCGCGGCACTTTCCCCGCCACACCGACAAGCCCTTCGCCGCGCGTCACGTCCGCTTCTGGGAGTGGATCACGACGCTGGAGCGCGGCGTCCGCCCCCGCCCACGGGTCGAAATCTGGCCACGCGGCGGGGCGAAAAGCTCGACGATCGAGCTGGCCTGTGCCTATATCGGCTCCCAGCCTGATCCGGTGCGGCATTACGTCCTCTACGTCTCCCGAACCCAATCCCAGGCCAACAAGCACGTCCAGACCATCGCGGCGAACCTGGAGCGTGTCGGCGTGCGGCGGGCGACGAACGAGTATGGGTCGTCGAAGGGGTGGCGGCACGAGGAGATCCGCACCGCCAACGGCTTCAACGTCACCGCGTTCGGCCTCGACTCCGGCATGCGCGGCGTCAAGCTCGACGAGTTCCGCCCGGACATCATCATCATGGATGACATCGATGATCGTCACGATACGGCGGAGACGACGCGCAAGAACATCGAGGTCATTACCACGACCATTCTGCCGGCCGGCTCCGCCGATTGTGCCGTCGTCGTCGTGCAGAACAAGATCGCCAAGGACAGCATCGTCTCGCAACTGGCGGACGGCCGCGCCGACTTCCTCCACGATCGCATCCCGGCGACGGTTGAGCCGGCGGTGCGTGACCTGACGTACGAGCGGGTCATCACCGACGACGGCACGCCGCGCTACCGGATCACCGGCGGCGAGGCGACGTGGGCCGGCCAGAGCCTCGAGACGTGCGAGCAGCAGTTGAATGAGTGGGGCGAGGGCGCGTTCCTGCGCGAGGCCCAGCACGAGGTCGATGAGGTCGAGGGCGGGCTGTGGCAGCGGGCGCGCGACATCGACCCCTTCCGCACGCCGCAGGTCGCGGACCTCTCGCGCATCGTCGTCGCCGTCGATCCCAACACGACCGGCACCGGCGACGCGGCCGGCATCGTCGTCGCCGGCATCTCGCGCATGTACCGCGACCGCTGGTTCGACGAGCCGCACGGCTACGTGCTGGCGGATCGCACGGTGGGCGGCGGGCCGAAGGCGTGGGCGGAGGCCGCCGTCGCCGCCTATCACGCCTTCCGCGCCGATGCCCTGCTGGCCGAGGCGAACAACGGCGGGGAGATGGTGGCGATCACGATCGGGACGATTCCCGGCGCGCCGCCGGTCAAGCTGATCTGGGCGAGCCGGGGCAAGCGGACGCGCGCCGAGCCGGTCCAGAAGCTCTACAGCGACGGGCGCGTCCATCACGTCGGCACCTTCCCGGAGCTGGAGCGCGAGATGTGCACCTGGACGCCGGACAAGCCGAGCCCGGACCGGATGGACGCGGCGGTGTGGTGCCTGACGGAGTTGATGCTGGGCGGCGGCACGGATCTCGGCGCCGTCGAGTCCGCCTTCACGTACTGACGAGGCGATGATGCTGGAAAGGTTGCGCTACGCGATGGCAGCAGGACTGGAGGCATGGCGGGGTGGGACGCCGTTCGCGCTGGCGGGCTACGCCGCGGCCGGCGATACCCCGGCCGCCTGGGACCGGCTCTATCAGACGCTCTGGGCGATGTATACGGGCGACATGTTCTCCCCGATCTGGAAGCAGCAGAACCCGGCCTACGGGCGTGATCTGCTCTACTCCGAGACGCGGCTGATGTACTCGCACGTCCAAAGCGTCGGGTCGTTCTACGAGACGCACGTCTACCTCGGCAACCTCTCGACCGACGGCAAGCGGCTGCCCGACGGCAGCCGGGGCGCGATCCCGCTCGACCCGCAGACCGGCGCCGACGCGACGGACGCGCAACTCCTGGCCGCCGTGGCGACGCTCTGGAACCGCTGGAACTGGCAGCAGGGGATGAGCCAGCGCCCGCTGTACGGCGCGATTCTCGGCGTCGCCTTCACCGAACTGATCGACGACCCGAAGCGGCACGCGGTCTGGCCGAAGATGATCTGGCCCGGCTACGTCGTCGATCTCGACCTCGACCTGGTGGGCAACGTCAAGAGCTACGCGCTCGAGTACCCGGTGACGATGGAGATCGATGGCCAGGAGAAGACGTTCCGCTACCGCAAGGAGGTCGACGGCGCCGAGTACCGCTACTTCAAGGACGACAAGCCGTGGGACCATGCCGCCGGTCACGGCGACGCCGTGCAGCCCAACCCGTACGGGTTCGTGCCGGCGATCTGGGACCAGCACCGCAAAGTCAACGGCGACCGCGGTCTGCCGGCGATGGCCGGCACGCGGCAGGCGCTCGACCAGTTGAACTCCATCCTCTCCCACGCCTTCGACTACCAGAACAAGGCGTTCGGCGCGCCGATCGGCGTCCGGGGCGGCGCCGGCGGCGGCGACAAGACGACGAAGCAGGGGCCGAAGTGGCTGAACATGATCGGCCTCGAGATGGGCGGCGGCTTCGAGTTCGTGCCGTTCGACATCGGCAAGACGCTGGAGATCGTCGAGTGGATGAAGACCGGCATCACCGAGGCCAACCCGGAGGCCCGCTTCTACCACGAGCTGCGGTCCATGAGTCAGTTGACCGGGCCGGCGGCCGAGATCGCGCTCGGCGACGCCACGAACCGCGTCAAGCAGGCGCGCAAGGGCTACGACCCGCAGAGCGTGAAGCTTTTCCAGATGGCCGTGGCGATGTGCGGCTTCCGCCTCAACACGACAAAGGACTGGACGAACCCCACCAAGCGCGACGCGGCGTTCGCGCCGTACGACCTGAGCAGCTACGTCAACGGCGACCTCGACATGACGATCCTCGGACGGGGCGTGATCGAGCAGACGGAGAAGGAGCGGCTGGAGCTGGAGCGGATGCGGCAGGAGATCACGACCGTGGCGGGACTGGTGGCCACGGGCATGGACGAGACGGACGCGAAGGCGCGGATCGCCGAGCAGGAAGCGACGGCGCTGCGGCGGGCGGACATTTTCTAGGCCAT
>DATLHE010000089.1:0-7501 GCA_035540335.1 Thermomicrobiales bacterium | reverse complement strand
CCGACACCGTTCGTCGTGCCGGTGCCTACCACCGTGCCGCTCTCCGTCCGCCACCGCACGCGCACCGTCTCCGACGCGCCAAACCCGGTGACCGATACCGTGATCTTCGTGCCCGGCGGGCCCTCCTTGGGCGTCTTGCTCAGGTTCGGGTCCACCGTGAAGAGGACCTGCCCTTCATTGCCGCTCAGCGCGCCGACCGCGGCGAAGGAGTGTCGTCCCTTCTTCGCCTGCGGGATCTCGACGACGGCGCTAAAGGTGCCCGTCGTGGTCGCCGTGACCGTGGCGATCGGCGAGGTCGTCGTTGAGTCCCAGTAGACGCGGACGGTCTCGCCGGCGCGGAAGCCGGAGCCGGTCACGGTGCGCTTGTCGCCGACCTTGCCGGACGACGCCGACACGGAAACGTTGACCGTCGTGCCCGTGTTGCCCGACGCCTGGTTCAGCGGATGACCGCACGCCTTCGCGGCCGCGGCGGGACTCTCCCCCGTCTGCCACAGCATGTGGGCCTCGACCATGGACCCGACGCGGTCGGCGGCATTCAGCTTCAGGTCGTACCAGGTGCCGTCGGCGATGTCGATCGCGGCCGGGTTGCCGACCGCGTCGTAGCGGTCCGAGGAGCCGATGCTGCCGCTCTTGCCGAAGCCCACGTCATACCCGCCGCGCGCCAGGTCGGCGCCGGTCATCCCCTGCGGGATCGGCTTGTTGGGGTTCGTGGAAAGGCCGTTGAGATACCGCGCACTGGTTGTGCCCCACCAGTCGTCGACGCGGAACCACGGCCCGGTGTCCTTGACCGGCTCGACGCGGCAGGCCCCGGTCGACGTGTTGATCACCCGGACGTAGCACCGGTCGCCGCATTCGGTCTTGTTGCCGCCGAAGTAGTTGCCGCCGGGACAGTTCGTCGTCGTGCACGACGGCAGCGAGACGAAATAGTCGTGTTCCTGGATGATCCAGCCGCTGGACGTCATCCCGCCGACCAGCCCCTCGCGGGTGGCGTAGACGCGGTACTTGCCGGGGGCGATCATCCGCGTGCCGGTGGGGCTGACGAGGTTCGGCGCGGCGCTCGCCTCCGGGACAGGGCCCAGCGGCGTATTGGCGAACAGCGGCCCGCACAGCATGCCGACGAGCATGATCAGCGTCAACGCGCGCATGCGGTTCGTCGCTCGCGCACCTGCAGATACCATTGAACTCACCCTCCACCCTCCGGAGAGGCCCCCAACCGTGATCCGGGACCGTGGTGTTGTCGCGGCGACGCGGCTCCAGCCAGCTGCGCGCCGATGGGAAACGATGACGGACAGACGCTCGAGGATCGCGCCCGCCGGGAACCGGATGGTGACGGGCACACGCCGACGCTCTGTACGTTCACATGCTACAAGCCGGCAAACGCGGGCGACAACGGCCTCGGAGTCAAGGAATGCGGGCGCCACTGGCGCGATCCGGACCGGTTTGAGCGATGTTGGCCGATGGATACGCGCTCTCCGGGAGTTGCCTCGCAGGCACACCTCCGCCGGTCACGACGATGATACATGTCGACGGAAACATGAATCGCGCCGGTTGGACGGCATGCCGCACACTAGTGAGCAACGACAGGCGCCACATTACTGAATGAAGGGAGCGTTCATGACCAGTCGCGAGCCAGACGCACCGTCCGCGAACGGCGTGACACCCCCGGCCGAGCCGGTGCTGCTGGCGAACCTGACCTCGCCACAGACCGGCGAGCTGCTGACGTCACTGGAGATGGTCCTGATCCCGGTCGGCGCCCACGAGCAGCACGGCCCCGCGCTGCCGGTCTCCACCGACGCCCTCACCGCCCAGGTCCTCTGTGCCCTCGCCGGCACCCTCCTTCGGCCGCGTGTCGGCGTCATGCCGGTCATCCCGTGGGGCGTCTCCTGGCAGCATCAAGGCCGCCCGGGCACCGTCACGCTGCGTGAGGAGACGCTGATCGCGCTCGTCCTCGACCAGATCGACTCGCTCGCCCGGCAGGGCGTGAAGCGGATCGTGCTCGTCAACACCCACGGCGGCAATACCCCGGCCCTCACGATCGCCGCCGAGCGCGCGAAGCGCGAGCTGGGCGTCCCGCTCGTCGCCCCCATCTACGCCTACACGCTGATCGCCAACGCCGCGCGGAACGTCCTCGGTGAGGAGGCGATCGGCCATGGCGGTGGCGACGAGGCGGCCGCGATCCTCGCCCTGCGCCCGGATTTGGTCGATCGCGAGGCGCTCGGCCCGCGCGCCGTGAACGAGGACATTCGGCGCCGCCGGACGATCCTGGCCGCCACCGGCGGCTCGCTGCCGGTGATGATGCACAAGGCGTCGCCCTCCGGGGCGACCGGCGACTCGTCGCGGGCGACCGCCGAGGCCGGCAACGCCATCCTCGGCCAGGCGGCGACACAGCTGCAGGCGATCTGCGAGGAGCTGCTCGACCTCGACCTCGCGCTGCTCTAGGCATGCATGTGTACGGATCGGCCGGACAAAGCGTACGTTCATCTCGTCATGGCGGGTATGGGTTTGCTAGGCTTGACCCATCGGGCGTTTCGACGACAGCTCCCGCGTGGGCACCTATCCCTCTTTGGTGAGGCACCGCTGGATGGCACCAAGATCCCCAGATGATCGACAGGATGACCAGGCCTCGCGCGCGGGGCAGGGAGAGGCGCCGCGGACGCCGCGTCCCCAGGGTCCCGCCGAGCCGTCCGGTGGCCAGGAGCCGCCGGATTTTGGCGCGTTCGTCTCCCGCTCCGTCCGTTCGTCCGCCGATCGCCTGAAGGAGGGAGCCGGGCGCCGGCGCCCGGCTCCCTCGGAGCCTCCGTCGTCCCCGGAGCAGCGCACGCCCACCCCGATCCGTCGCGAGAAGCCGTCGCGCTACTGGCGCGACTCGTTTCGCGAGCGCTCCGGCGAGGACGTGAGCGCCTCCAGCGGCGCCCGCCGCTTCCTCGACGGCGGCCAGGCGCCCGCGTCCGGCGAGCCGCCGGAGGAGGGCACCGGTGGCGGCGGGGGCGCCGGCGCTTGGTGGCAGTCGCTCACCTCGGCCGACGGCGAGGGGCCGAACCGCCGGCTGCTCGGCCTCATCGCCCTCGGCGTCATCCTCCTGCTCATCGTGATCTTCCTGCTTACGCGCCTCGGCGGTGGCGGGGGCGGCGACGAGACCACGCCGACTCCGACCGCCGGCACCGTGATCGAGCAACAGCCCGGCGGAGCCAGGAGCACGCCGTCGCCGCAGGAGCAGCAGCAACCCACCACCCCCCAGGAGACGCCGGAGCCGACCAGCAACGTCCGCCGCGGTGGCGACAATCAACGCCGGCCCACAGAAGAGGGAACGCCCCGCTCCGAGGTCGACCGGGAGATCGCCTACGGCCCGGTGGCCCGCGCCTGCCCCAACTCCTGCCTGGTGCGCGTCGAGGGCGCGAAGGACGCCACGAAGCTCTTCGCCGACACCGGCAGCCGCCCCTCCTTCGCGGGCGACGATATCTACTGGCTCGTCTCCACGCCCGACCAGATCGCGGCCTACGAGCAGGACGCGAGCGTCTCGCTCGTCCGCGCCGACGGTGACACGCTGAGGATCTACGTCGTCAAGATCCCGAAGGACCGGGACGACGCTCCCATCGCCGACTACGGGACGGTGATCGACGCCGCCGGCCGCTTCCGCGTGATCGAGGTCGAGCAGGTGCCGGCGCGCGTCCGCGGGTTGGCGGACGCCGGCTATGCCATCTCCAAGCTCGCGCCGCCGCTGCCTTCGGTCCGCGACCTCCATCATGAGCAGCCGGCCCTCTCCGACATCGAGATCGGCGCCCTGATGGGCGAGGTGTCGTACGACAACATCGCCGGCACCATCGGCACGCTCCAGGGCATCGGCGCCGGCGACGGCGCGTCGCTCGGCACGCGCTACTACACCCTGGCCGGCAACCAGATCGCCGCCGAATACCTCTTCCAGGAGATGGAATCGTACGGGCTGAAGGTCTGGTACGAGGACTTCCTGACGCCGGAGGGCATCCTGCTCGTCAACGTCGTCGGCGAGGTTCCCGGCAAGGACACGAGTGCGGTCTATGGCGTCATGGCGCACTTCGACAGCATCTCCGATGCGCCGGGCACGGCCCCCGGCGCCGACGACAACTCGACCGGCATCGCGGTCAGCCTCGAGATCGCCCGCATCCTCGCAGGGTACACGCTCGAGCACCCCGTACGGATCACCTTCGTCAACGCGGAGGAGGTCGGCATCCTCGGCTCGAACGTCTGGGCACGCCACGCGCAGGCGCAGGGTGTCCCGATCGAGGGCGTCTTCAACGTCGACTCCGTCGGCTCCAACCGCCAGGGACGCCTGCTGATCTTCAACTCCGACGCCCGCTCCTCGTGGATGCAGGATCTCATGATCCGGATCAACGACTCTTACGGCCTCGGAAACGAGATCATGTCGCGGCAGAACCCGGCTATCGTCGCCGACGACAACATGGTGCGCGAGCAGGGCATCGAGGCGGTCATGATCGCCCGCGAGCTCTACGGCTGGAGCCCCTATCACCACAGCTCCGGCGACGTCATCGACCACGTCTCGGTCGACAACGTCATGAGCACCACGTACGTCGTGCTGCTCTCCGTCGCCAGCCTCGTGCGCTGACGACACACCGCCTTCGTAGCCCCACACCTCGTGTGCGGGGTGCGCTCGCTTTCACGTCGTTCGGCCGAGGGGCGGCCACTCGCTCTGGTAGCGCCGGGTCTTGTGCCCAGCGTGCGTGGCCGACCGTTCCGTCGTCGTAGCGGCGAACCCGGAGGGTGTGCGCCCATGCCGCGCAGCGGCGTACTCGACGTCCCGCCCTACGTCAGCTTGTCCCGCATGATCTCCTTCAGCCGGTCCACGACCTTCTTCACTTCCTGCGACTTGTCGCGGTCCACCACCAGCAGCGCGTCCTCGGTGTCGACGACGATGATGTTGTCCAGCCCCACCATCGCCACCATCCGCTTCGACTCCGACCAGATCACGCTGTTCGTCGTGTCGATCTGCACCAGGTCCCCACGTACCGAGTTCCCGAGCGCGTCCCGCTCGATCAGCTCGCCCAGGCCGTGCCAGTCGCCGACGTCCGACCAGCCCATCTCCGCCGGCACCACGGCGACGCGCTCGGCGTGCTCCATCACGCCGTGGTCGATCGTGATGTTCGGCAGCGTCGCCCACGTCCGCGCTGTGACGCGCTCCTGCTCGCGCGATTCCCACGCGGCGGCGATCTTCGTCACCCCGGCGCAGATCTCCGGCTGCTGCCGCTCCAGCTCGGCGTTCAGGGCGTCGACCCGCCAGACGAACATGCCCGCGTTCCAGAGGAACTTCCCGGAGGCCACATATTCCTCGGCGCGCGCCAGATCCGGCTTCTCGACGAAGCGGGCCGCCCGGTAGGCCGAGCCCGTGCCGGTCTGCACCACGACGTCGTCCGTGCGCTCGATGTAGCCGTAGCCGGTCTCGGCGCGCGTCGGCGCCAGCCCGATCGTCACCAGGTTGCCGCCGCGGGCGGCCGCGATCGCCGTCCGCACCGCCGCCGTGAACGCATCGACGTCCGCGACGTCGTGGTCAGCCGCGAAGCTGCCCATGATCGCCCGCGGATCGTGCCGCTGGATGATCGCGGACGCCAGCGCCAGCGCCGGCCCGGTCCCGTTCGGCGACGGCTCGACGATGATGTTGGCGGAGGGCAGGTCGGGCAGCTGCCGCGCGATCGCCGCCGCGTGCGCCGGACCGCAGACGACGAGGATGCGCTGCGGCACCGTCAGCGTCGCCAGGCGGCGGAACGTCTGCTGCAAGAGCGAATCGCGGCCGAGCAGCGGCAGGAGGAACTTGGGACGCGCCGAGCGGCTGAGTGGCCAGAGGCGCGTGCCCGAACCCCCGGCGGGGATGACCGCCCAGAATGCGCCGCGCGGCGCCTCGCTGCCGGCGCGGCCGGTCTCGTTGCGTGTCGTCATCGGTCCCTCTTTCCGTATCGCGGAAGGCCCCGTGTCCGGTAGCATGGTGACAGGACCGCGCGGGGCCATGATCGAAAAGCATACGAGGTGAGGAGCGAATTGGCATGACGCAGCCGGCACGAGTCTCTCTGGTTGTCCCCCGGCTCGACGCGAAGCCCTGGGGCGGGCGGGGGCTGGAGCGCTACGGTCTCGATCTGCCCGCCGGCGAGAAGATCGGCGAGGCACTGGTGACCGCGGGCGAGGCGGTGATCACCGCTGGCGACGGCGCGGGCCGCACGATCGACGCGCTGGTGCGCGAGGACCCGGCCGGGCGCCTCGGCGCGCGGGGGCACGCCGCCGTGAGCGAGCGCGACACCTTCCCCCTGCTGGTCAAGCTCATCGACGCCGCCGAGAACCTCTCGATCCAGGTCCATCCGGACGACGACGGCGCGCGGCCGCTGGACCGCCTCGGCAAGACCGAGGCGTGGTATGTGCTCGATGCCGCGCCGGGCAGCAAGCTTTACCTCGGCCTGCGCGCCGGCGCCGGCTTCGAGGACTTCTCCGCCGCCGCCCAGAAGCTGGACGGCTCGTCCGCCGCCTACCTGCGCGCCATCGACGCCGCGCCGGGCATGACGGTGCTCATCCCCGCCGGGACGGTCCACGCCCTCGGCGCCGGGGTGATGGTCTACGAGATCCAGCAGCCCTCCGACGTCACCTTCCGGCTCGACGACTGGGGCCGCGTCGATGCCCAGGGCCGCCCGCGCGAGATGCACCTGGACCAAGGGTTCGTGGCCACCCGGCCGGAGCTGCGCCCGGAGCGCATCGACCCCGTCCCGGTGCGCGATGCCGTCGCCTCCCGCCACCTGCTGGCGGCATGCCGCTACTTCGCGTTGGAGCGGATCTCGCTGCCCGCCGGCGGCTCGATCGATGCCGGCGGCGCGGAGAGCCCCCAGGTCGTCACCGTGCTCTCCGGCGGCGCATCGCTGTGTGGGGGCGATGATGTCGCGCTGACACCGGGCTCCTCCGGCGTCGTCTGGTCGACCGCCACGCCGGCGCGGCTGACCGCGACCGCGCCCGCCGTCGTCCTGCGCGCCTGGGTGCCGGATCTCGCGGTGGAGGTCGTCGCCCCCGCCGAACAGGCCGGCGCGGAGGCGTCCGCGATCGCCGACCTCGGGGGCGCGACGGGCGACGTCGCTCGCGTCACGGTTGGGTCGTGATGCCGTCGCTGGAGGATCGCTACACCGGGGCGCTCATCGGCGCCGCCTGCGGCGACGCGCTCGGCGCGACGCTGGAGTTCGAGTCGCGCGCCGGCATCGCGCAGCGCTACCCGGACGGGTTCCGGGAGATGATCGGCGGCGGCTGGCTGCATCTTGCGCCGGGAGAGACGACCGACGACACGGCGATGATGATGGCGATCGGGCGGGCCTGCACGGCGGAGGGCATCGACCTCGACCAGGTTGCCGCCAACTTCGTCGCGTGGATGCGCACCGTGCCCAAGGACATCGGGACGCAGACGCGCGCGGCGCTCACCCGGCTCGCCAACGGCCAGCGGTGGCATGAGGCCGGGGAGGCGCTCCACCGCGAGAGTGAGCGCGGC
>DATLHE010000088.1:0-11027 GCA_035540335.1 Thermomicrobiales bacterium | reverse complement strand
GCGCTGGACGGGGCCGTCGTGCCTGTCGTGAACCAGTGGGTGCTGGTGGATCCATCGTAGGCCTGCGCCGGGTCCGTGCTGGTGACGGAGCTGGAACTGCCGGCGATGGCCTACGATGGATCCACGAGCACCCCCTGGTTCACGACAGGCACGACGGCCCCGTCCAGCGCCGTGCTGACGCTCGACCTCGGCCAGATCCGACAGCTCTCGGGTGTCAAGTGGACCTACCGCCTGCCGGAGATGGACGAGATGCAGCTCCAGGTCTCCGCCGACGGCACGACCTGGACGAGCGTCAGCACGACGACGACGCGGGCGCAGGGCACCTGGGAGGGCTCCAAGACGACCGCAAAGGCCCGCTACGTCCGCATGGTCTTCACCAACCCGAGCGGGCGGACGCGCCTCGGGTTCGTCTCGGAGATGCAGGTCTGGGGCACGGCAATCGCCAATCCGTCGCCGACGCCGAACCCGACCGTGCCCGCCGGCTCCAATCCCACCTTCAGCGGGGCGTCGCTGCCGATCGCGAACAGCACCAGCTCGGTGGCCAGCACGAATCCCGCCCAGGCGTATGACGGCACCACCAGCACCCACTGGTTCACCACCGGGCCGACCGCGCCCAGCTCGGCGGTCCTGACACTGGACCTCGGCACGGTCCAGCAGCTCTCCGGCGTGAAGTGGGCCTATCGCTTGTCGGCGATGGACAAGATGACGCTGCAGGTCTCGACCGACAATGCGACGTGGTCAACGGTGTCGACGTCCACGGCCCGCGCCCGGAACACCTGGGAGGGATCCGCGACGACGGCGCAGGCGCGGTATGTCCGGATGGTCTTCAACAACCCGCAAGGACTCGTCAACATCGGCTACATTACCGAGCTGCAAATTTGGGGGACGGCGGTTGCGACACCGGCCCCCACGCCCTCGCCGACCCCGATCGCGGGGAGCAACCCGAGCTTCAGCGGGAGCAAGCTGACGATCGCCACGAGCTCGAGCTCGGTGACCAGCACCGACCCGGCCCAGGCCTACGACGGGTCCACCAGCACCCACTGGTTCACGACGGCCACCACGCCCCCCGCGTCGGCGGTCCTCACGCTCGACCTCGGCGCGGTGCAGCAACTCTCCGGCGTGAAATGGACCTACCGCTTGCCCGAGATGGACCAGATGCAGCTCCAGGTCTCCGCCGATGGAACGACGTGGACGTCCCTCGTGACGACCACGACGCGGCAGCAGGGCACCTGGGAGGGCTGGGCGACCACGGCGCGGGCCCGGTACGTCCGCATGGTGTTCACCAACCCGAGCGAGCGCACCCGGCTTGGCTTCGTCTCCGAAGTGCAGATCTGGGGTACGCAGACGACGAACATGCGGTCGCTGGCGGTCGCGGAACCGACCGCGGCGACACCCTCCGCCTCACCTGCCGCCTCGCCGGTGGTCCCGGTGGACGCGACGCCCGAGCCGACGCTGACTCCCACGGCGGACGCACCACCGTCGCCGACCGCGACGCTGGAGCCGACCGCCGAGCCGACGCCGACCACGGAACCGACGCCCACGGAGACGCCGGAGACGGTCCTCGAGCCGCAGCCCGGCTACATCACCGGGACGAACGCCGAGGGCGCGTTCTGCCGCACAGGCCCGGCCGCGGACACGGATGTCATCGCCGTCCTTCCCGAGCTCTCGGAGGTGCTCCTGACGGGCGCCGCCGTGGACGGCTGGCAGCCGGTGACCTGCAACGGCGGGCCGGGCTATGTCGCGGCGGAGTTCGTGACTGCCGGGACGCCGCCGGCGCCGACCGAGCCACCGGCGGCGACGTCGACGCCGGAGCTGACCCAGGAGCCGGCTCCCACGGAGTCGGAGCCCGTCGCCACGGAACCGGCCCTGGCGCCCGAGACGCCGGAGCCGTCACCGCTGCCGACCGAGGCGCCGCCGACGCCGGCGCCCGAGCCGGAGCTGGTGACGCGGACCGTCACGGCGACGGCGCTGAGCGACACGAGCGTCTCGTCGGCGGAGCCGGACGCGCCGGCCGCGCAGGGGCCCACGCTGGCCGCCGGCGGCGAGGATGCGGCCGTCGTCACGCTGACCTTCGACGTCCAGGGCATCGCGGCGGGGACGGTCGTCGACGCGCAGCTGGTCCTCACCGGCGGCGGTGAGACGGGCGGCGCGGGCGGCGAGCTACGGGTGCTGCCCGGCGTCTGGATCGACGAGTACGGTGCGACGTGGAGCCAGGCGCAGGGCCTCGGCGGTGGCGGCGCGGGCTGGGTCGACTGGATCACGCCCGGCGCCGAGACCCGGGTGAGCGTCACCGGCGTGGTCAGCGCGGACGGCACCGTTTCGTTCCTGCTGATGGGCACGCCCGAGCAGGTGGCGACGATCACGAGCCACGAGTCGGGCGCGCCCGCACGGCTTGAGCTGACCGTCGAGGAGTGGGTCACGCCGGCCGAATAATGAGGCCTGCGGCTGCGGCAAAACCGCCCCGAAAGGCGGTTTTGCCGCACACCCAAGTGCTGCATAATACAGACAGATGGATACCTGCCGTGGACATGCCCCATCGGGCAGAAAGGCAATTGATTCGTATGTATAACCGCATCGTCGTTCCTCTCGACGGATCCAACGTGGCCGAGGAAGCGCTCGGTAACGCGCGCGAGCTCGCCACCCAGCTCAAGGTGCCGGTCCACCTCATCCGGGTCGTCGATACGTACCGGGCACAGGCGATCCCGGCGACGGGCATGGCTCTCGACTACTCGATGCTCGCCGAGCTTGCCGAGGAAGAGCTGGCGGACGCCCGCGAGTACATGACCTCGTCGGTCAACGCGCTCGCGCAGGATGGGCTCGACGTCACCGGTGAGGTGCTGCAGGGCCCGGTCGCGCCGCAGATCGTCGATGCCGCCAAGCCAGGCGACGTCATCGTGATGTCCTCCCATGGCCGCACCGGCATCAAGCGCTGGTTCCTCGGCAGCGTGGCCGAGGAGGTCGTCCGCCGCGCCGACGTCCCGGTGCTGCTGATCCGCTCGCGGGGCGCCACCAAGGCCGAGCAGGGCTGACGCCCGCGCCACAACCAACGCCCCTTCGAGCGCCACCGCCGGTCAACACCTCTTGACCGGCGGCAGTGTTTGTGCGAAGAGTGTTCCGCGGAACACAGCAATCGCGCAGCACACGGAAGCTCCGCTTATCACCGTGCATGCTGAACATCCCAGAGATCTATGCCGGGCCTCGCCTCAGACGCCGACCGGTCGGCCGACACCGAAGACCAGACGGAACCGCGACAACCAGGTTCGGGGATGGGTCGCGGGTTCGCGGCGCTCCGGTATCGCAACTATCGCCTCTTCTTCTGCGGCCAACTGATCTCCGTCACCGGGACCTGGATGCAGTCGCTCGCCCAGTCGTGGCTGGTCGTCGATCAGCTGCACGCCTCGGCATTCCAGCTCGGCCTCGTCAACGTCTTCCAGTTCGGCCCGGTGCTGCTGCTGGGGATTCCCGCCGGCGTCATCGCCGACAAGATCCCGAAGCGGACGTTGATGCTCTGCTCGCAGACGATCTTCGGGCTGCTGGCGGCGGTGCTCGCGGTGCTCGTCGCCAGCGGCCACGTGCAGCTCTGGCACGTCTACCTGCTCGCCGGGCTCTTCGGCCTCACCAACGCCTTCGATATGCCCGCCCGGCAGGCCTTCGTCTCCGAGATGGTCGACAGGGAGGCGCTGATGAACGCGATTGCGCTCAACTCGGCCATGTTCAACACCGGGCGCATTCTCGGGCCGGCGATCGCCGGTGTCATCCTCGCCGCGTTCGGGCCGGCGGTCTGCTTCGCGATCAACGCCGTCTCCTACATCGCCGTCATCGCCGGGCTGCTGATGATGCGCGTGAAGCCGCTCGTGGGCGCCGCCGCGGGCACCGCGGCCGACAAGCTGCGCGAGGGCCTGACGTACGTCCGCCGCACGCCGGACGTGCTGCGGCCAGTGCTGCTGGTCGCCTTCGTCGGCGTCTTCGGCATGAGCTTCAACGTCTGGCTGCCGTTGCTGGCGCGCGACAGCTTCCACGCCGACGCCGGCACGTTCGGGCTGCTCTTCTCGTCGATGGGCGCCGGCTCGCTGGCCGGGGCGCTGGCGATCGCCTTCTTCGGGCGAGAGCCGAGCCGGACGCGAATGCTGCTGGCGGCGACCGCGCTCGGCCTGGCGGAGATCGGCGTCGCGGTCGCGGCGTCCGTCCCGCTCGCGGTCGGCGTCGGGATGCTGCTCCTCGCCGCGTGCGGGTTCTCCGCCAGCAACGCGATGGCGATGGCGAACACGATCGTGCAGACGACCGCGCCGGACGAGCTGCGCGGCCGGGTGATGGCTGTCTACTCGACCGTCTTCATGGGCAGCACGCCGATCGGCGCGCTGGTCGCGGGGTCGATCTCCGAGAAGGCCGGCGTCGTGACGTCGATGATCATCGGCGGCGTCGTCGTCGCGCTGGCCGCGATAACCTTGACCTGGCTGCAGCGGGAGTCGACGCCAACGCCCACACCGCTCGCCGTGCCGGTATCATCGGCAACGACACCATCGCAAGACGTGCACGTGTCTCCGGTCAACGACTGATCGCCGCCACTTGCGTTCAGCGTCCGCGGCGTGGCGGGGGACCGACGGTGACTCCCCTGGACCGCCTCGCGGGGGACTGCGGAAGAGAACGGGGGATGCCGCGCGGCATCCCATCCAGGAGGCATCGTGCATGCTGCGCACCCGTCGGGCGCTTCAGAAGATCACCCCATTCACATCCAACGGCGACGAGCCGCGCGGGCGTGACATCCGGCCCGGCGAGGATGCCCGGCGCGGCATGCCGGCCTTCCGGTACCGCAACTACCGGCTCTACTTCACCGGCCAGATCATCTCCGTCATCGGCACCTGGATGCAGGCGACCGCCGAGGCGTGGCTGGTCGTCAGCATCCTGCACGCATCGGCGATCCAGCTCTCGCTGGTGACGATCTTCCAGTTCACCCCGGTGCTCGTGCTCGGCCTGCCCTCCGGGCTGCTGGCCGACCGTTTCCCGAAGCGCAACCTGCTCGTGCTGACGCAGACGACCTACGGGCTGCTGGCGGCCACGATGTCGATCCTGATCTTCACCGACGCCATCCAGCTTTGGCACGTCTACGCCGTGGCGCTGACCTACGGCCTCACGAGCGCCATCGACCAGCCGACGCGGCAAGCGTTCGTCTCCGAGATGGTCGGCAAGGAGGCGATCCTGAACGCCGTGTCGATGAACTCGGCGGTGTTCAACACCGGGCGGGTCATCGGCCCCGCCATCGCCGGCGCGGTGCTGGTCGCGGTCGGGCCGGCGCTCTGCTTCGCGCTGAACGCGGCGAGCTATCTCGTGGTGATCGCGATGCTGCTGCGGATGCGGGTCAAGCCGGTGATCCACCGCGTGCGCGGCTCCGCCGCGTCGGGTCTGAGCGAGGGCCTGCGCTACGTGCGGCGGACGCCGAGTGTGCTGCTGCCCATCGTCCTGATCGGCATCGTCGGCATCTTCGGGTTGAACTTCAACGTCTGGGTACCGCTGCTGGCCAAGGAAGACTTCGGCGCCGGGGCGGGCACCTACGGCGCGCTGATGTCGGCGATGGGCGTCGGCGCGCTCACCGGCGCGCTCTCGCTGGCCCTCTTCGGGCGCGCGCCGAGCCGGAAGCGGATGCTGGCGTTCGCCACCGCGCTGGGCGTCGCCGAGCTGGTCCTGGGCATCATCGCCAGCATCCCGGGGCCGGTCGTGGCCGGCATGCTCGCCCTCGCGGTGGCCGGCTTCTGCATGAGCAACACGTCGGCGATGGCGAACACGATTGTCCAGACGACGGCGCCGGACGCCTTGCGGGGCCGGGTGATGGCCGTCTACACGACGATCTTCTCCGGCACGGC
This sequence comes from Thermomicrobiales bacterium, assembly GCA_035540335.1. GTDB lineage: Bacteria > Chloroflexota > Chloroflexia > Thermomicrobiales > UBA6265 > UBA6265. Next base: position 5,169 of record DATLHE010000088.1, on the reverse strand, counting down.
GCCGGTCGGCGCGCTGCTCACCGGGGCGATCGCCAGTCGCTACGGGGCCGCGGCGGCCGTCGGCTTCGGCGGATTTGTGGCAGCCGCGGCCGCGATTGCCATTGCAGTCATCCACCAGCGCCGTCAGACTGAGCGTGAGCTGCGCGGGGTGTGACATTGAGCCGCCGCGCGGCAGGGGGCGGACATCGAGTCCGCCCGTACAACGCTTGGCGCATAGGGCCCGGCGCGACGGCCGGACGCCGTCTACCGTCGTAGCCGCGCACCCCGCAGGGTATGCGCCTTGATCGCCACATCGACTCAACACGCTTCAGGAGCACCATGGACTTCGGCGCGTTCTCCATCATCAGCCTGATCTACGTGGTGATCGGCATCCGCATCGTCGCCCAGCTCATCCAGAACTGGTCGGCGACCTGGGACGTCCGCTTCACCATCGCCGATCGCCAGATCGTCGACCAGTCGGCTTTCTTCGTGCTGATCCCGATCTCGGTCGCGCTGCACGAGCTGGGGCACGCCGTCGCCGTCTGGGCATTCGGCGGCGAGGTGGTCGACTTCGGCTTCTACGGCTTCGCGGGATATGTCTCGTACAACCCGGTCGGCTTCTCCCAGGTCGAGCAGACGATCGTCGCGGCGGCGGGCACGATCGTGAACCTCGTCCTCTGCCTCCTCGCCCTCGCCGTCGTCTTCCTGAAGCGGCCGCCGCTGCGCGCCGCCTTCAACGAGCTGCTGCTGCAGTTCGCGGTCATCTCCGGCCTCAACGCCTTCATCGTCTACCCGCTGCTCGACGTCGCCTCCGGCCTCAACGGCGACTGGCGGCAGATGTACGACAGCGGCGTGCCGTGGCTGAGCGCGATCATCATCGTCGCGCAGGCGGCGGTGCTCTTCGGCGGCTACTGGCTGCTGACGAACCCGCGCATGAAGGAGCGGGCGGCGAGCCTGACCGACGTGCCGCCCGGGCTCGAGCGCGGACTGCTGGGCGGCCTCAAGGAGGGCAAGGTCGACGCGGCCAGCCTCAACCCAGCCGAGCAAGTGCTGCACGAGGCGATCGAGCGGGTCGCCAGCGGCTGGCAGGAGCCGGTCCGCACCGGCATCCAGCGCTTCCCGGGCGGGACGGCGATCACGCTGCAGTGGAACCTGGGCCCGCGGCAGTACGTGGTGGCGGCGCGGACGTTCGCGAACGGCACGACCGACCTCGTCACGGTGCCGGTGACGACGGCCACGCCGGACGGGGCGCGCCCGCGCGTGCTTCACCGCTGGCAGATGCTGCCGGGCACCGATGAGCTGACGCTGGGGCTGCGCCTGGCGATGGAGACGGCCGAGCGGGAGAGCTGAGGGCGCGGCATCTCGTCTTCGGGGCGGCGGGCCGAAGGTTCGCTGCCCTCAACCCGCGTGACAATATGCTGCTTCGTGGCATCGGGCCGACACACTTCGGGGTACGGCCCCTACGAAACCGGAACGCCCGTCACGATGACGTAGCCGCGCACCTCGAAGCGTGCGCGCCGAATGGCCGCCCCACAGTGGACCTTGCCCCTACCGCGCGCTCACCGGCGCGGTGCCCTCGAGGGCCTCGGTGGCGATCTCGTAGGCCGCCCAGAAGACGCCCTCGGACATCGTCGGGTAGACGTGGATCGTGTCGCTGATGGCCGAGACGGGCAGCCGGTGCCGCATGACCAGCGCAATCTCCCCGATCAGCTCCCCGGCGCTGGCGCCAAGGATGTGCCCGCCGAGCACCTGATGCGTCGCGCGGTCGACGACGAGCTTGACGAGCCCTTCTCGCGTGTCCGCCGTGATCGCGCGCGGCAGATCCGCGAAGGCGGTGGTGGCGGTGACGACGGCGTAGCCGCCGGCCCTCGCCTCGGCCTCGGTCAGCCCGACGCGCGCCAGCTCGGGGTCGGTGAAGGTCGTCCACGGCACCACCCGGTAGTCGGCGCGCCGCGGCGTCCCCTCGCCCAGCAGATTGTGGAGCGCGATCCGCGCCTGGTAGTCGGCGACGTGGGTGAACGGGTAGATGCCGGTCACGTCGCCCACCGCCCAGATGTGCGGGACGTTGGTCACCATCGTCGAGTCGACGTGGATGCCGTGGTCGCCGTGGGCCACCCCGGCGGCGTCGAGGCCGAGCGTCGCGACGTTCGGGCGACGGCCGGTGGCGAGGAGCACCTGCTCGACCCCGATGGTTATGTCGCCCTGAGGCGAGGAGCAGGTCAGCGCGATCGTCTCCGCGTCGGTCCGCTCCGCCCGTTCGACACGGCTCGAGCGCAGGATCTCGACACCCTCGGTCTCGAGGATGCCGGCCAGCGCCTCGGCCAGCTCGGCCTCCTCCTTCGGCAGCAGCTGGTCGCTGGAGCCGATGATCGTGACGTCGACGCCGAAGCGGGCGAAGATCTGCGCGAATTCGACGGCGACCACGCCGCCGCCGATGATCGCCAGCGCGGCCGGCAGCTCGTCGAGCTCGACGGCGTCCTCGTTGGTGAGGTAGTCGATCTCGTCCAGCCCCTCGATGGGCGGCACCTGCAGGGCGTTGCCGGTGGCGATGACGAACCGGTCGGCGGCGAGCATCTCATCCCCGGCGAGGATCTCGTTCTCGGAGAGAAAGCGGGCGTGGCACTGATAGAGGTCGATGCCGGCGTCCCGGATGTTCGCCGCGCCGTCGCCGCCACGGATGGTGTCGATCACCTGCTCGACGCGCCACCGCACCGCCAGCCAGCTCGCCGTGGCGCGGTCGACGGTGAGGCCGAAGCGGTCGGCCGTCTGCGCCAGGTGCAGGACCTCCGCCGAGCGCACGAGCGTCTTGGTCGGGTCGCACCCGGCGTTGAGGCAGGTGCCGCCGAGCGCGTCGCCCTCGATCAGGGCGACGCGCAGGTCCTGCTCGGCCGCGCCGAGCGCGACAGAGCTACCGCCGGCGCCCCCGCCGACGACGATGAGGTCATATCGCTCCGGCAACCGGGCGGTCCGCTTCCTGTGCAAGGCTCTCCCTGTCCCATCCGTGCGGTGGAATGGCCGACGTCTACGCCGGCTTCGCGGGCTTCGGCGCGATGGCGATGCCATCGTTGCCCTGCGCGGCGAGCACCTGCAGGTAGCGTTCCCACGAGACGGTGTACTGCCATGGGCGGCGGTCGTTCGTGCTCGTCGGGCCGAGCGGATCGCGGATGATCACGTTCTCGGCGTTGAACCCCATCACGATCAAGGCGTGATCGTTGCCGAGCACGACCGGGTACGTGTCTCCCTGCGGCGTGATCCACGTCGCCGGCACCCAGTCGAGGAAGTCGACGGTCGACTTGAAGAAGACCGGCTCGCCGCGCAGCAGCGCCGCCTCGATCAGCTCGCGAGTGTCCGCGACGGAGACGCCGAGGCCGACCGACTCGAAGACCTTGCGCATGGCGTTGGAGCGGGCACGGGCGAGGAAGTTTTCCTCATAGTCGCCCGAGTAGAACCGCTGGATGTCGCCGCCCCAGACGATCACGCCGTTGGCGGTTTCCTCGTACCAGGGCTCGATCGACAGATCGTGGCCGACCGCTTCGAGCTGTTGCTCGAGGGTCACCTCGTGGCCGTAGGCGTTGAGAAGGATCCAGGCCGAGTCGAACTCGCAGGTGAAGTGGAAGTCCTGGCCCTCCTTGATCGGGAGCTGGACGTAGGCGTCCCAGACGGCCCCATCGGCATCGACAGGGCCGACCTCGGCGGCGGGCTGGCCGGGGCGCTGGCCGAGATCGGTCGTCGGGGTCATCTCCATGATGTAAGTGAAGGGGTCCATGCTCTGGGCGGCGGCGATGCGCGTCGCGGTGCGCGGCAGGGCGAGCGCGGCGGCCGCGCCGATTGCGCCACCGACAAGGCGACGACGGGAGATAGCTGATTGCCGGAGGGTCTGGGAGCGGGCAAGATGCATCAAGGGATCCTCGCGTTGTGACGAATGCGCAGCGTGAGCCATCGGGATACCGGCCGCGTTCGCCGCGCGTCCCCTCTTCCCCTGCTTCCCCGCCCCATAGTATCGGCAATATGCGCGAAGCGCCAAGTCCGCTCGCGGCAACGGTCGTGCGTACCGGTCGGCATGCGACGTGAAAGGACGCCCTCCATGCTCACGCAGATCGACCACCTCGTCATCATCTCGCCCGACCTCGACACCGCCGTCGCCCGGGCCGGCCACGCCGGGTTCAGCTCGGTCCGTGGCGGCACCCACGCCGACGGGCTGACGGAGAATGCCCTGATCGCGTTCGCCGACGGCTCGTACATCGAGCTCATCTCCCCGACCCGGCCGGACCTGGGGGCCGACCACCGCTGGTTCGACCGGCTGCGCCACGGCGGCGGGCTCGTCGACTTCTGCCTGCTCAGCGACGACCTGGAGGCGGACATGACCGCCATGCGAGAGAAGGGCGTCGACTACGTCGGGCCAAGCGCGCTCGGCCGCAACCCTCCCAATGGCGAGCGCATCGACTGGCTGCTTGGCCTCCCACACGGCAATGTCGGCGGCACCGGCTGGCCATTCCTGATCGAGGACACCACACCGCGATCGCTACGCGTGCCTCATGAGGAGAGTGAGATCACCCATCCGAACGGCGCCACAGGGATCGCAGGAGTCGTCGTGCTCGTTCACAACCTCGAGAGTGCCAGCAGCGACTACCAAACGATGCTTGGCTCAGAGGCGATGGAGATTCCTTCTCCGATCGCCGGTGGCGGGCGCGCCGTGCAGGTTCCGATCGGCGCCGCGGGAACGCAGTGGATCGTGCTTGTCCAGCCGCTCGGCGGCGAGCAGGCCTGGCGCTCCGAGGCATTGGGGCAGGGACCGTACGCCGCGACGCTCCGTACCCACGACGGCGAGGTTGCCCCGGGAGACGGCGCGCCGATCGACCCGCCGCTCCATGCAGACGCGCGCCTGCTGCTGGCCTGACGACGCGGACGGCACGTCTCCTGCGGACCCGGTGCCCGAAAGGAGGCGGCACCATGCCATACAAGAACCGGTCGGAGCTGCCGGATTCGGTGAAGGACAACCTCCCGGCGCACGCGCAGGGCATCTACAAGGAGGCCTTCAACAGCGCCTGGGAGGAGTACGGCCACGAAGAGGAGCGCGCGCACCGTGTCGCCTGGGGCGCGGTGAAGGAGAAGTACCACAAGAACGACGACGGCAAATGGGTCGAGGGCAAGAGCAAGGAGGCCTGAGCGCCCACCTCGACACGATATCCC
>DATLHE010000087.1:0-2133 GCA_035540335.1 Thermomicrobiales bacterium | reverse complement strand
TTCGCCGGTGGTCATCTGCTTGTTCGGGTAGAAGGCGAAGACCGCCGCGTCGGCGAACTCCGGCGAACCGACCTTGACGCCGTTGCGCTCCGCGCCGATCGCCTCGCAGGCGTCCTGGATGACGGCCATGTTGCGTTGGCGGGCGATGCCCGCCAGGTCCTCGATCGGGCAGGGCTGGCCGAAGACATCGACCGGAATCATCGCCCGGGTTCGCTCCGTCACCTTAGCCTCGACCTGGGCAGGGTCGAGCGCGAGCGTGTCGGGATCGATATCCGCAAAGACGGGTGTCGCGCCCGTGTACATGATGCAGTTGGCGGAGGCGACGAAACTGAAGGGCGAGGTAATGACCTCGTCACCCGCGCCGATACCCTTGGCGTCGAGGCAGAGATGCAGGCCGCTCGTACCGCTGTTGACACCAATGCCGTGCCGCGTGCCGACGTAGTCCGCAACCGCTCGCTCGAAGGCGTCGATGCGTGGCCCGATGCTGAGTGTCGGCGTGCGAAGCACCTCGACGACAGCGGCAATGTCGTCTTCGGTGATGGACGGCTGTGAGAGCGGAACGCTCATCCGGGTGACGGTCTCTGTCATAGCTGCTTTCCGTTTGACGTATACGTTCCGTTTGCCAGCGATCCACCATCGCCTCTCGCGGCCATCGTGCCGATCGTGGTCACATCTGCGGCGGTGGGGGTCTCGACCAGCCGCACCGCGGGCGCCGGCGCCGTGGCGACGCTGGTCGGGAGCGGTGTCCCGTCGATGCCAGCCACCAGCTCCTGGATCATTGCTCGGGCTGCCTGCCGGTCGGCGCCGTCCACGGCGCGCACCAACTCCGCCAGCCGTGCCGGGACCTCGCTGAGCGATGTCCCGCCGTTCATGCCTTCGAGCATGCGGATCTTCGGGTGGGCCGTCGGATGGGCGGCCTCGAAATCGAGCGTGAGCTCCTCGTAGAGCTTCTCGCCCGGTCGCACGCCCGTGAATGTGATCTTGATGTCGTGGTCGACTTGCAGGCCGTGCAGGGAGATCACCCGCTTGGCGAGATCGACAATCGACACGGCCTCGCCCATGTCCAGGATGTACGTCGCGTTGCGGTCGCCGAAGGCCCCGGCTTGAATGATCAGGCTCACGGCCTCGGGTATGGTCATGAAGTAGCGCTTCATGCGCGGGTCGGTCACCGTCACTGGGCCACCGGCGCGGATCTGCCGCTCGAACGTCGGGATCACACTCCCGCGGCTGCCGAGCACGTTGCCGAATCGCACGCTGCAGACGGACAGGCCAGTCTCGACCCCGACCGCGCCAACGGCAAGCTCTGCCAGCCGCTTGGTCGCGCCCATCACGCTGGAGGGACGCACGGCCTTGTCGGTGGACACCAGCACGAAACGCTCGGCGCCGTGAGCCGCCGCGTAGCGGGCGACGAGATCCGTCCCCAGCGTGTTCGTCTCCACGGCCTGGTCCGGCTGCTGCTCCATGAGCGGCACATGCTTGTAGGCCGCCGCGTGCAGGACGATATTCGGCCGATGGAGTTGGAAGAGGCGCCCGATTCGCTCCGCATCGGTCACCGAGGCGATCACGACGCGGATCTCGGCCTGGGTCTGCAACCGCTCGATCTCAAGCGACAGGTCGTGCAGCCCCGTCTCGTTCGTGTCGAGCAGGATGACCTGTCGTGGCTCGAGCTGGGCGATCTGCATGGCCAGCTCATGACCGATCGAGCCCGCGGCGCCGGTGATGAGGACGCATTTGCCGCGGACGAACGCCAGGCAGCTCTCCCGGTCCGGCGAAACGACCGGACGGCCAAGGACATCGACGGCGCGGACGGTCTTTAGGCTGGTCGCCTGGACCTCACCGCGCAGGATCGACCCGATCGGTGGCAGCGTCAGGACGCGCGCGGGCGTCGACTGCGCGATCTCGACGAGGTGGCCGTGCCGGCCGGCGGGCGCCGAAGGGATCGCCACGATGACGACATCGATGAGTTCGCTCTTGACCAGCGCCGGAATGGAGGCCGTGTCGCCCAGCACCGGCACGCCCTCGAAGCGCCGGCCCACCTTGCGCCGATCATCGTCGACGAAGGCGACCGGCCACAGCTTCCATCGCGGGTTCTGCTGGTGCTCGGTCGCCAGCAAGTGACCGCCCGAGCCCGCG
>DATLHE010000086.1:0-8403 GCA_035540335.1 Thermomicrobiales bacterium | reverse complement strand
TCGGCATCCCGCGCGGCGCGAGCCTGCTCGACCCCGAGGGGCTGCTCGGCGGATCGGGCACGGTGCACCGCTCGGTCACCATCCGCGCGGTGGAGGATCTGGAGCGGGCGGCCTTCCTGGCGCTGCTGGACGCCGCCGTGGCGCGGTACCGGGATGGGGTGCCGGTGAGTCGTGTCGAGGGATCTTTGCGCTGGCCACCCCACACGTCCGGCCAGCCCCGGAGAGACCGGCGCTGCGGCGCCGGGAGATCCTTCGACAAGCTCAGGATGACGTGTGTTGGGAGCGCGGCGGTAGGTGAGGACCGGTCATATGGCGAACGGCGCTTCGCGTCGGGTCCTTCCCCCACCCTCACGCCATACTCTGGGTCTGGGTCGGAATGAGGGGTGTGTGAGGACGCAGGGTGAGCATCATCGATGCGCCGAGGTTGAACGCGGACGCCGGCCGCAGGTGCGACACGAGGTACGGGGCTACCGGGGCGCAGCCGTGCGACCCGTTGGGATGCCGGTGGGTGAGGATGTCGGTCGCGGGGACTGGCTTATGAGGCTTGCTGCTCGGCCGCGGCGGCGGCCTGCATGTGCCGGTTGCGGAGCTGGCCGCAGGCCGCGGCGATCTCGACGCCGCGCGAGTAGCGGACGGTGGTCGGGATGCCGGAATCGCGGACGATGCCGGCGAAGCGCTCGATCATCTCGTGGTTGGGCCGCTCGAACTTGAGCACGTCGACCGGGTTGAAGGGGATGACATTGACGTGGCAGAGCCGCCCCTTGAGGAGCTGGCCGAGCTCGCGGGCGATCTCGTCGCTGTTGTTGATGCCGTTCATCAGCGCGTACTCGAACGAGATGCGCCGCCCGGTCTTCTCGATGAAGCGGTCGCATGCCGCCAGCAGGTCCTCGACCGGGTAGCGGCCGTTGATCGGAACCAACTGCGAGCGCAGATCGTTGTTCGGCGCGTGGAGCGAGACGGCGAGGTTCACCTGGTAGGGCTCGTCGGCGAGGGCGTCGATGCGGGGGATGATGCCGGAGGTCGAGATCGTGATCCGCCGCGCGCCGAAGTTCAGCCCGCGCGGGTCGTGGATGATGCCGACGAACTTCATCGTCTCGGCGTAGTTCTGGAGCGGCTCGCCCATCCCCATCATCACGAGGTTGGTCAGCTGGCGGTCGAGCTGCCGCGCTCGCCGCGCGGCGTCGACGGTCTGCTGCACGATCTCGCCGGCGGTGAGGTTGCGGGTCAGGCCGCCGAGGCCGGTCGCGCAGAAGGCGCACCCGACGGCGCAGCCGACCTGGCAGGAGACGCAGACGGTGGCGCGGTCGGGGTAGAGCATGAGGACCGTCTCGACGAGCTGGCCGTCGAAGGTCTGGTAGAGCAGCTTGTAGGTGTCGCCGTTGTCTGTGACGAGCTCGCGCACCGGTGCCATGGTCCGGAAGGGCGTTTGCTCGCCGAACGTCTCGCGCAGCGCCGCCGGCAGGTTCCTCATCTCGTCGTAGCTCTCGACGAACTGACCGTAGGCCCAGTCGTACATCTGCTGCGCGCGGTAGGCGGGCTGGCCGGCCTCGACGAGGCGCTCCTGCAGGGCATCGAGCGAGAGGTCGTAGAAGGAGACGGGCCGGTTGCGGCGGGCGATCGGGCGCACGGTCGTGACAGCCTCAAGGGTGGCGTCAGGGGTGGCCTCAGGGGTGGGCACAACGGTGTCGGTATCGGTGGTGGCGGGAACGGTGTCAGGCATGGGGAATCACACGGTGAGAGCCGGAAGGCGGCGGGAACGGACGCGGTGAGACGGGGGTATCGACTATCGTCCGCGCCATTTTACCATTGATGCGCCCGGCGCCATGGCCTTCCCCGGCGACGCCGGGTTGGGAGCATGAGACTCGCCAGTATGGGGAACCCTGTCTAGAATCGGGGGAATGCGACAACCCGTCCGACGAGAAGGGGTTCCTCACGCCATGCGACACGATGCCACGGTGACGCTCTCGATCGATCTCAACAGCGACGTCGGCGAAAGCTTTGGGGCGTTTCATGTGGGCGCGGACGCCGAGATCATGCCGTCCATCTCCAGCGCCAACATCGCCTGCGGTTTCCATGGCGGCGATCCGCGAACGATGCAGCAGACGATCCGCGAGGCGAAGGCGCACCGGGTCGCGGTGGGCGCCCATCCCGGCTTCCCCGACCTCGCCGGCTTCGGGCGCCGGAACCTGGCGGCGACCCCCGAGGAGATCCGCACCGACGTCCTCTACCAGATCGGCGCGCTGCTCGCCTTCTGCCACGTCGAGGGCGTCTCGCTGCATCACGTCAAGCCGCACGGCGCGCTCTACAACATGGCGACGACTGACCGGACGATCGCCAACGCGATCGCACGAGCGGTGCGGGACCTCGACCCGGACGTGCTGATCTACGCGCTGCCGGGCAGCGAGCTGGAGGCGGCGTCTGACGCGGCGGGCCTGCGGGTCGCGCGCGAGGCCTTCGCCGACCGCGCCTACATGAAGGACGGCACGCTGGCGCACCGCTCGTTGCCCGGCGCGGTGCTGAGCGATCCGCAGCGCATCGCCAGTCGGGTGGCCAAGATGATCAGCGGCGAGCCGATCACGACGTTGGACGGCGGGACGCTTCGCATCGTGCCCGACACCGTCTGCATCCACTCCGACACCCCCATGGCGGGGCCGGTGGCGCGATCGCTCCGGCATAACCTCGAGGCCTCCGGCATCGTCATTCGCGCGCTGACGTGACGCCGCCGGAACTCGTTTCCCTCTCGTCGTCGGCGCTGCTGCTGCGCCTCGGGGAGCGCATCGATCTGGCCCTCACCCACCGCATCGCCCGCTTCGTTGACCTCGTCGACGCCGCCGGGATCTCGGGCATGCGCGACGTTATCCCCGCCTATACGACAGTGCTTGTCGAATATGATTCCTTCGTAATCCCTGCTCCTGTTCTGAAGGAACGACTCCTCGGACTGTGGGCGGAGACCGAGGCGACAGCGGTGGACAACGGTGCGCCGGAGCGCCTTGTGGATATCCCCGTCGTCTACGGCGGCGAGCACGGGGTCGACCTGGACCGCGTGGCACAGGCGGCTGGTTTGCCTCCTGGGGAGGTCGTCAATCGGCACGCGGCGGCGGAGTACACCGTCGGCGCGCTCGGGTTCGCGCCGGGGTTCGCCTACCTGATCGGCCTGCCGCCGGAGCTGGCGACGCCGCGCCTCGCCCGCCCCCGGCTGGGAGTGCCGCCCGGGTCGATCGGCATCGGTGGCGCGCAGACCGGCATCTACGCGCTGCCGACGCCGGGCGGGTGGTCGCTGATCGGGCGGACGCCGCTGCGGCTGTTCGACCCGGCGCGGGAGGACCCCTTCACGCTGCGGATGGGCGACCGCGTACGCTTCCGGCCGATCGACCCGGGCGAGCTCTCCGCCACGACGCCGGAGGCACGGGAACGGGAGGTGTCCATGCCCGTGGGCGATCTGGAGATCGTCACGCCGGGGATGCAGACGACGGTGCAGGACCTGGGACGGCGGGGGCTCGGACGCTACGGCGTCTCGCCGAACGGCGCGGCGGACCGCGCGAGCCTCGTCGCGGCGAATCGGCTGGTGGGTAACCCGGACGATGCCGCGGGGCTGGAGATCACGCTCACCGGCCCACGGATTCGCATCCACCGGGCGGTGACGGTCGCGCTGGCGGGCGCCGATCTTGGCGCGAGCGTTAACGGGGAGCCGCTCGTGCCCGGGCGGCGTCGCTCGCTGCTGCCGGGGGATGAGCTTGCCTTCGCGCCGCGACCGGATGCGACCGGCGCGCGGGCGTATCTCGCCGTCGCCGGTGGCATCGACGTGCCGGTCGTGATGGGCAGCCGGTCGACCGACCTGACGGCGGGGTTCGGCGGCGTCCGGGGGCGGGCACTGCGGGCCGGCGACCGGCTGGGGATCGGCACCGCGCGGCGGCGGGACCACGCGCCCTTGCCCTCACCGACCGTCCTCGATCGGGCGCGACCGTTTCGCGTCCGGCGTGGGCCGCAGGCCGACCGTTTCTCGCGGGAGACGTGGAGCCGCTTCCTTCGCAGCCCTTTTACGGTCTCATCAGAATCGAACCGGGTGGGCCTGCGGCTGACCGGGGTTCCGATCGCGCCGGTCGACGGCGCGGACATCGTCTCGGAGGGAATCGTCACCGGGGCGGTCCAGGTCACCGGCGAGGGGCAGCCAATCGTGATGCTGCCGGGGCACGCGACGATCGGGGGCTACACGAAGATCGCGACCGTCGTCGACGAGGATCTGGACCGGTTGGGCCAGCTGCGTCCGGGCGACGTCATCCGCTTCGGCGAGGCCGAGGCTGACGCGCCCGTGTGGATGCTCCGCGACCTCGTTCGCCTGGCGCGGCTGGTGATCGCCCGCGGCGTCGGGGAGTTCGTGTTCGAGGACCACGCGACCGGCGCCCGGCTGCGAATCGTCCGTGGACGTGAGTAGTGCGAGCTTGCCGGCTTACCAGTCGGAGACGGAGCCGTCTTCCCGACGGAGGATCTGCAGCGTCCCTGGTTGATACGGGTGCGCCAGCGCCGCCGCCTCGTCGAGCTCGACGCCGAGGCCCGGTGATCCGCCGCTGTACAGCTTGCCGTTGTCCAGACGCATGTCGGTCTGAACGATGTCCGCCATGATCCCCGGTCGCCAGATAAGCTCCTGCACGGCAAAGAGTGGGGTCGAGAGGTCGAAATGCAGGCACGCGGCGGTGGAGACCGGGCCAAGGGGGTTGTGCGGCGCCTGCTCGATGTAGTGGGTCTCGCACCAGCTGGCGAGCTTCCGGGCTTCGGTCAGGCCTCCGCAGATACAGAGGTCGACCCGGCAGTAGTCGATGAGGTCCTTCTCGATGAGCACCTGCCAGTCCCATTTGCTGGCAAGCTGCTCGCCCGTCGCGATCGGCACCGCGATGTGCTGCCGGAGATAGGCGAACTCGGACGCATTCTCGGCGCGCAGCGGATCCTCGATGAAGTAGGGTCGCATCGGTTCGAGTGCGCGGGCCAGCTGGATGGCATACGTAGGTGTCGTCCGCTGATGGAAGTCGACGCAGATCTCAATCTCTGGGCCAACGGCATCGCGCAGCGCGGCGAACGCATCGATGGTCCACTGCATGGCGCGGGCCTGTTCGTAGATGCCCTCGCGCTCCGATCCGCTTCCCTCACCGACCCCGAAGCGGATGAATTGCCATCCTTCCGCCACGCGCTCGCTGGCAACGGCCACCATTGCGTCGATCCCGTTCCCCGCGCCACGCTGCTGCACATGGCAGTAGCAGCGCGCGTAGTCACGCGTTTTTCCGCCGAGAAGATCGTAGACGGGAACGCCGAGCGCCTTGCCTCGAAGATCCCAGAGCGCGATATCGATGGCGGCGAGGGCCGCCGCGTGAATGTGCCCACCGCGAAAGAACTGGCCGCGCCAGAGCGTTTGCCAGATGTGCTCGATGCGCGTGGGGTCCATCCCGATCAGGATGGGCGTGTACGTGTCGATCAGGCCCCTGACGGCCAGCTCTTTCCAGGTGATGCCGGCCTCGCCCAAGCCGGTCAGGCCCTCATCGGTGTAGATCTTGACGAAGGTGAAGTTTCGCCCGTTCTCCGGGACATGGACGACAAATGTCTTCACGTCGGTGATCTTCATCGCCTGCCAACTCCACAGCCACCTGCCGGTGGGTCCGTCGTCACCTTGGCTCTTCCTGCCAGCCTATCACCTTGGTGACGCGCAGCCAGATAGGGCCCCGCACGTGGGCGCGTGGGGAGTGCCACTGCCGCGTGCGCACCCTACTTCCCGATGCAGAAGCGGCTGAAGATCTCCGTCAGCACGGCGTCGTCGACGTCCTCGCCGGTGACCTCGCCGACGGCGTGCAGGGCGGCGCGGACGGACGTCGCGAGCAGGTCCTGCGGGATGCCGGCGGCGCGGGCGGCCTGGGCGTCGTGGATGTGCGCCAGCGCGCGGTCGACGGCGGCCCGCTGACGGGCGTTGATCAGGGCAGGTCGCAGCTCAGCGCCGCTTTCGCCGGTGACGGCGTCCGCGAGGATCTCCTCCAGCGCGGCAAGGCCCTCGCCGGTCGTCGCGGAGACATGCACCGTGGGGGTGTCCGGCAGCAGGTCGTGGATCGCCGTGGGTGGTGCCTGGTCCGGCAGGTCGCGCTTGTTTATGACAAGCACGATCGGTGTGCGCTGGTCGGCGGGCCGCTTCGCGAGCGTCTCCGCCACCGTGAGGTCGTCGGGCGTCGGCGGCACGGAGCCGTCGAGGACCAGCGCGACGGCCGCGGCGGTCGCCAGCGCCGCGCGGCTGCGCGCGACGCCGATCTGCTCCACCGGGTCGTCGGTCTCGACGATCCCCGCCGTGTCGAGCAGCGTCGCCGGGATGCCGCGCAGGTTGACCGTCTCCGCGATGACGTCCCGCGTCGTGCCGGCGATCGGGGTGACGATCGAGCGGTCGAAGCGCAGCAGGGCGTTGAGGAGGCTGCTCTTGCCGACGTTGGGGCGGCCGACGAGGGCGATCTGGACGCCGTCGCGGTAGAGCATCCCCGCCTTCGACCCGGCGACGACGTCCGCCAGGGCCGCCTCGGCGACGGCGAGGCCGGCGTCGATGTCCGCGAGATCGATCTCGTCGTCCGGGAAGTCGGCGGAGGCGTCCAGATAGGCGAGCAGGCCGACGAGCGCCGTGTTGGCGGGCGCCAGGCGGCGGGTGAGATCGCCCGCGAGGTCGTCGACGGCGAGGCGCAGGCTCTCCGCGGTGCGGGCGCCGATCACGTTGAGCACGGCCTCGGCCTGGGCGAGATCGAGCCGTCCGTTGAGGAAGGCGCGGAGCGTGAACTCGCCCCGCTCGGCGTGGCGGGCGCCGGCCGCGAGCGCGACCCGCAGCGTCTCCCGCAGCGGCACCGGGCCGCCGTGGCAGGAGAGTTCGACGGTGTCCTGCCGGGTGTAGGTGTGCGGGCCCTTCATCCACGCCAGGAGGACCTCGTCGACGGCCTCATCCGTGGTGGGATCTACGACCGTGCCGTAGATAAGTCGGTGCGACTCGACGGCGGTCAGGTCGACGCGTCGGCGCGACGGGCCGGGGCGGCGGAAGATCTGGGTGGCGACGCCGGCGGCATCCGGGCCGCTGATGCGGACCACGCCGATGCCGCCCTCCCCGGCGGGGGTGGCGATGGCGGCGATCGTGGCATTATCCATGGAGTGTGTCGATCCTGAATGTGACGGGTGTGATGGCGGCCGGGGACACTCCCCCGGCCTCTTTGGGAAAGGGTGGAACGTTGTGGGGAAAATGACAAGCGACGAGGTGATGGACTTCCTGCGCGGTCCGGCCTACCTCGGGCACCTGGCGACGGTGCGCGAGGACGGCCGGCCGCACGTGGCGTCGATCTGGTTCATCGTCGACGGCGAGGACATCGTCTTCACGACCTGGCACACATCGGTGAAGGGGAAGAACCTGCGGCGTACCGGCTACGCGGCGATGGACGTCACCGATGGGGTGCCGCCGTTCACCGCGGTGCAGGTCGAGGGGCCGGTCGAGATCGTCGACGACCTGGAATTGCTGCGGCACTGGACCGGCATCATCGGCGGCCGCTACATGGGCGCCGACCGGGCGGAGGAGTTCGCCAAGCGCAACGGCATCAAGGGCGAGGTTGTCTGCCGCATGCGCCCGGAGAAGTTCTCGGGCATCGCGCGGATCACGGAATAGGCGGATGGCCCGGCGACGGGTCCATGCTCCCGTCGCCGGGCGGCATGCTACGCGGGCACTGGCGCCGCGAGGAAGCGGCGGACCGCCGCGACGTAGGCATCCGGGCGCTCGATGAACGGGAAGTGCGCCGCCTCCGGGATCACCACGAACTCCGCGCCCGGGATGTGGGCGGCGAGCGCCTCACCGGCGCTGGGCGGGATCAGCCAGTCCTCCGCGCCGCTGATGACGAGCGCCGGGACGCGGATCTCGCCCAGCCGGTCGCGCACGTCGTAGCGCCCGGCCAGGTGGGTGAAGTAGTAGGCGGCGACCTCGGGGGCGTTGAAGCTGCGGCCCATTGCCTCCAGGACCTGTCCGATCTTGCTGCGGTCGTGGACGTAGGCTGGGGCGACCAGCCGGAAGAAGGCCTCCCCCGCCGCCTCCGATGCCTCGCCCCGGAAGATAGGCTCGGCGGAGGCCCGCACGTCGGGTCCGTGACGCGCCTCCAGCCGCTCCATGGCACCCGCCATATCGGCCGAGGCGGCGGCGGTGTCGACCAGGATGAGGCCGCCGATCGACTCCGGATGGCGGATCGCCAGGGTCAGGGCCACGAAGCCGCCGTGGGAGTGACCGAGCACGGTGGGGCGCTCGAGGCCGAGGGTGTGGATCACCGCGGCCGCGTCGTCGGCCATCTGCTCGATCGTGCAGGTCTCAAGCGGCGCGCGGGCGGAGCGTCCCTGGCCGCGCTGGTCGAGGTAGACGAGCTG
>DATLHE010000085.1:0-11708 GCA_035540335.1 Thermomicrobiales bacterium | reverse complement strand
CGCGATCTCCTGGACCTTCGCGAGGTCCAGTCCCGGGATGCGGACCGTCAGCGTCACCGCCAGCCCGTAGGCTCCCGAGCCCTCCTTGCCCAGCGAAACCTCCGCCTGCACGGTCGATCCCGATGCCTCCTCGCCCGCGCGGCGGGCAGCGCCGAGCAGCGCGCTCTGGAAGCAGGCACCATAGGCGGCGGCGAAGAGTTGCTCCGGGTTGGTGGCGTGCGGATCGCCCGATGCGCCGGGCGACTTCAGTCTGACGTCGAGCACGCCATCGCTGCTGCAGGCGCGGCCCTGTCGGCCGCCGGTAACGGTGACGTTGGCGGTGTAGACGGGCGTGATGGTGGATGCGACTGCCAATATTGGGCCCCTTCGTGTGATGATCTGCTGCCTATCGCACGCCGGCGAAACGGGCGAGGGCGAACTCCGGGCGCACCGGCGCTGCGGCGTCGGTCGCCAGCGCCGCGAGGTATTCGCCCACAACCGGCGCAAACTTGAAGCCATGACCGCTGAACCCGGCCGCGAAGACGACGCGCTCGTGTTCCGGGTGGCGATCGATGAGGAAGTCCTCGTCCGGCGTCATCGTGTACATGCAGACGCTGCTCGCCGTCAGCCGGGGCCGCACGCCGGGCAGGCACTCCGCGATGAACGCCATCAGCTCGGGCAGGAGGTCGGCGTCCGACACCGCCCGGTCCATCGTGTCGGGATCGACGGCCTCGCCGCCGCTGTGGACGCCGATCTTGATGCTGTCCTCGCCGTGGATCGGCAGACCGTAGAACTCGCCCTGCGCGTTCTCGGCGATAAAGACCGGGAAACGCTCCGGCAGGAACGGCTCGCGCCGCTCGACGTCGAACCAGAAGACCGGCTTGCGGCGGACCTCCAGCGGCAGGCTGAGATCCGAGAGGAGCTTCCCGGCCCACGCGCCGGCGGTGACGATGAGCTGCTCCGCCTCATAGGTGCCGGTCTCGGTCGCGACGTTGACGCCGTCGGCGGTGGCGTTCCAGGAGAGGACGTGCTCGTGCTCGCGGATCTCGCCGCCGTGGGCGCGCAACTCGGTCGCCAGCGCCCGCATCGCGGGCTCGACGATCAGGAAGCCGGCCGTCGGGTCGAGACAGGCCTCCCAGTCGGCGGGGAGGTTCCAGGCGGGATAGCGGGCGACGACCTCGGCGCCGGTGAGCGTCTCGTGGGCGATGTCGTACGCCTCGGCGCTCGCCCGCGCGGCGCGGGCGTGGCCGAAGCCGGGCGCGGCAAGGTCCAGACAGCCCGTGCGCTTCATCAGGTGGAGACTGGTGCGCTCCTGGAGCGCCGCCCACGCCCCGTCGGCCTCGACGGTCCAAGGGACGTAGCGCGGGCCCTCGGCGTAGGCGTGACGGAAGATGCGGGTGTGGCCGCTGTGGCTGCCCAGGGTGTGGATGTGCTGGTGCTGCTCCAGCACGGTCACGCGCCGGCCCTGCCGGGCGAGCGCCCACCCGGCGGCGGTGCCCATCGTGCCGCCGCCGATGACGATGACGTCTGTCTGATTGCTGGCCATCCCTGCTCCGGTCGCTGTCGTGCGTCTCGATCGCCCATCGTGAGGCGTCCTGCACGAAGTATCGCCGGGGCGGGCGCTCGCGCAAGCGTCCGAAGTGGAGGCTACTTGCCGGAGCCCATGGTGAGGCCCTGGATGAAGTAGCGCTGCAGAAAGATGAAGAGGACGATCGTCGGGATGACCGCGATGAGCGTGCCGGCGAACTGGATGTTGTAGGCCTGGATGTATTCGCCGCGCAGGCTCGCCAGGCCGGTCGTGACCGGCTTCAGCTTGTCGCGCTGGACGAGGATCAGCGCCCACAGGTAGTCGTTGAAGATCCAGGTGAACTCCAGCGTCGCCAGCGCGGCGATCGCCGGCAGTGTCAGCGGCAGGACATGCTGCCGGTAGATGCGAAACTCGCTGGCGCCGTCGATCCGCGCGGCGTCGAAGATTTCGCCGGGGATGGTGCGGATGAAGTTGCGCAGGACAAACGTGCAGAAGCCGATCTGGAACGCGCCGTGGAACACGATCAGCGCCCAGTAGGTGTCGTAGAGATGGAGGGTGTTGGAGAGCCGGTAGACCGGCAGCATCAGGATCTGGAACGGCAGCAGGCTGCCGCCGACGAACGTGAAGTAGATGAACAGGTTGCCCTTGAAGCGGAAGCGGGCCAGCGCGAACGCGCCGAGCGAGGCCAGCGACAGGCAGATGACCAGCGCCGGGATCGTGACGATGAAGGAGTTCCTCATGTAATGGCTGAGGCCGCCCTGGGTCCAGGCGTCGGAGAAGTTCTGCAGCTCGATGCTGGTGGGCCAGCTGAACGGGCCGTTGAGGGTGATGTCGTCCAGCGATCGGACCGACGTCAGCAGCGTCATGAAGATCGGCACCAGCCAGATGAGCAGCAGGGGGATCACGAACACGTAGTAGATCCCGATGCGGAACGGTCGCCAGTCGCGTCTCTTGACATAGTCGGAGCGATCGACACTGATCTCGGTCGTGGCCATGGTCGTCCCCCTAATACTCCAGCTCGTCTCTCAGCATGCGCCGCAGGTAGACGAAGATGAAGACGATGCTGATCAGGGCGAGGATGGTGGCGATGGCCGCGCCATAGCCCATGTTGTAGTTGTTGAACGCCTCGATGTACATCATCTGCGCGAGCACGTTCGACTGGTTGAACGGGCCGCCCCGGGTCATGATGTTGACGAGGTCGAACGAGCGCAGCGCATCGATGATCGAGATGACGACGATGATCACCGTCACCGGCTGCAGCATCGGCAGCACGATGTCCTTGAACGCCCGCCAGCGCGAGGCGCCATCGACGAGCGACGCCTCGACGAGCGTCTGGTCGACGTTCTTGAGGCCCGCCAGGTAGAGCAGCATCACGTAGCCGGTCTGCCGCCATAGCGCGGCGCCGATGATCGACCAGGTCACAAGGTTGGGGTCGGCGAGGAAGCCGATCGGCATGCCCTCGCGTCCCAGCTTCGCGAGCAGCTCGTTGATCAGCCCGTAGGGCTGGTACATCCACGTCCAGATGACGCCGATGACGACGCTCGAGAGCACCATCGGGGAGAAGAATCCCGCCTTGAAGAAGCGGGTGCCCGGCAGGTCGTTGTTCAACATCAGCGCCAGGCTGAGACCCGCCGCGATCGGGACGGTGATGAAGGCGATCAGCCAGCGCACATTGTTATAGAACGAGGTCCAGAAGATATCGTCCTTGATCAGCCGCTGGTAGTTGTCGAGCCCGATGAAGTCCTGCTGCGAGATGCCATCGGAGTTGGTGAAGCCCATCCAGACCGAATAGAGCATGGGCCCGATGACCCACATGCTGTAGAGCGCGATCGGCAGGATCAGGAACAGGTAGGGCGTGAGCCGGTTCGTGTTCCGCCAGGCCGGTTTTCGTCTCGCCTCCGCTCCTGCCGCGGCGGCCGGGAGTGTCGTCTGGGCCATGATGTCCTCGCGAGTGGGGCTCGGGGCCGGCAGCATGGCCGCCGGCCCCGATGGGGCGCCGCGGCTGCGGCTCAGGATTCCGCTTCGAAGACGCGCTTCCGCTCCTCGTCAAGGCGGTCGAGAATCCCGTCGATGTCGTCCGGGTTGTTCCAGAACTCCTGGAAGGCGCTCATGCCGCGCTCGGCCATGTCCGGGTGGGTATCGCGGTCGTAGAACTGGGCGATGAGATCGGACTCCTGGAGCATCTCGACACCGCGGCGGGTGATGTCGTCGTAGATGTCGAGCGGGACGTCCTTATGGACGGCTGGGGAGCCGCCCTGCTCGACAAACCATTGCTGCGTCTCGGCGCTGCCGAGGAAGGTCAGAAAGTCCTTGGCGCCCTCCGGGGTCGGGGCCTTGGCGGCGGCGAAGAAGCCGTCGGTCGGGGCATCCTCGCCGATCTTCACGCCGGCGTCGATGACCGGGAAGCGGAAGAAATCGAGATCGCCTTCCTGGTCGTCCGGGTAGCTGTCCATGATGAAGCGGCCCATCAGGTAGAGGCCGGCATCACCCTTGACGAACGGCGTGAGGGCATCCTGCCAGCGGTAGGCCTCCGGCTGCGGCAGGAACGCCTGCTTGTCGAGCAGCTCGCGCCAGCGGGCGAAGACGTCCTTCACCTCCTGGGTGTTGTAGGCGACCTCGCCATCCATGAGCTGGATGTGGAACTCCGGCCCGTTGACGCGCATGTTGAGGTAGTCGAACCAGGCGGCCGCGGTCCATGGCTGGTTCGTGCCGATGGTGATCGGCACCTTGCCCGCGTCCTTGAAGGCGTCGACCAGCGCAAGGAACTGGTCCCAGTTCTCGGGCACCTCGAGACCCATCTCCTGGAACATGCTGGGGCGATACCAGACCGCCCAGTGATAGTAGGAGGTCGGGACGAAGTAGTAGACGCCGTCGGTGCCCTTGGAGACGTTGCGGATGCCCTCGGGGTAGGCGGTGTCCCACTTGTTCGCGGTGTACAGGTCGTCGAGCGCCATCAGCAGGCCGTTGTTGGAGAAGAAGCGCATACGGTTGCCGGCGAACCAGGTGAGGACATCCGGCGGATCGTCCGAGGCGAGATAGGTGCGGATCGCCTGCTTGAACGCCTCGTGCTCGGTGGTGTTGATCTCGACCGTGAAGCCGTGGCCGGCGTCGTTGTAATTCTTGACCGCGCCTTCCATGCGCGCCCTGGGTTCCGGATCGCTGCCGTTGGAGGCGAACTGGACGGTCTGGGAGTCCTGGGCCATGGCCGATCGCGTCGAGGTTCCGGCGAGTCCCGCAAGGAATGGAACGGAGATGCCCGCGGCAGCCGCGCGCCGAACCAGCTCGCGCCGGGTCTGCTCTGACTGCAACAGGGTCGACAGTGACCGCGTCATTCGATCCTCCTCAGCTATGCGATTGTCGACGGCGCACGCGACGCATCGTCAGGGGTAGGGGGCAACGCGGCCGAGACCAGCCGGTTCCCGGAGCGCTAACCCTGCGGTGCTGCGATGTGCGTACGTGGCGGTAGTGTGATCAGCCGCGCCACCGGTGTCAAGCGTCGCCGCGAGGGCGGACAGGGGGTCCGCCCGTACGACGAGGGCGCGTATCCGCCCTGCTCCGCGGCCGCGATCGAAGCTCGCGCCCCGCCGGGGCAGGACGGCGGCGTGAGCGACATAAACGGCTTCCACTCCTTGTCAGAGGATGCCGGCGCGCCGGCCGGCAACCGCCAGGCCGACCGCGAGCCCGGCGTTGACGACGATCTTCGCGTAGAAATCCAGCTCGTTCAGGTCCACCATCGCGATGTAGGCGAGGTCGGTCAACGTCCATAGGCCATTCAGGAAAATCATGACCAGCAGCACGTCGCGGGACCGCTGCGGCGCCCGCCAGACCAGGATCGCCGCAAAGACGAGCGCGAAGTGGGCCGCACCCTCCATCGCGATCTTCTCGATGTGCGGGCCCGACGCGTCCTCGAGCACGATCTGCTGCGCGAAGAAGAGCATCGAGACGCCCCAGAGCAGACCGAGGACGATCTGCAGCGCCAGCATGACGCGCAGGAATCCCAGGCCGGCCAGTGGCAGCTCGCCAGTTCGCGGCTCGGCCGCTTCGAGTGCATTGTCCATGTCGCCTCCCCAGCGGCGGTCGCCACGGCGGGCCGCCGCACGAACGAAGCCGAGAGATCCAGAGACATGACCTACGCTACTGCGAGGGTCGTGGCCGCGCAACCCCGCCCGCGTCCCGACGGATCATTCGGAATCCGGGTGAACGTTGCGTCTTCCGTTGTACGGGCGATGGCCGAACGATGCGCCTGCACCGTAGGGGAGGGATTGAATGCGCTCACCCAACACGAAGGGCACGCACCTCAGGCGCGTTCAATGCCCTCTCCTCGCCTCGTTGCCGCCATGATCTGCCTGTACACATCCCGGTAGGGGCGGACCTTGTGCCGGCCGAGCTGGAGGCGAGAAGCGGGTAGCGAGCCCTTCGCCCGATGGCCCGGAGGGCCATACCCGCCGTATGTGCGCCCGCAATACGTGTTGCATGGAGACCGGGGGTGGTGTCCTTATGCTGCCTGGGTTCTGTCCTGTTCCGAGTCATCGAGGCGGAGGTAGCTGTCCCGGCGGCGGAAGAACAGCGTGTGCAGCAGGTGGTAGGCGGCGTAGACCTCCAGCGCGAACGGGAAGTAGCCGCCGTAGCCAAGCAACGGCATCTCGAACAGCTTCGGCATCGTCACGAGCGGGACGTCATAGACCCACTTCGGCAGCGACCAGGCGTTCCACATCTCCCAGAAGAAGCCGCAGGTCAGCCCGGACGCGAAGAGCACGAGCACCGTGTCCCAGCGGCGCTCCGCGATCTGTGCGGCGATGCTGGCCCCGCCGGTCAGGGCGTTGATGACGTCGATCAGCAGGAAGAGGCCGATCCAGACGAAGGGAAAGAGCACATCGGGGAACGCGAGCGACCCGGCGAAGAGCGCCAGACCCAGCACCGCGATGGCGACCAGCCCCGGGCGCGAGGGCGCGATCCGCAGCCAGCACCGTTCGGTGGCGAAGACCGGGAACGTCCGGTAGAGCGCGGCGGTGACGAAGATCGCCGGCATCACCGTCGAGAACGCGAGCGAGGAGAGGGCGATCTGGACGATGGGATCGAAGGAGCGCCCTCTCAGGTATTGCCAGTTCTGCAGGAAGCGGTTGGCGAGCTCGAAGAGCCACCAGAGCGGGATCGAGAAGACGAAGAGCAGCGCGAAGCGCCCTGGATTCCGTGTCAGCAGCGAAGTCCCCGACCGCCAGGCGGTGAGGCCGTCGACCGTGAGGATATAGCCGAGCCAGAGCGGGAAGAAGGTGTACCCGGACCATGGCGCGAGCCCGGACCAGGCCAGCGGCCAGGCGACCGCGACCAGCGCGACGCCGATCCCCAGCTGCGGCGGGAATCGTCGTCGGTTTGCTACGGACCGCGATTGTCCCCGGATGCGCTCGTCTGTCACCAACATGGCTCACACCTCGTGCGGGATGATGCTGACGTTCCCGTCGCCCTCGATGTATGCGGCTTTGACGTCGGAGACGTGCTCGATGCCGTCCTCGCGCAGCTTCGCCATCAACTCGTCCTCGGTGAGAAACTCCTTGCGCATGTTGCGTCGTATGAGCTTGCCGTCGCGGACCACCTGCAGCGGGGGCGGCATCGTCCACCGCTGCAGCGCTGGCAGATACCAGCTAAGTGTGTTGAGCGCGTAGTTCCAGAATACGATGGTGAGGATCAGTGCCAGCCCGTTCGCGATCGAGATCGAGCCGCCGACCATCGAGTCGGCGGCGCCATTGGCCACCAGCAGGACGAAGATGAAGTCGAGCATCGTCAGCTCACCCGCGGTGCGCCGCAGCGTGCCGCGCATGATCACGAAGACCGCGAAGTAGATGACGGTGCCGCGCACGAAGGACTCGACAAGCGAGAGGTCCGGCGCCATCACCGGCTGCCAATCTACCCCCAGGAACTCCATGGACTGACCTCGAATTCACATCAGGACCCGAACTGGAGCGCCTCCACGGCGCCCGTGTTTTCTACAGTGCCGGCGCGGGTGCTCCCGGCGACGGCGTAGAGCGTGTCTCCGATCGCGACGGCGGCGACTCCATGCCGGGCAATCGGCAGAGACGGGAGCGCGGTCCAGGCGGACGTCTCCGGGTCGAACGCCTCGACGGTGTCGAAGGTCGTCGTGCCGCGCTCGCCGCCGAGCACAACCAGCCGGCCCGCTACGACGGCACCCGCGAAGCCGCCGCGCGGCGTCGGCAGGTGCGGCAACGTCGTCCATGTGCCGCTCGCCGGGTCGAAGGCCTCGGCGGCCGCGGCGAATCGCTCGCCCTCGTCGCCGTTGGCACGTCCACCTATCGCAAAGATCACGCCCGCGCCTGCTGCGACGGCGAGGTGCTCCCGGGGCGTCGGCAGCGGCGCCAGCTCGGTCCAGGCATCGGCGGCGGGGTCGTAGGCCTCGACGGTGCCGGTGACCGGGCCACCAAGATGATCCTCCGCCCCGCCGACGGCGTAGAGCCTGCCATCGAGCGCGGCCAGCCCAAGTGCACCGCGGGCGTTGGGCAATGGCGCGCGGGCCTCCCACGCATCGGCGGCGGGGTCGTAGGCCCAGACGCTGTCGGTCGCGCCGGTCTCGGCATAGCCGCCGGCCACGTAGAGCGTGCCGTTGAGCGCGGCGACGCCCGGATGGTGGACGCCGAGCGGCAGATCGGCCCCGGTGGTCCAGGTGCCGGCCGCGGTGTCGAAGACGTCGAGCATCGTCTCGCCGCCGAAGCCGCCGACGACGTAGATGGCGTCGGCGATGCCCGCCGCGCCGAGCTCGGAGCGGGGCCGCTGCATCGGCGGCAGCTCCGCCCAGGCTTCCGTGACCTCAGGGGTGGCCTCAGGGGTGGCCTCAGAAGATGCGACGGCACTCGGCCCGCCGCACGCGAGCATGAGGATCATGATCGCGACGCGAAAGGTCAGGGAACGGAAGGGCATCGTCGTGTCCTCCAATGCGTGGCATAGGTCGAAAGTGCCGTTTCTAAGCCAGCATACCAGCGCCCCGAACCCCGCCTCGTCGCGCCCGCCACGCCCTGCGACCACCGTAGGGAAAGGATTTCCCGGCTGAGCGCCTCAGCGCGAGAAGCGGAGCGAGCCCTTGGCCATGGGATTGAACGCACTCACCCACCCGAATCATCACCATGTCATGCGCGTTCAGTGCCCTCCCTCGCCTCGCGTCCATGACGCTCCTTTCTTCGTTGCGTCCGTCCCACGTCGTAGCGGCGCACTCCCCAAGGTGTGAGTTGCCTACATCTCGGCTCCGCTTTTCCTACCAGGGCCGCCACAATGGTGGTGGCCGCTCTTGACGTCCCAGGATGCCAACCACCCCCTATACCCGGAAACGTGGCCATCTGGGCAGCCTTCCATAACATCGCCCAGGCAGCCACGTTCCAAAAACAACGTGGCCACCTAAGACAATCCCCGCCAGATCAAGGAAATCGGCCCCGCAAACCCCTTAGGTGGCCACCGGCCAAGTTACATGTGTTGGCAGCCTGACAATAACAACGCGGATGCCTGCCTGCATCGCCAACTCATCCCTCGCGCGGCGCACCCGAACACGAAAAGGGCCGCCCCCAACGGGCGGCCCTTCACATCGGTGCAGCGATCGACTAGCGGAAGCCCTCGGTCACCGCGTGCTTCTTGTCGTACCACGGCAGATCCTCGATCGGGTCCATGTTGCCGAAGGTGCGCGCGGGCCGGGCGACCGGCGCCGCCCACTTCACGGCGTTGCCGATGACCGTCCGGATCTCTTCGTTGTAGTACGTCGGGTAAGTCTCGTGGCCGGGACGGAAGTAGAAGACCCGGCCGGCGCCGCGGTAGTAGGCCGCGCCGCTGCGGAAGACCTCGCCGCCCTGGAACCAGCTGACGAAGACGAGCTCGTCCGGCTGCGGGATGTCGAAGTGCTCGCCGTACATCTCCTCCTGCGCCAGCTCGATGTACTCGCCGATGCCGGCGACGATCGGATGTCCGGGGTTCACGACCCAGAGGCGCTCCTTCTCGTCCGCCTCACGCCACTTCAGGTCGCAGGTGGTGCCCATCAGCTTCTTGAAGATCTTCGAGAAGTGCGCGGAGTGGAGGGCGATGATGCCGGCGCCTTCCATGACGCGCTTGTGGACGCGCTCCACGATCGCGTCGTCCACCTCGCCATGCGCCATGTGCCCCCACCAGACGAAGACGTCGGTGTTGGCCACGACGTCCTCGGTCAGGCCGTGCTCCGGCTCGTCGAGCGTCGCCGTCCGGGCGTCGATGCCATCGATGGCGTTCAGGCCCTCGGCGATCGCGCCGTGGATGCCCTGCGGGTAGATCTGGCCGATCTCCTCGTCCCGCTGCTCGTGGCGGAACTCGTTCCAGACGGTGACGCGGATCGGATTCGTCATGAGATCACTCCTTCAAGCTGCGGTGCCGCCGTGCTCTCCGCGAGCACGATCTCGCGACCGAGTGCGGCGGACCGGTAGATCGCATCGATGATGCGGACGCGGTCGAGGCCCTCCTGGCCGTCGGGCGAGACGGGCTTGCCCTCCAGGATGCCGTCAACGAAACCCCGGATGATCTGCGCGTGCCCTTCGCGCGCCACGAGGCGGGGCTTGCTGTCCATGGTGGTGTCGCCGAAACCGCTGAAGACGTCAAGGGTGCCGGTCAGGGCGTAGTTCTCGGCGAAGATGCGCGCGCCGCCGTTGCTGCCGTAGACCTGGATGCCGAAGTCGTCCTGCATCTCGGTGAACGCCGCCCACGACGTCTCCAGGAGCAGCGTCGCGCCGCCCTCGAGGCGGATGAACGCCGTCGCCAGATCCTCGACCTCGTATCCGGTGTGGCCGTCGGGCACGAAGCGCTGCGCGCGGCCCGGCCAGTTGCCCTTGCCCTGAGGGCCGATCTCGGCATACGTGTTTGCGGAGACGGCGAGGACCTTCGGGTTGCCCAGCACGTACAGCGCCATGTCGAGGACATGCACGCCGAGGTCGATCAGCGGGCCGCCGCCGGCCGCCTCCTTGGACGTGAACCAGCTGCCCCAGCCGGGGATGCCGGAACGGCGCATCCAGAACGCCTTCGCGTAGTAGATGCGGCCGAACTCGCCGCTCTCGATCTGCTCGCGGACGAGCGCGACGTCGTGCCGCGTCCGGCGCTGGAAGGCGATCGCGAGCACCTTGCCGTGCGCCTTCGCGGCGGCGACCATCTGCTCGCCTTCCTCGG
Organism: Thermomicrobiales bacterium; assembly: GCA_035540335.1. Lineage (GTDB taxonomy): Bacteria > Chloroflexota > Chloroflexia > Thermomicrobiales > UBA6265 > UBA6265. Next base: position 1,024 of record DATLHE010000085.1, on the reverse strand, counting down.
CGTTGCGGGCGAGCGGCTTCTCGATGAGGACATGCTTGCCGGCCTCGAAGGCGGCCAGCGCGACGGGCAGGTGAAGGTTGTTCGGCACCGCGACGCTCACGGCGTCGATGTCGTCTTGCGCGAGCAGCTCGCGATAGTCGCTGTAGATGCGCGGGATTTCGAACCGCTTCGCCAGCTGGTGGCAACGGTCGGTGTCGAGCCCGGCGAGGGCGACGATCTTCGCCCGCGACTCCTCCCGGTAGCCCTCGAGGTGAAAGATGCCGGCGCCGCATCCGATGACGCCGACGCGTAGCTGCTCGTTCTGCGCCACGTGCGCTCCTCCGCGGTGGCATGCACCGCTCGATCCTCAGGAAAGATGGGGTCAGGCATGGCCGGCCGCGGCCGGGCGTCGCCTGCTCCGGTGAGCATGTCACCGCGTTTCGGGATACGCAAGAGTGGAACGGTTGTAGTTGCGCAGGAGGGGCGGACATGAAGGGCTCACCAGGCCGAGCGCCTCAGCGCGAGAAGCGGAGCCGGCCCTTCGCTTCTCGCCCTGTGGGCTCGGCCGGGTCCGCCCGTACGGTCGGCCCTGCACCTGCGGCCGCAGCTGCGGGTGGTGGCCGACCTCCAGTCCTTGGACAGGGTGGCCCGCTGCCCGAAAGGGCTGGTCTTGCGACCGGACACCTATCGTCGCCTGCGGCGATGTGCGCTTCGCGCGGGGAATTTTCGCATTCGCTCAGAATAGCCTGTGGGTTGGACGTGCGGTCATGGAGTCTGCCCGTGATGTATGCGATTACGCGATCATCCGCACCAGCAGCACCTCGGGCGGGCAGTTGAGACGCACCGGCGGGCGGTACATACCGATTCCGTTGGAGATCAGCATGGTCATGTCACCGAACTCGTAGCGGCCCGTGACGTACCTGCGCCCCATCGTCGGCAGCGAGAGCGGGCCGATGAGGGGCAGGCGCACCTGTCCGCCGTGAGTGTGGCCGCAGAGCAGCAGCATCGGGCTCCAGGGCTCCAGCCGTCGTGCAAGGTCCGGCTC
>DATLHE010000084.1:0-2143 GCA_035540335.1 Thermomicrobiales bacterium | reverse complement strand
TTGCAAACAGCAACCGCCAGCATCTGCTGGCGGTTGCTCCGAGCGCTCTATTCCGCGGGACCGGTCCCTCGCAGCGTCGTATTCCGCGAGGCGGCGTACGTGCTCTCCAGCACGTAGCGGTCGATCTCCTTCCCGTCCTTGTCGGTGACCACGCGCGTGATCGCAGCGTCGAACCCCTCCTGCGCGTGCTCGACCTGCAGCTCCTGCCCCTTCGGCAGCTCGGGCGAATCGGTGTAGATCATCTTCTCGCCCGGCTTCACCACATTGGTGATCTTCGGATCGGAGACGTTGATGGTCCATCCAGGGTTCTTACCATAGATCTCGGCCCGCACGTTCTCGCCGTCGGCGATCATCACCAGTGCGATCCAGTTGCCGGTCGTGTTCTTGAACTTGAGGTCCAGCGACCAGTCGGGCTCGATGTTCACCATGGCATCGAGCCCCTTCATCCCCCGCGGCGGCTGACCGTACCCGTTCAGCCAATAGGGATGCGCCCAGCGCTCGACGATCGGCAACCCCGACCACCATGCGGCCTGGAAGATCGTGGTCGACACCTGGCAGATGCCGCCGCCGATCACCGGCGCGGTCGTCACCCCGCCGCCCTCGTCCGCGACGATGCCAAAGCCGGTGATGAAGCCATTGTCCTTGGTGACCAGTCCCATGAACTCGGCGTAGGAAAAGATGCCCCCGGGCGGGATCAGCCATCCGTCCTCCAATTCGACCGCGCGCTCGACGTTGTGCCGGCGCGCCTCGCTGGAATCGCCGTAATAGGTAGACGAGTCGCCCAGCAGGTCATCAAGTGAGATGGAAGCCCGGTCGTCGCTCGTGTACCTGGGCGCGACCGTCGCCACCGTCAGCGGTGCCTCGAACTTCCCGTCGCCCAACGCCGCCATGATGCTATCCAGCGATGCGTCGGGATCGAGCTCGCGGCCCTGCCGGGCTTCCGACTGCAGCCGGATATCTCCATCCACGAGGCGGAACTGGACGTCCTGCGCCGCAACATCGATCTGATCGGCGACGGGCTGCAAGCGTTCCGCAAGGACGTCCGGATCGAAGGACAACGCGAACGGCGCGTCCTCTCCCGGCGTCGGCTTGATCACCAGCGCGGCGATGAGGTCGCCCCGCCCGAGCGAGATGGGATCACCCTTCCAGGTGAGCGTGATGCCGTCTCCGACCATGACATCGGCCTGGTTGGCGTAGTCCTGCGCCTGGGCATCGACGATCTTCGGCTGATGGCGCTCGACGACGAGCGAGACGTCGGGCGTCCCGCTGTTGAGCGCGGAGGTGATGGCCTCCATCGACGCTTGCTGGTCGACGGTCGCGGCGTCCACGCCGGGCACGACGACGAAGCGGCCGGCGTCATCGACCGTAATCTGCGCGTTCTGCGCGGGCCGGTCGATCTCTCCGGCGATGTTCGCCACGAACTGCTGCACCTTGCCGCTGTCGACCTGCATCTGGCCCGCGGTGTCGACCGTGACGATCCCGCGCAGCTGCTCGACGCTCAACTCCCAGGCGCCCTCCTCCGTGGACACGGACAATGGCGCCCCGACGGCACGCTGCGCGCTCGGCACGCCCCCCGCGATGTCGTCCGCGGTGACCGCGGCCGGAATCGGCACGAGCGCGATCGGGATCTCGCTCGTCGAGAGCGTTTCCACGTGATCGAGGATGGCGTCGTAGGTGCCGGCCGCGTCGATCGCCGTCCCGAGCACCTCGTTGACGACGACGGGGCCCTCCGACGCCTGCATGTCGACATAGGCGTCCTGCGGCCCGGCGATGATCTCCGGCGACAGCGCCACCAGTGAGGATTGGAACGTGGCCGCATCCAGCGTCATCACCGGCTCCAGCGACTCACCATGGATGCGCGAGGAGGCGATGGCGATCGACCGATCCCACCACGAGCCCTCCCGCCCCTCCTGCATCGCCTGCGCCACGGTGGCGTCGAGGTCATAAGCGATGCCGGCGTCGGCCATGGTGACGGAGAACGATTCGTCGGACGCCGTCAGGGTGAGCGGGCGCTTGCCGAAGTCGCCGAACGCCGCGCCCAGCGTCTGCCGCATCTCGGACTCGGTGAGGCCACCGACGTCGATACCGGCCACGGAGACGCCCGCGTAGGCACGCCCGTTGTACTGCGAGGCATAGACGGCCA
>DATLHE010000083.1:0-13976 GCA_035540335.1 Thermomicrobiales bacterium | reverse complement strand
ATCGACCGCGTAGTAGGCCCAGACGCCGTGGCGCGAGACCGTGACCAGGCCCGCGGTGCGGAGCACCTTCAGGTGATGGGCGATCGTCGGCTGGCTGACGTCGAAGCGGTCGACGATGTCACAGGCGCAGATCGGCGCGTCCTGCGCGGCGATCAGGCGGAAGACAGCCAGCCGCGTCGCATCCGCCAGCGCCTTGAAGACGGCCAGCATCCGCTCCCCCTGCCCCGCCGGCAGTTCCGGCAACGGGTTCGGGGAGGTCGTGCAGCACACATCGGACTGGATCACGGGCAGGCGCGTCGTCATGCTCGCATCGTAACGGAGACATAGATGGACGTCAATATCTCGGCGGGCTCACTCCATGGGTCACCGGTGCGATGGCCGGCGGCGACGACAGGTTCGTTGCCGTGGCGTAGCCCGTTGGAGCGGCGCACCCTGCAGAGTGTGCGCCTTCGGCCGGCAGACCGTCCTGGCGCGTCCCGCTTCACTCACCGCAGGCCGAGCTGCTCCAGGCGGCCGAGAGTGTCTTCCAGGCCCCAGGCGTGGACGATCCGGCCCTCGCGCAGCCGGAAGATGTAGACCTCGGCGATCCGCTCGAAGCGGCGGCCGGTGGGGGGATACCCGAGCCAGTCGCCCAGGTGCGTCGCCGAGCAGGCGAAGCGGCCGACGACCCGGTCGCCCTCGGCGATGAGGTCGACGATCTCCATCCGCATGTCCGGGAAGGATGCCTGGAACGGCGCGATCCAGCGCCTCGCCGCGCGGGCCAGCGCCGGCGCATAGAGCTCGTCCAGCACCTCCATCCGCCCACCGTTCATCACCTCGTCGATCAGGCGGCGCACCACCGCCTTGTTCTGCTCGAGCGTGTCCGTTGCCGTCATGCATCCTCCTCAGCTGATCGCGTCGCGCATTCGGGGCGCCGGGAGGACACAAGGTCCTCCCCTACAGAAGTGAACGCCGATGGCGGTCATTTTGTCATTCGCCCCGCACCACCGCTGACATCAACGGCACACGGAAATCTCTCCTGTCATATGTTGACACTGTCACGTCACACTGTTACGATGTGACTGTCGACACACCATCAACGCGCGTTCCGGCCCACCGTTCCATGCACGAGGAGAGGAACTTCCCGATGTCCGGCCGTCGTCCCGACCCGCCCCATCGCCGCCACAACGACGAGCCGTCGTTCTCGCTGGATGAGCTGACATCCGCCGCCGGCGTCACCGTGCGCACGGTGCGCTACTACATCGCCGAGGGGCTGCTGCCGCCACCGGTCGGCGGCGGGCCACGCAGCCGCTACACCCGGGACCATCTCGACCGCCTGCGCCTCATCGGGCGGCTGAAGGACGCCTTCATGCCGCTCAAGGAGATCCGCCGCCGCCTGCAATCGATGTCCGACGAGGAGATCCGCGACGCCGCCGGCGAGACCGCCGCCGACATGGCGCCGCCCGCGCCACTCGCGAGCCCCCCGAGCGAGGGCGCGACCGACGCCGCCGCGTACATCGGCCGCGTCCTGCGCGAGAGCGCCCCGCCTCACTACGACGCCGAGCGCCTCGTCGTCGCGGCGCGGATGCCGCCGCGCGCCCAATCGTGGCGGCGCATCGAGATCTCCGACGACGCCGAGCTGCTCGTCACCGAAGACGCCTGGGACCGCCGTGGCGACCAGATCGACGCCGCCGTCGACTGGCTCCGCCGCATCCTGAACGAACGCTGACCCGTTCCATCACGCGAAAGGACCCGCCATGACCGATGCCACCCCGTCCTCCCTCACCCTCGCCGCGCTTTGGGAGCGCCCCGTCGTGGCCGCCCGCGGCGACGAGACCGGCCTCGTGATCCGCATCACGGCCACGGAGACGCCATCCGCGCCCCAGAACCGCGCGCCGATCGACGTCGCCTTCGCGCTCGACCGCTCCGGCTCGATGGCCGGCGCCAAGCTCGAGCTCGCGAAGCAGGCGATCGCCGCCGCCTCGCACCATCTCGCGGCCGGCGACCGCGCCGCGCTGGTGATCTTCGACAACGCCGTCGAGGTCCGCCACGAGCTCGCCCCGACGACCGCCGAGGGCCGGGGGCGCCTGCGTCGCGCGCTCGACGAGGTCGGCCCCGGCGGGTCGACCAACCTCTCCGGCGGCTGGCTGACGGCCTGCCAGGAGCTCGCCACCGACCCGCCCGCCGGCGACCGCCCCCGCATCCAGCGGTCGCTGCTGCTCACGGACGGGCTCGCCAACATCGGCATCACCGATCCCGGCGAGCTCGCCCACCACGCCAGCCAACTGCGGCGGCGGGGCATCGCGACGACGACGATCGGCGTCGGGGAGGATTTCGACGAGCTGCTGCTGAGCGGCATGGCCGAGGCCGGCGGCGGCGCGTTCCAGTACATCGCGCACCCGTCCGAGCTGCACGCGTTCTTCGAGCGCGAGATCGGCGACCTGCTCGACGTCGTCGCCATCCGCCCCCGGCTGCGGATCACCTTCCCGCACGGAATGCGCGGCCACCTCGTCAACGCCTTCCCGGTCGAGCGCGCCGGCGGCACGTTCCACGTCGACCTGCGCGACCTCGCCAGCGGCGACGACCTCGCGCTCGTCTTCGACATCACGACCGCGCCGGGCGAGGAGCGCACCCGGCTGGCGCCGACGGTGGAGTTGGTCTGGACCGACCCGGCCGCGAACCGGCAGGTCGAGCGGCATCTGGACGTGGAGCCGCTGACGCGGGTGCCGTGGCAGGAGGTCCGCCACGCGCCGCACGATGATGACGCCCGCGAGGCGATCGTCATGGAGCGCGCCGCGCGCGACCACCGCGAGGCGATCCGCCTCGACCGCGCCGGGCGCTTCGCGGAGGCGCGGGCCCACTTCCGGCAGGCCGGCGTCGCGCTGTCGGCCGCCCCGCAGACCGCGCGGGTGCGGGAGGAGCTCCACATCTCGGAGGATCTCGCCGCGCGATCCTTCGCGCCGCTGGATGAGCACACGCGCAAGCAGCGCGTCTTCGAATCGCAGCGCCGCTCCCGTGGCACGCGGCACCGGGAGAGGTAAGCGCCCGGCCCGAACCCAGTAGCCCCGGGCCGGAGTGCCCGGGGTTTTCACGCATGGGCGGCTCGGTACCGGCACGACCGCCTGCTCCGGTAGCGTCGGGTCTTGTGCCCGACGTTTGATCACGACCTTCGGTCGTGCGGGCCGAGGGCTCGCTCCGCTTCTCGCGCTGCGCGCTCGGCCATGCACTCTGCGAGGTCGGCCCCTACGGACGTCGGCACGCCGCCCCGATGGCGTAGGGGCGGACCCTCAAGGCGGTCATCCGCCCGATGGCCCGCAGGGCCATATTGCCGTTGTGGGAGGACCGGCTTCGCCGGGGGATCCTTCGCTTCGCTCAGGATGACGGTGTGTGGGAGACGATCGGCCACGCAGGATCGCCATGGCATCGAACACCGCTTCGCGTAGGGTCCTTCGCTGAGCTCAGGATGAGGGGGTTGCGAATCCGTCCGCGTGCAGCCAACAAGGGCGGACATGGAGTCCGCCCGTACGATGTTTCTTCCGACCCCCTGCACCGATGTGCAGGCACCCTTAACGACGCTTTGACCTCCCGCCGGTAGAATGCGCCTACCTTCCCAAGCGGGCACAATCGGGTGCTCATGCAGATGGCGATGACACGACATTCTGGTGGTGATGGTGATGATGACGGCGCAAAACCTTCCGTTCGACAAGCCCGGCCGGTTCTACAAGGGCAACCTGCATACCCACTCGACGCGGTCCGACGGCTCCCGCACGCCGGAGCAGGTGATCGGCGACTACAGGGCGCGCGGCTACGACTTCATCTCGCTGACGGACCACTTCCTCCCCGAGGCGCACTTCCGCAAGGACCAGCCGGGCTTCATCACCGTCAGCGACACCCGCCACCTCGACTGCGACGACTTCGTGACCATCCTCGGCGCCGAGATCCACGCCCACGCGATGGAGAACGGCGAGCTCTGGCACCTCGTCGCCGTCGGCCTGCCGCTCGACTTCCCCGAGTGGACGAAGGACGAGTCCGGCCCGGCCATCGCCCAGCGCGCCGTCGACGCCGGGGCCTTCGTCGGCCTCGCCCACCCGCACTGGAACGCCGTGTCCGAGATCGACGCCCTCTCCGTCGCCCCGATCGTCCACAGCGTCGAGATCTACAACCACGCCTCGGAGGTCGGCGTGAAGCGTGGCTACGGGCTGCACCAGGCCGAGGTGCTGCTGGCCAAGGGGCATCGCGTCAGCTTCTACGCCGCCGACGACGCCCACTTCAAGCACCCGGTCAGCACCTTCATGGACGGCTTCGGCGGCTGGGTGCAGGTCAAGGCCGAGGCGCTGACGCCGGAGCTGCTGCTGGCGGCCCTCAAGCGCGGCGAGTTCTACAGCTCGCAGGGGCCGGAGATCCACAACGTCGAGATCGTCGACGGCAAGGTCCGCGTCGCCTGCTCGCCGGCCGACACGATCATCGTCAGCGGCTGCGGCGCGAAGTATTCCCGCGTCCACGACCACTCGCTGATCGAGGCGGAGGTGGCCCTGCCGGGCAAGGGCAACACCCCCTACATCCGCGTCACCGTCGTCGACGCCGATGGTCGCAGCGCGTGGACGAACCCGATCTGGCTCGACGCCTGATCGGTAGGGGCGACCCGGCGCCTGTCCTGAGCGAAGTGCAGCGGAGTCGAATGGGTAGTCGCCCCATCCTGCCTTGACCTCAACCTAGGTTGAAGTCCTATGCTGCCCCGCAGGCATTCCGGACGCCGTGGGACAGGGCGCCCCGCATCGGGCACAATCCCCTGATGCATGGGCGCCCTGCCCGTCGTTCGTCGTCGTCTGCGGGATCATGATGTTCGTCACCGAGGAACCCACGTCAACAGAAGCCTCGCCGGATCCCGCATCCGCGCCGCATCACCGCGATACCCGCTCCGGCCCGTTCGCGTCGCTCACCAACCGCCTCTTCGCCCGCTACTGGGCCGCGCTGGTGCTCTCGATGACCGGCACCTGGGTGCGGATCACGGCGATGGGTTACCTCGTCTACGACATCACCGGCGACCCCTTCAAGCTCGGCCTCATCAGCTTCGCGCAGGCCGCGCCGGAGCTGATCTTCGGCCCCATCGCCGGGGCCTATCTCGACCGCATCGACCGCCGCAAAGTGCTGTTGGCCGTCCAGGCGACCTACATGACGATGATGACGCTGCTGACGGTGCTGGTCGTCACCGGCGCCGTCGCCTACTGGCACCTGCTCGCCATCGCGCTCATCGTCGGCACCGCGACCGCGTTCGACTGGCCGGCGCGCCTCTCGATCGTCCCGGCGCTGGTCGAGCGGCGCCACCTGCAGAGCGCGGTGGCGCTCAACGCCGCCGCCTTCAACGGCTCGCGCGTCATCGGCCCGACGATCGGCGGCTGGCTGATCGGCGGCGTCGGGCTCGCCTTCTGCTTCGGCTTCACGACCGTGGCGGCGCTGCCGTTCACGCTCGTGCTCTTCACGATGGCCGCGATCCGGCCGCAGAGCCACGTCGACGCCCCACGGGAGGGCGCGTGGGCGTCGCTCATCGACGGCTACAAGTACATCTGGCACAACCGCTCGATGCGGGCGCTGCTCTCGGTCGACATTATCCCGATCGCGCTCGGCATGAGCTACTCGACGATGGCCCCGGCCATCGCCAAGGACGTCCTCGGCATGGGCAGCGAGGGGCTCGGGCTGCTGTTGACGGCGAACGGCATCGGCTCGCTGACCGGCACGCTGCTGGTGGCCGTCCTCTCCGGCGTGCGGATGCGCGGCCGGATCGTCGTCGTCGGCGTCGCCGGGTTCGGGGCGATGCTGATCGTCTTCGGGCTGTCGGGCAGCGTCTGGCTCTCGATCCCGACGATCATCGTGCTCGGGCTGGTCTACGCGACGTACAGCACGATGAACGACACGCTGATCCAGACCAACGTCGACAACGCCTACCGCGGCCGGGTGATGGCCGCCTACTCGATGTTCTGGGGGCTCTCGCCGATCGGCGGGTTGCTCGCCGGTTTCCTGGCGACCTACGTCGGCGTGCAGTGGGCGGTGGCGATCAACGGCATGCTCGTGCTGGCCTACGTGCCATTCCTCTGGTTCTTCACGCCGATGCGGACGATCGATTAGCGCAGTGGGGAATCGGCCGACCGTACGAAAAAATGCTGTCACGCCGCGCATCGCAGAGTGCCATTCATGGCCTCCGCGGCGTGGCCAACGCATTGCGACAGGGCCCGCGTGGCCCATAATGAAGGGAGCGAGACGCCCGTGCCCCACGACCATCACGCCCGGCGACGACCCTCCCGCACGCAGTTCAGGGATGCAGCTCCATGACCCACCCCTTCCCGCACGACCCGTCCCACGAGGTGGAGCCCTCTCCCGCCGAGACGCCCGCCCGCGAGGTCATCCACAACCGGCCCGACCCCGCGATGTACGCCGACGACAACGGCGTCGAGGGACCGACGATCTACACCGGCGACACCGCGCGCCCGGTGCGGATCCTCGGCATCGGCGGCACGACCAGCCCGAAATCCTGGAGCCTGGTGCCGCTCGAGGCGGCGCTGAACCGGGCCCGAGAGCGCGGCTGCGAGGTCGTCGAGGCCACGGTCTACGAGCTCGACCTGCCGCTCTTCCGCACCGACTGGCGGCTCGAGGACTACCCGCAGAGCCTCTCGTGGCTGCTCGATGAGGTGCGACGCGCCGACGGGCTGATCATCTGCTCCCCGACCTACCACGGCACCCTCTCCGGCGCGATCAAGAACGTGCTCGACACCCTCATCTTCCTCGGCTGGGACCAGCCGCCCTACCTCGGCGGCAAGCCGGTCGGGATCATGGCCTACGGCGGCATGACCGCGATGGGCGTCCTCCAGGCGCTGACCTCCTGCGTGCGCGGCCTCAAGGGCATCACCATCCCGACGCACGTCGCCGTGCCGGAGAAGGCCGTCGACCGCGAGTTGGTCGCCATCACCGACGAGCGGCTCAACGACCGCATCGACCTCATGATCGACGAGCTCATCTCCTTCTCGGCGCGCCTGCGCGTGCCCCACAAGGCCCCGCGCGTCCGCAAGCAGCAGGCGGTGTAGGAGGAGGGAGGCAGCCCCCCGGCCGCCTAGGCGCACGATGGGTTGTCCAGCGTGAAACGAACGGCCGCGGCGGGATGGGCTGAAAGGATCAGTTCCGCTGCTGTCGCACTCTGCCGAAGCAGAACGCTTGGTGTCCGCAAACGAGCGCAGGAATGTCTGGACGCCGGTCTGCGTGGGAGTTCATGTCTCTCCATCGGGCGGTGCGAACGTCTCCAGCGCCGCCTCCAGGTGCCCCATGACCTCAGCGGCCTCGTCGCTTCGGCTCCAGGCCGCCCACTCTTCCCAGGAAGTGGCGCGCTCCCAAGCCGCCAAAAGAGCGGCGGCTGCATACAGGAGCAGCCCGACATTGCCTGCCGGCAGGCCATGGTGCTCCAGCGCCCGGTCGAGATCGTTGGGATGCTGCTCCATCCGGCCCTCCTTCACACGACATGCTCTTGTCCGGATGTGGCAGCGTAGCACCCAGCCCGCCGACCCGGAGCACGCGAAACCCCGGCCGGGGAGGGATGTGGGGAAGGCCGGGGCTCCGTCGGACGTTCGGGCGGCACCACACGGAGGACGAACGGGCTGAGCATTCGTCCGTCATCACCCGAACGTGCTGATCCTCTATGCACGGCGGTTGCCACCGTTTCGCCCATAGCCACGCGTTGTACCTATGACCCTCGAGAATTTGGCCCCTTGGGGCTATCGTCAGCCACGCGTGGCCGCCGATGTGCACCCTCCGGCCTCGTGGTCCGGGCTGGGAGCCGCGGATCAGGTGGGACCTACGTTGTACATCATCGCCTGTTGCCCACACGAAGACACCGGGGCGCACCACCCCCGGTGTCTTCGTGTGCCCCGCGGCGTCACCTTTCTCAATCGGCCCCACGATCCCCTACAACGCTCGTAACGTGCGCATCTCGGCCCGCCTAACTCCGCTGGGCCGTGTTGCTGCGTTCAGATGAGCTTCTTCCGCCGATTCATGGCCGCCGACACGGCTCCGCTCAACCGTGAGAGGCATGGCGGCCGGTGCCGGCCCAGAGGGACCTACCGCATGCTCCACGGACGTCGGAGAGATATACCCTGCGGACCGTCGATGAGACGCTTGGCGGCATCCTCACCTGGCAGCGCCAGCAGGTCCGCCCACGCACCAACGAGCCGATGATCGCGTTCCACGGCCTGCTCCAAGAGTGGGAGCGGGCCGTGCGCGATCTCCAGACCGCGCGGCCGGTCTGTCGCCGGTGTGCGGCCGTTGCCCTCATCCCGCAAGCGGATGTTTGCGCCAAGCGGCAGGATTCGGTATCGTGCACCGTGGGACTCAGGCGCGTCCGCGTGCCATGCAAGACAACGCACGGCCGGGTTGAGGACAACCCGGCCATTTCTCGGGACGAGGACACCACATGGGCTGGGGAACACGGGGCCGGCGTGCCGGCTGGACGTCCGTCGCGTTCGCGACGGCGATGCTTTTCATGCTGCTTGCGACGATGACCGCGCCCGGAGTCGTGGCGCAATCCGCCACGCCGGTCGCGGCGCCGGTGACGCCCGCTCCGGCCGGGGAATCGGCACCACGGTCGCTCGCCCCGAACGCGCAGCCCGCGGCCGCGAGCCTCGTGGTGGTGACGGGCGCCGCGTTCAACCAGCCGGGGTATACCGTCGCGGCGGGCGCCAGCGTCCAGGCCACGCTGATCGTCTCGCTCGACGGCACGCCAATGCCCGGCGGCGTCGCGGTGCCGGCGCCGCCGGGCATGACCCTCACGAACCCGTCGGCCGCGCCCGCGGATCCGTCGACCGCCATGTGCGAGGCGTGGGTCAACCCGGACACCGGCGGTATCGCCGGCACCTTCAGCGCGCTGGAGCGGGGGCCGGGCAGCTGCGCGTTCACGTTCACCGTGACCGCCGCCCGGACCGCGCCCGTGGGGCCAACCACGATGAGCGCGAGCGTCTTCACCGGCGAGGAGCCGCCGACGATAACCGCCGCCTCCGCCACCGTGACGGTGACGCCCGCCCCGCTCACGGCGGTGGACGAGACGCTCACCGTGCCCTCCGCGGGCAGCCACACCGGCACGATCGACGCCTATGGCGGCCGGCCGCCATACATCGATTACGCGATCTCCCGGCAACCGCAGAAGGGCACGTTCACGCTCAACGCGTTGACGGGCGACTACAGCTACACCGCCCGCAGCGGCGAGACCGGCACCGACGTCATCGAGTTCATGGTGACGGATTCGAACGGCCGCAGCGATACCGGCACGCTCACGATCATCATCGCCCCGCCGCCGCTGGTCGTCACCGGCGACACCGTCGAGGTCCCGTACGAGGGCAGCGGGGACGGGACAGTCACGGTCAGCGGCGGCACCACGCCGTACACCTATGCGGTCGATACGGCGCCCACGAGGGGCACGGTCACGCTCCGGGCCGACGGCGCGTTCACCTATGCCGCCATTCCCGGCGAGATCGGCGCCGACCAGTTCACGGTCCTCGTCACGGACAGTGGCAATCCAGCCCAGACGGCGACCGCGACGGTCGACGTGACGATCCTCCCGCCGCCGCTGACGACGACGCCGCTCGCGCTCACCGTCACACCGGGCGAGACGGCCAGCGGCGACCTTGCCGGGCAGGTGTCCGGCGGCGTTCCGCCCTATACCTTCGTCCTCGACACGGCGCCGTCGCAAGGCACGCTGACCCTCAACGCGGACGGCACCTACACCTACACGGCGAATCCGGACGCGGCGGGCACAGACCAGTTCACCTACACGGTGACCGACAGCGAGGGCGGGATCGGTCTCCTCGCGGTCACGGCCGGTTCGGTGGAGATCGCCTTCGCCGCCCAACCGGTGACGCCGACCGTGGAGCCGACCACCGAGCCGACGACGGAGCCCACGGCGACTGTTGAGCCGACGAGCACGCCGGAGCCCACGGGAGAGCCGACCGCAACACCGTCATCCACGGTCATGCCCACCCAGGAGCCAACGTCGACCCCGGCGCCATCGCCGACAGTGAACCCGCCCGCCACCGCGACCGCCACGCCGCCGGCGGTGACCGGCCTGCCGAGCACCGGCGCCGGCGCGACGGGCGGGACGCTGCCGCTCGCCTGGCTGTCGCTCACCGGGTTGGCGCTCGTCGCGCTCGCTGGCCTCGTCACCTGGCGACGCGAACGCCGGGCCTAGCCCGCCACACCGGTAGGGGCGGCCACATAAGGTCGCCCCTGTCCCGTCGTAGCCGCGCACCCCGTGCGGTGTGCGCTCTTGGGGCCGCCACAGCCCGCAGGGGCAGGGTGGCCCGTACGATGTTGTATGCCTGCCGTCCCTACACCGATCCCACCCGCGCCGCCGCGGCCAAATACTGGTGGACGAACCCGATCGACACGGACCCGTCGCCCACGGCCGCGGCAACCCGCTTGATCGGTCCGTGGCGGACGTCGCCCACCGCGAACACCCCCGGCAGGCTCGTCTCCAGCGGCAGCGCCGCTCGCCCCGAAACGTCCCCGCCGGTGAGGATGTAGCCGCCCTCGTCGAGCTGGAGCGTGGCCTTCAGCCAGTCCGTGTGCGGGGTGGCGCCGATCAGGACGAAGACGGCCGCCGCGGGCACCTCCTCGCGCGCCCCGGCCGCGTCCTCGATGACGAGCGCCTCCAACCGGCCCGTGCCCTGCCCGTCCACGACCCGCGTGCGGAGGCGGACGGCGACGTTCGGCGTCGCATCGAGCTGCTGGATCAGGTAGTCGGACATCGTCGCCGCCAGCGACTCCCCGCGCACGAGCAGCGTCACCCGGTCCGCGTATTTGGCGAGGTGCAACGCCGCCTGGCCGGCCGAGTTGCCGGCGCCGACGACGAAGACCGCCTGCCCCGCCATCGCCGGGGCCTCGGCCCGCGCCGCGCCATAGAAGACCCCGGCGCCGATCAGGCGGTCGAGCGCGGGGATGCCCAGCCGCCGGTAGGAGACCCCGGCGGCGATCACCACCGCCCGGCTGACGATCTCCGAACCGTCGCCGAGCGTGATCACCCGCTCGTCGCCCCGTGCGGCCAGCGCCACGGCCCGCTGCATGAAGACGAACTGCGTCCCGAACAGGAACGCCTGCTCGTAGGCGCGGCCCGTCAGGCTGTCGCCGCTGATCCCGCGCGGGAAGCCGAGGTAGTTGCGGATCATCGAGCTCGTGCCCGCTTGGCCCCCGATCGCCGCCTGCTCGACGACGACCGTCCGCAGCCCCTCTGACGCGCCGTAGACCGCCGCCGCGAGCCCGGCCGGCCCAGCCCCGACGATCGCGAGGTCGTATGTTTCCGTCCCCTCCGGGCGGGTGCGGACGCCCAGCCCCGACGCCAGCTCCGCGTTGCCCGGGTTGGCGAAGGACCGCCCGTCGAAGAGGATCACCGCCGGCAGCGCCGCCGCCTCCAGCCCGTGCGCGGCCAGGAGTTGCCGCCCCTCCGCCGATTCCGCGTCGTAGAAGCCGAACGGGACCGTGTTCCGTGTCAGCAGGTCGCGCAGCTCGTGGCAGCGCGGCGACCACTGCTCGCCGACGATCTGGACGTGCTCGTGGCGCGGGCGGTGGGCGGTCGCCCAGTTGCTCAGCGCCTCCTGCACCTGCGGGTAGAGCCACTCCTCGGGCGAGACCCACCCCTTGAGCGTCGTGAAGTCGAGCTGCCCGAGAGCCGTGGCGCGGAGCATCGGCGCCAGCGACGACGCCTCGCACATCCCCGGCGCGTTGCCCATTTCCAGGAACAGCGCCCGCAGCGCCGCCGGATGGAGCGCGTGCGCCCGCCGCAGGAAGTCCACCCCGCCGCCCTCGTCGAGCGCGTGGTCGGCCATCACGAGGGCGACCTCCCCGCCCTCGCCGGCAAGCGTGTGCAGCAGGGCGAGCCCCTCCGCCGCGCTGGCCGCCGCGCGGACCCGATAGTCGGCCCCGAACCGGCGCTCCAGCGCCCCCACCACGAGGTCCCGCTCGTCCGCGGCATCATCGACGACGAGCACGACCGGCCGCTCCATGTGTCCCTTTCCATGTTCGATCATGGGGTCTCCTTCGCGATCGCGCCCTTCGGTCGCGGCGGGGGGCCACAGGGCCTCCCGTACGGGCCGCCCTGCACCCGCGGCCGCAGCTGCGAGCGGTGGCGGCCCCGGGCGGACACAAGGTCCGCCCCTACCGATTGTGTTTGGCGGGTGCAACGTCGAAGCTGAACATCATCCCGCTCTCGGTGTGCTCGGCGATGTGGCAGTGCGCCATCCACCGCCCCGGGTTCGTCACGTCGAGCAGGATGTCGACCGTCTCCCCGGCCCGCAGCAGCACGGTGTCCTTCCAGACGAGGTTCTCCTCCGGTTGATCGTCCCGCGCCAGGATCAGGAAGCGGCCCGCGCCGTGGACGTGGAAGGGGTGGTGCATCGGGTGGTCCGAGTCCATCTCGTTGACGAGGCGGATCTTGACCCGGTCGCCGACGGTGAACGCCCAGGTGATCGCATGGTTCACCGCGCCGGTGTCGCGGTCGATGAGCTTCCAGACCATGTTGGTGGTGTCCGACGCGCGGTTGATCTCCGGCATCAGATCCTCCCACTCGAGCCCGTCGCCCTGACCATGGCCGTGCGCGTGCTCGCCGTGGTCCATCGCGTGATGGTCGTGGGCGGGCGCGTCCTGCTTGTGCTCGCCGTTCGCCATCTCCATGTCCATGGGCTCATGCCCGGACATGTCGTGCGCCATGTGCCCGTGGTCATGCGCGGGCGCGGTGGCCGTCGATGGCACCAGCTTCATGCCGCAGATCGGGCAGGTGCCGGGCGTGTCCGACGTCACCTCCGGGTGCATCGGGCAGACGTACGACGTGGGCGCCGCGACCGGGACGAGGCGCATGCCGCAGATCGGGCATGTCCCCGGCTCCGCCGACGTGATCTCTGGATGCATCGGGCATACGTAGGACGACGCCTCCGGCATCTCCTGCCCGTAGAGCAGCGGCATCTCGGCGATGAACGCGAGCGTCTTGTCCGGCGCGCGATGGAGATCGTGGTCGGCCTCGATCCGCGCCCGCTCCGCCGTCAGCTCGGGGTCGGTGCGCAGCGCGGCGAACGTCGTGGCCGCCGTCCTCGTCCCCTCGCCCGCGACCGTGAACGCGCCGAGGTCATACACGCGCTCGGGCGTGCGGTGCTCGAGCCGCGCCTCGCCGGGCGTCTCGAAGAGCACGTCGACGACCGCCCGCTCCGAGGGCGAGAGCAGCACGGCGTCGACGAACGTCTCCCGCTCGTAGCGGCCGCTGTCGCCGCCGACGAGCTTCATCCGCGCGCCGCGGACGGCGATGTTGAAGAGGCGCGTGTTCGCGGTGTTGACGAGGTAGAGGCGCACGACCTCGCCCACGGCCGCCTCGCCGGCGAAGCGCGTCTCGCCGTTGATCAGCATGACGTTGCCGAAGCGGCCCATCGCCGTGTGCGTCGGCCCACTGTGGCGGAAGGGCGCCATCCGGCCGTCCTCGATCAGCACGTCGTCCAGCGTGAGCGTCAGCTCACGGTCGACCGCCGGCCAGTAGCCGGGGTCGGCCGGCGCGACGACGATCGTGCCGTAGAGCCCCATCTCCTGCGCGAAATCCTCGCGCAGGTGCGGGTGATACCAGTAGATGCCGGCATCAGGGAACTGCACGCGGTAGGTGAACGCCCCACCGATCCCGATCGGCGCCTGCGTGTCGTGCGGCACGCCGTCGTACCGGTTCTCCAGCCGCAGGCCGTGCCAGTGGACGGTCGTGTCGATGTCGCCCTCGTTGACGGTCTGGACCGTGACCGTCGAGCCCTGATCGACGCGCAGCGCCGGACCGGGGATCGACCCGTTGTAGGCCAGCATGCGGACCTCCGCGCCGTCGAGGTGCTTGCGGACCGGCCCGATGTGGAGGTCGTAGGTCTCGCCGTCCTTCAGCCGGACGACGGCGGGCGCGACGGCCTCCGGCAGACCCGCCGTGTCCGTCGGGAAGGTCTCGGGCGCGTGAT
>DATLHE010000082.1:0-3982 GCA_035540335.1 Thermomicrobiales bacterium | reverse complement strand
GTCGCGCTGCTCGTGTCGGCGCTGGCGGGGCCGGACCCGCGCGACCCGCTCTCGCTGGCGGAGCCGTTCGCGGGCGTGGCGGAGGGCGAGGTGCGCGGGCTGCGGATCGCGTGGAGCCGCGACCTGGGCGGGCTGCCGGTCGACCCGGCCGTCACCGGCGTGCTCGGACGGGACGGCAGGCCGGTACTGGAGGCCCTGCACGCCGACGTCCGGGACGTCGAGCCGGACTTCGAGGGGGCGGAGTGCGGCTTCCGGACGCTGCGCGCCTGGGAGATGGCGCAGAAGCACGGCGACCTCTATCGCGACCACAAGGACCAGCTCAGCGAGAACCTGGTGGTGAACATCGAGGCCGGGCTGGACCTCACCGCGAAGGACGTCTACGACGCCCACACGGCGCGGACGCGTCTCCACAACCGGATGGTCGCGCTCTTCGACGAGATCGACATCCTCGCCGCGCCGACCGTGCTCGTCCCGCCCTTTCCGGTCGAGTGGACGTGGCCGCGCGAGGTCGCCGGGGTCGCGCAGGACGACTACCTGGGCTGGATGCGGGCGTGCTGGTACGTCTCGGCGACAGGGCTGCCCTGCATCTCGGTGCCCTGCGGGTTCACGGCGGACGGCCTGCCGGTCGGCATCCAGCTCGTGGGCCGGCCGCTGGGCGAGGTGGACCTGCTGCGCGTCGCGCTGGCGTTCGAGCACGCGAACCCGGCCTGGCAACGCCGTCCGGCCATCGCCGCGGAGCATGGCCAGGCAACGTAGCAGCGACTCCGCTTCCAGATCCAAACGAAAGCAGCCATGCACATGATCAGCCCCGGACCAAAGGTCCGGGGCTGATCATGTGAGCCGGTCGATGCGTCACGACGCCGGCGTTGCGGCCGGGGTGCCGGACGGTGCCGGGTAGATGTCGGCAACGGTGAAGCTTGCGGTCTCCGTGCCATCGTTGCGGACCTCACCAGACGTGCCGGGCGGCAGGGTGATGTAATCACCCGCCTCTATGGTGAACTCCTTGTTGGCGTCCGTCTGCACGCCAATCGCGTCCGGCGTGTCGATGCTGTTGATCGTCACCGGCGAGCTCAGCGTCAGGGCGAACGATCCCTGCTCGACGTACGCGAGCTCGATCGCGGGACTCGCGGCGAACGGGTAGGACACGCCCGGCTCAATCTTCAGCCGGTAGAGCGACGGCTCCTCCTGACCCGGGATGAACGCGAGCGCCTCGGCGGTGACGCCGGGAGCGATCTCAAACACCGGCGCAGGCGAGGCCTCCTGGGCGATGGCGCCCGATCGGACCACCCCCACGGCGGCGAGACCGAGCAGGACGACGGCGACAGCGAACAGGAAACCACGAGCACGATGCATGATCGACTCCTTCACTTGCTTTCCCTGGCCGCCGGGACGGCCACCGTTCCGCATTGATCTTTGCGTGAAGACGCTTCTTCATCATACACGTGCGTGCCTCATGGCGCTGGACTGGCAACCGGCGTTGCCCAGGTGCCCGGATCACGGACGGCGGCGACCACGTCGAGGATCGAGGAGATGACCAGCTCCGGCTGCTCCTTGTGGATGTCGTGGCCGCTGTGTTCGGCGATGAGGTGCCGGCTGTTCGGGACGAGCGCGGCGATCTCGTCGTGCAGCTCGCGAAAGATGCGCTCCTCCTCGTCCAGCGGCCAGCCGGGCGGGCGCTCCTCGGGGTTGTCGGCCCGGCCGTGCGTGAGCACGACCAGCGGCACCCGGGGCAGCTCGCCCGCCGCCCGCGCCTCGCGCAGCTGCTGGAAGCTCGTCTCGTCCGTGCTCACCTCGGGCGACGGCAGGGGAGCCGGTGTGCCGAGCGCGGTCAGCATGTCGGCCAACCGGGCGCTGAACTCCTCCGGCGTGGGGTCGACGAGCACGAGCCCGGCGACGTCGTCCGGATGCTGGTAGGCGTAGAGCTGGACGTAGAGGCCGCCCATCGAGTGCCCGGCAAACACGAAGGGGCCCGTCTCGCCCGCCGCCGCCAGCAGCGCCGCCAGGTCGTCGACCACCTCACGCGCGGTCCGCACCGGCGTCGGATCGCTGCGGCTGCCGGGGGAGTCCGGCCTGTCGTAGCTGCAGACGCGGGTGACGGCCGCGACCTTGGGCTGGACCGCCGCCCAGTCGTCGGTGATGCCGCCCTCCAGCACGACCGTCGGCGCGCCCTCGCCCACGCAGTCGAGGTAGAGCGCGCGGTCGCCGATGGAGACGCGCCGGCCCGTCGCGTTGGCCGGGGCAGGGGCCTCGGCGATGTCGAGCCGGGAGATGCGGTGGGGCGCCTCCGGCTCGACGACGAGGTAGATCGCGGCCCGCTCGCCGCCCGCCTCGATGAGGGCGATCGCGCCGGTCTCCGTCGGCGGGTAGGCGAACCCGGTGAAGTCCACCGGCGCCATCTGGGTCGCCGTTTGCCGCATCAGGTCGAGCAGCACCGGCGCCGGCAGGAAGGTCGCCAGGAAGCGCTCGGTGAAATGCGCGGCGAAGTCCGTCTCGGTCGTGTCCGCCGCTTCGCCGTTGAGCTGGCCCAGCACCCACGTCAACTGCTCCCCGACCGGCGTGGCGGGGATGTCGGCCGCGGGCGAGGCCTCCTGAGCCATGACAGACGCCGGCAGCATGAGCGCGAGAACGAGCGGCAGGAGCAGACGGCGCATGGCGAACCTCCTCGGATGAGCGATCAGGACGCGGGCGTGGCGGCCTCGCCGACGGTGAAGACGTCGATCATGCCGTGCTGGACGTGGAGCATGCCGGTCTCCATGTCGACAACGAAGCACAGCGCGACATAGGTTCCGGGCCGCAGGTCGACCTCCGTCCACCCGGCTGCGCCGGGCGACAGCCATCCAAGGCCGCCGACCGGCTCCATCTCCGCGAACGAGGGACCGCCGCCGACCGGCGTGGCGTTCTCGTCCTCGCTCTCGTTCGTCAGCATCTCGAAGATCTGGTCGTACGTGACCGGCTCCGGCGACCAGACGAGCAGCAGCTCGTGCGGCATCTCGCCGCTGTTGGTCACCTTCCAGACCTGCCGCCCGGGCGCGACCGCATCGGGGATCGCGAACCCGTACTCGAAGAGGTCGACCATCGCGTCCGCTGCCGGCTCGTTCGCCGCCGTGGGCGTCGTGGCCTCGCCGACGACCTCGAACGACGCGGTGACGTCGCTGAGGATCAGGTGGACGCCCGGCGCGAGGTCGACAACGGCGTACGACGTCTGGCCCGGCAGCGTCTCGCCTGCGAAGCCGGGGAACCGGACGTCGGCGAACCATGCCGGCGGCTCCTCGCTCTCGCTGGAGGGACTCGCCAGCGCCTCCTCGGCGCTGACGCCCTCGGGCAGGCGCACCAGAAGGGCGTGGTTCGACTCCTGACCCAGGTTCTCGAAGACGATGAGCGTCCGGCCAGCGTCGACCTGCGCCGGCACCTCGTAGCTGTCGTCATGCGCGGTGATGTGCAGCTCGGGGAAGCCCATCGCCGCAAGGAGGGATCCCGTCGCGGCGGGAGAAGCTTCCTGGGCGGCGGCGGGCGCGACAAGCGCGCAGAGGAGCGACAGGACGCCGAGCAGGGCGAAAAAGCGCTTCATGACAGCCCTCCTTGCGCCCGGGCGGCGAGGGGTCCGGATGGATGGGCGGCGGAAACGACGGGGTCCCGGATGCTCCGACTATAGGGAGCGCGTCCGGTGAGGTCTACCGCGAGGCGTGCCGAGGTGGCCAAAAGGAGCCGCCCGGCCGCGTGGTGGGCCGGGCGAGAGGTGCGTCAGGAGGAGGGCTACTCGGCGGGCGCGTCCTGTGTGCTCGCCGCGGTGGCGCCGGTCACGGGGCATTGGCGCTTGCGCAGGTCGCTGTTGATCTTGAGCGCCCTGGCGCCGAAGGCGTGGGCGCTGGCGTGCTCGCGCAGCAGGGGCAGGGTCTTCTCGTAGGGCGTCTTCTTCACCGCCGCGCGGACGAGGCCGTTCGTCGCGACGTTGAGCAGGCCGCGCTGGAGCGGCCCCCACCGG
>DATLHE010000081.1:0-6134 GCA_035540335.1 Thermomicrobiales bacterium | reverse complement strand
CATCGTTGCCGCGCACACGCGCCTCGCCGGCGTCGCCCACCGCACCCCGGCGCTCACCTCATCGACGGCCAACGACCTGACCGGCGGCGAGCTCGTCTTCAAGGCCGAGAACCTCCAGCGCATGGGCGCGTTCAAGTTTCGCGGCGCCTACAACGCGCTCGCCCGGTTCACGCCGGAGCAGAAGGCCGGCGGGGTCGTCGCCTTCTCCTCCGGCAACCATGCCCAGGCGATCGCCCTCGCCGCGAAGCTGCTCGGCATGCGCGCCGTGATCGTGATGCCGGAGGACGCGCCCGCGATGAAGATCGCGGCGACGCGCGGCTACGGCGGCGAGGTCGTCCTTTACAACCGCTACACCGAGGACCGCGAGGAGATCGGCCAGCGCCTCTCCGCCGCGCAGGGGCTAACCCTGGTGCCGCCCTACGACCACGCGGACGTCATGGCCGGGCAGGGCACCGCCGCGAAGGAGCTGTTCGAGGACGCCGGGCCGCTGGACGTGCTCGTCGTGCCGCTCGGCGGCGGCGGGCTGCTCTCCGGATGCGCCGTGGCGGCGCACGCGCTGAGCCCCGGCTGCCGGGTGATCGGCGTCGAGCCCGAGGCGGGCAACGACGGCCAGCGCAGCTTCCGCTCCGGCGGGATCGTTCACATCGAGACGCCGCGCACGATCGCCGACGGCGCGCAGACGCTGCATCTCGGCCAGCTCACCTTCCCCGTGATCCGGGAGCTGGTCGACGACATCGTCACCGTCTCCGACGCGGCGCTGGTCGAGACGATGGCGTACTTCGCGAGCCGGATGAAGCTCGTCGTCGAGCCGACCGGGTGCCTCGCCGCGGCGGCGGTGCTCGGGAAGACGATCGATGTCGCGGGCCAGCACGCCGGCATCCTCATCTCCGGCGGGAACATCGACATGGCGCGCTTCGCGGAGCTGGTGGGGGAGACGGCAAGCGCGCAGCGCACCGCGTAGGGCCGGCACCGCCCGCAGCTGCGAGGCCGGCCCTACGGGAGGCCCTGCCCCTGCGGGCGCCCCTGTGGGCCGCAGCCGTGGGTGGCGGCCTCCCTTTGCGTCAGGTCAGCGGCGCGGGGACCATCGGCGCCGGACGGCGGCCGATGCCGTGCGCCATCCCCGCCGCGACCACGATCAGCACCCCGATCGCGACCGCGACCGGCACGACGCCGAAGACGTCCGTCGCCACGCCGGCCAGCAGCGTCGGGATCAGCCCGAAGACGTTGCCGATCAGCCCCTGCGTCGCGATCACCTGCCCCCGCACGCTCGCCGGGCTCCGCTGCAGCAGGATCGACCGCGCCGCCACGTTCACGATCGACGAGGAGATTCCGGCCGGGATCGAGATCAGCATCGCCACGAAGATCACCGGCGAGATCGACAGCGTGTCGGTGATCTGGTCGAGCGGCAGTCGCAGCGTGAGGGTCATGAACGTATACAACTGCTCCACGAACCCGAGGGAGGCGACGCACGTCGCGAAGACGACCAGCGAGAGCGAGGCGGCGTAGCGCTCGCCGATGAGCCGGCTGAGCGGCGGGGCCATGCGCAGGCCGATGACGAGACCGAGCGCCGCCGGCGCGAAGACGAAGACGGTGTTCTCCTTCGACGTCCCGAGCACGCGCTCCAGGTAGAACGGGATGATGACCACCAGCGCGCTCATGCCGACGCTGACGACGACGTCGTCGACGATCGCCTCGAACGTCAGGCGGTCACCGCGGATGAAGCGCCAGCCGGTGCCGAGCGACTCCCGCAACCCGCGGCGGCGCGGGCGCCGTGTCGCCGCCTCGTCCAGCGAGATCGTCGGCAGCAGCACGGTCAACGCCCCCGTCACGCACCACAGCGCCCCGGCCATCACGAAGACGAGCTCCGGCCCGCCGAGCAGCAGCATCAGCGGCGCCAGCAGCACGAGGCCCAGCGCCTGGGAGATCGTGAGCGCGAGGTTGAAGAGGGCCTGCGCCGCGGTGTAGCGGCTCGACGGCACGAGGTCGGCCAGCATCGACGCCTCGGCCGGCGAGTAGAACTGGTGGATGATCCAGATGCCCAGCGTGGCGGCGAAGACGCCCGCCAGCGACGGCATGCTGCCGACGAGGAAGAGCATGAACACGAAGCGGAAGCCGTTCAGCATGACGAGCAGGTACTTCCGCGGGACCGAGTCGGCGACGAGCCCGGCCGGGAGCCCGAAGATGATCGACGGGATGTTCGAGCAGGCGACGAAGAGCGAGCTGTAGAACGACCGGTTCGAGAGGTCGATGACCAGGATCAGCAGCGCGTAGAGTAACGCGCCCTGGGCCGTCTGCGAGAGCAGCCGCGAGAGCCAGAGGATCCGGAAATCCGGGTCCCGCAGCAGCGATTCCTCTTTGATGGCCTGGTCGCGGCGCCGCAGGCTCTTCGGGAGGCGCAGGCGCCGTCCCTCGTCCTCGGCGACCTCGAGGCTGCCGCCGGTGCCGAAGATGCCGCCGATCGGCCGCATCTCGACGCCCAGCGTTTGCTCCTGCTGGTCGATCGCCTCGGGCGGGACGCTGTGGCCCTTGGGGATCGTCACCGTGGGCCGCCGCACGGGCTGGGTGGAGGGACGTCGCCGGGTGCGGGCGATCTGCTGGCCGCGTCGCCGCCGGGCCGCGCCGGGATCCTCCGGCGTGCCCGCGTGCTGTGGCTCTTGCGGCTCCGGTTCCGTCATCCCCCGGTCTTCTCCCGTCCCGCGCGAAGGGCGATCCCCGCGGGGTCGATCGCCCGCGTCGTGCTTCGACCCCTCAAGCATCCCATATGCCAGCGGCGATGCAAGCGATGGCGGGCGGGGCCGTCGTCAGGCGCCCGTGGCGTCGTCGACGAACGGCATGATGTCGCGCACCCCATTCTCGATCGCGTCGCGGACGACGCTCCACGCCGGCAGGATGTCGAGCAGCGTGACGATCAGCAGGATGTCGCTGACGAGCAGCACGGCGAGGATCGCCAGCGGCCCGATGACGCCGAGATTGCGGATGAGCCCGCCGAGGCCGAACACGTTCAGGCCGAAGACGAGGAAGAGCAGCCAGCCGATCGCGAGCAGCGTCCCGCCCAGCTCCAGCCGGCCCGGCGCCTCGATGTTCAGCCAGATCAGCGCCGCGACGCTGCCGATCGCCGCCAGCGCGCCGGGGATGACCATCACGGCCGTGGCGGCCCAGGTGACGTGCACGCCGCGCGCGCCGGGCAGGTAGGCGTTGGAGCGGCGCTGGTGCGGCCAGGCGCCCTCGACGGCGGTCTCGATCGCCTGCAGCGTCAGGAGGAGCGCGACGGAGATGGCGATCAGCAGCCACCACAGCCGGGTGTCGAAGGGTCCGAGGGGAATGCGGTCGAAATCAAACAAGGCAGGCACGTCCAGTGATGGTCAGTCTCGGGTCGGGCGCGGGGCGGCCGGCGTGCGGCCCCGTGCGGAAGGGGCCCTGCCTCACGTCCGCCGTGGCGCGGGAAGTCGTGGCAAAGGTAGCACACCGGGGCCGCCCGGCTGCCCGGCGATCGTCCTCTGGAACGCGCCAGGATCGGGTTTGGTGCCGGGGCGGCGGTGGCAACTTCGGCGCGTACGGTTGTGCTCGCCCCGCACCCATGAATCCCCTCATGCGGAGCGAAGCAAAGGGTCGCCCCGCTTCTCCCCTGCTGCGCAGGGTCGGCCATGGGATCCTTCGCGTTCGCTCAGGATGACGGGGCTTTGGGGTGCGGGGTCGGCAGAGTCGCCCGATGATGTTCGCCGGGGCAAGGACGACCCGGAGCCTGTCCAGAGCCGGCGACAGGGTCGCCGTGCGTGGGATGGTCGCCCGCACGACAGGCCACATCTACCCCAGGTGCTTGCGGATCGCCTCGCCGAGGCGCTCGACGCCCAGCGCGATGCGGTCCTCTGGCACCGTCGAGAACGACAGGCGGATCATGTGCCTCAGGTCCCGCGACGGGAAGAACCACTCGCCCGGGAAGAAGATCACGCCCTTCTCGGCCGCGTCGTCGAAGAGCTGCTTGCCGTCGACGCTGTCCGGCAGCGTGATCCAGACGAAGAACCCGCCCTCCGGCCGCGACCACGTCACCCCCGCCGGCATGTGCTCGTCCAGCGCCCGCAGCATGGCGTCGCGGCGCGCGCGGTAGATCGCCCGCGCGCCGACGAGGTGCTCGTCGAGGAAGTCGACCGCCGTGTGGTAGACGGTGCGCATCATGATCCGGTCGTTGCTGATGTCGGTCACCTCGCGCATCGCGAGCATCAGCGCGTAGATCTCCGGCGGCGCGATCGCGAAGCCGGTGCGTACGCCCGGCGCGATCGTCTTGGAGAAGGTGCCGAGGTGGATCACCTGGTCGTCGAGCGCCCGCAGCGGCGGCACGACCTCGCCGTCGTACCGCAGCTCGCCGTACGGGTCGTCCTCGAGGATGGCGACGGTGTGCCGGCGGGCCAGCTCGATCATCCGCTCCCGCCGCTCCAGCGGCAGCGTCGTGCCGGACGGGTTCTGGAAGGTCGGGATCGTGTAGATGAGCTTCGCCTCCGGGTGCGCCACCAGCGCGGCCTCCAAGGCGTCCATCCGCATGCCGTGCTCGTCGGTCGGGATGCCCACGATCGTCGTCTCGAACATCTCGAAGATCTCCAGCGCGCCGAGGAAGGTCGGCAGCTCCACGATCACCGCGTCGCCCGGCTCCAGGAAGGCCCGGCAGGCGAGATCGATCGCCTGCGTCGACCCCGCGGTGACGAGCACCTCGTCGGCGGTCGTCGTGATGCCGCGCTGGGCGATGCGCTTCGCGATCAGCTCGCGGAGCGGCGGGTATCCCTTCTGGTCGCCGTAGCCGAGGCTCGCCGGGGCGTCGTCCCAGGCCCGCTGCGAGGCTTCCTTGAGACGCTCGAGCGGGAAGGCCTCGGCCGCCGGCGAGCCGTCGCCGAAGTAGACCGGGTCCGGATGCTTCGTGAACTGGTTGAAGATGCCGGTCCAGATCGACTCGCCGAAGACGCGGGTGCGGGCGGCGGTACGCTCCAGCAGGGAACGGTCGGTGGTGGTCGTGGATGCGGTCATGGTTGTGGTTCTCCCCGTGCCACCTGTGGTGGCGAGTTGTTTTGGGTTGAGGGTAGGGCAGGTACCGGGTCGGAGGCGTCGTCCCGCGGGGGCCGCGCGTCCGGAGGTTCGGGGGTGCCTGTATCGGGCCGCGCGAGGCGTGCCGATCAGGCGCTGGTAGGGAGCTCGGGGAGAGCGATCGTGAGACGCTTGTTGATGCGCCCCTTGGACCGGGTGCCGGTGATCTGGATGCCGCCGACCTCGCGCGTGTTGGCGACGTGCGTGCCGCCGTCGGCCTGCAGGTCGAGCCCGACGATCTCGACGGTGCGGATCTCGTCGATGCCCTCCGGCAGCAGGTTCACCTTGGTGCGGATCAGGTCCGGGATCTGGAAGGCTTCGTCACGCGGCAGGATCTGGACGCGGACGTCCCGCGCCGCGGTGATCTCCGCGTTGGCGCGCTCGCCGATCTCGGCGACCCGCTCCGGCGTGAAGTCGGCGCTGTCCATCTCGAAGTCCATGCGCGCGTGGTCGACGTCCATGTTGCCGCCGGTGACGAGCGCACCGTAGTCGCGGAACACGACGCCGCAGAGAATGTGCAGCGCGGTGTGGGTGCGCATCAGCCGGTAGCGGCGGTCCCAGTCGAGCTCGCCGCGGACGTGGTCGCCCGGCACGGGCAGATCCGCCTCCGGGGCGAGGGTGTGCTCGACGGTGTCGCCGGATTTCGCGACCGTGACGACGGGCAGCCGCTGGTCGTTGACGATGAGCCAGCCGTGATCGCACGGCTGCCCGCCGCCGCCGGGATAGAAGGCCGTCTGGTCGAGCGTGACGGTGTGGCGCTCGGGGTCGACCGCGAGCACCGAGGCGTCGAACGCGCGAAGGGAGCTATCCGTCTGGTAGAGCAGTGCGGTGGCACCTGCGGTGGTCATGACCGCCTCAAGCGAGAGATGCGTACGATGATGCCGGTCGTTGGCGGACCGGGCAGACGCCCGTCAGCGTCGTTGGTGACGGAGAAGCTTCCTTTGATGATAGGGGGCCGGTGCGGATTGTGGCAACCCTGACCGGATGTGCGTTTGCTCCCCGCTCGCCCCGGTAGCCCCGGGCCTGGGTGCCCGGGGGTGTTCGCGACCACGGCGAATCGATGC
>DATLHE010000080.1:0-19578 GCA_035540335.1 Thermomicrobiales bacterium | reverse complement strand
GGTCCATGAGGTCGACGACCGGGCTGGGATTCTGGGCGACGTGCTCACTGCCGTCCGGCAGGACGTTGCGCGCGATCTCGCCCAGCGGCCCCCATGTCGCGCCGCCATCGGCGCTGATCTTGGCAACGACGCGGATCACCCCGCCGTGGTCGCGGCAGTTGTCCCGCCGCGCCTCAGCGACCGCCAGCAGTTCGCCGTTGCCCATCGCCACGAGGCTCGGGATGCGGTAGCAGGCGTAGCCATCCTCGCCGTTGACGAAGACGCGGTGCCGCTCGATCTGGTGCGTGTCCGATGTCATCGGGTCCCTCGCCGGCCGCGGACGTCCAGCGCGTCGCGCAGCCCATCGCCAATGAAGTTCGCCGCCAGTACCGCCAGGCTGATCGCCACGCCCGGCGCCAGCCACAGCCATACGCTCGTCGCCAGCGTCGCCGGGTTCCGCGCCTCGTTGAGCATCGACCCCCAGCTCGACGTCGGCTGCACGACGCCCAGGCCAAGGAAGCTGAGTCCTGCCTCGGCCAGGATCGCGCCGGCGATGCCGAGCGACCCGGCGACGGAGAGTGGGCCGACGATGTTCGGCGCGATGTGCCGCAGCAGGATGTACCACTTCCCGGCGCCCATCGCCCCCGCCGCCTGCACGAACTCCAGCTCGCGCAGCTGCAGCACCTGGCCCCGCACCAGCCGGGCGATGTCCGGCCAGCCGAAAAGCCCGAGCACCAGCATGACGTTGAGGATGCTCGGCCCGACGAAGCCGACGAGGATGAGGATCAGCACGAACGTCGGGAAGCACATCATGATGTCGGTGAAGCGCATGATGATCGTGTCGACCCAGCCGCCGGCGTAGCCCGCCAGCGCGCCGAGCACGAACCCGATCGCGAGGTAGATCGACACCGCCACGAGCCCGACCGAGAGCGAGACGCGCGCGCCGTAGATGAGCCGGCTCAGCGTATCGCGCCCGACCGCGTCGGTGCCGAGCAGGTTGGTGGCGTCCGGCGGGTGCGAGACACGCATCAGGTTGATGGCGTTCGGGTCGTAGGGCGCCAGCAAGGGCGCGAAGATCGCGGCGCTCGCCATCACGACGAGGATCACCGCCCCCAGCACCGCCAGCCGGTGGCGCAGGAAGCGGCGCAGCGTGCGGCGCGACGGCGATGGTGCCCGCGTCTCCGGCGCGAGCCCGCCGATCGTCTCGCCCCGCGTCGTGGACAGGGTCGGCGTGGCGCTACTCATAGCGGATCCTCGGGTCCACGAGCCCGTAGGCGATGTCCGTCCCCAGGTTCGCCAGCAGCACGGCGGTGGCGGCGATCAGGGCGATGCCGAGCTGCAGCGGGTAGTCGCGCTGCATGATCGCCGTGTAGCCGAGCAGGCCGATCCCCGGCCACGAGAAGATCGTCTCGATGATGAAGGAGCCGCCGATGATGGCCGGCAGCGAGAGGCCGAAGATCGTCACCAATGGCAGCAGGGCGTTGCGCAGCACGTGGCGGCGCAGGACGACCTGCTCGCGCAGCCCCTTGGCCCGCGCGGTGGTGACGTGGTCGGCGCCGAGCGCCTCCAGCGTCGCGGCCCGCGCATAGCGCATGTACCCGGCGATCTGCGGCAGCGTCAGCGTCAGCACCGGCAGGATCGCGTGCCTGAGCAGGTCGAGGTTGAAGCCGGTGGGCTCGCCGGGCGTCCACATCCCGAACACCGGCAACCAGCCGAGCCGGACGCTGAAGATGTACATCCCGATCAGCGCGAAGAAGAACCCGGGCACGGAGACGCCGAAGAAGGCGAGCACCGTCAGCAGGTGATCGAAGATCGAGTACTGCCGCAGCGCGCTGAACACGCCCAGCGCGCAACCGATGAGCGAGGCGAGCAGCATCGAGGTCGCGGTCAGCATCAGCGAGGCGGGCAGCTTGTCGAGGATCATCCCCAGCACGGGCTTCTCGTCGTGGTACGAGTAGCCGAGGTTGCCCTGCACGGCCTCGCGCAGCCAGAGCGCGTAGCGCACCGGCAGCGGATCGTTGAGCCCCATCTTCTCGCGGAGCGCCTCGATCTCGTCCGCGCTGCGGACGTTCATCTCCTCCGGGTCGATCATCGCGGTGATCGGATCGCCCGGCGCGAAGTTGACCAGCGTATAGGTGATGATGGTGATGCCGAGCAGCATGGGGAGGACGAGCAGCAGCCGGCGGATCACGTAGTTCATGGGAGACCCCGGGGATCGGGGGAGCGGGGACACGTCGTCCCCGCTCCCGGAAGAGCTACTGCGGCTGGATCCAGACGCGCTCGAACGCGGGCCGGACCGGCAGCCGGTACTGGTACGGGTAGGCGCCCTGGACGCGCGTGTTCCAGACGTACGTGGTCGAGCCGCGGTACAACGTCGCCTGCGGCGGGGTCTGGTTCAGCAGCAGGATCGCCTCGTCGAAGGTCGCCTTCGCCGCGTCCGGGTCCGTCTCGGCGAGACCCTTCTCGAAGAGCGCGTCGACGTCCTCATGGCAGTACTGGGCGTAGTTGAAGCCGCCCGTGTCATACGTCCAGCCGCACTTGAAGTACTTCCAGTCGTACTCGAAGAACTCATAGGGGCCGAAGTTCGACGCGAGGATGTCGAAGTTGCTGTCCTGGTAGATGTTCTGGATCGCGGTGGCGGGGTCCGCCGGTGCGTAGCGGGTCTTGATGCCGGCGGCGGCGAGCATCGCCTGCATCGCGTCGTGCATCGTGCCCGGCGTGCCGATGATCAGCCACTCGAGCTCCGTGTTGCTGTCCCAGCCGGCCGCCTGGAGGACCGCCATGGCCTTCTGTGGATCGTAGTCGTAGGTCATGAAGCCGTCCGGCGGAGTCTCGTAGCCGGGCACATGCTCGAAGAGGTTGTTGGAGGGCCGCAGCGTGCCGCTGAACAACTGCTCGTTGATCGTCTTGATGTCGATCGCGTGCATCATCGCCTTGTTCAGCGCCGCCGCGTGGTCGGGCATGCGGCCGGCGTTGGCGACGAGCCCCTGCGGATGGGTGGAGGGCACCGGGTTGCCGGCGATGTACGGCAGACTCGTCAGGCGGTCGTAGACCGCGCCCGCGCTGGCGGTCGTGCCGTCGATCTCCTGCGCCTCCAGCGCCGCGCTCAGCGTGTCGCCGTCCCCGAAGCGGACGATGAACGTGTCGACGTGCGGACGGCCCAGGTAGAAATCCTCGTTCGCCGCCATCTCCATGTACTGCCCGTCGACGTACTTCACCGCCTTGAACGGCCCGTTGCCGACCGGCATCGTCGCGTAGGGCTCGGCGAAGAGCTGATCGAACGGCATCTCGCCGAAGATGTGCTGCGGCATCGGCCAGTAGCCGACGTACCAGCTCTTCCAGTAGTTGGCGATCGGCCGGTCCAGCTCGATGCGCAGCGCGTAGTCGCCGAGCTTCGTCGCGCCCTCGACGGAGATGTCGCCGACCTCGGCGCCCTCCGTCTGCAACCGCTCCGCGCCTTTGATGCCGACCACCGGCGTCTCGTTGGAGCCCCCGGCGTTCTTGTTGAGCGAGAGCCAGATGCCGAAGATGACGTCGTCGGCGGTGACCGGCGTGCCGTCGTGCCAGAGCACGTTCTCGCGCAGCTTGAACTCCCAGACGCGGTCCGTCTCGATCTCGGTCATCGACTCGGCGACGGCCATCTCCAGGTCGCCCTCGGCCTGCGGGTTGACGCCGTCACCCCACTGGCGACCGTAGACCAGGCGCAGGAAGAGCGCCTCGATGAGCACGTTCTGGCCGGTCCCGATCGTGTTCAGCGGGTTGATGATGTTCTCGGCGGGCTTGGCGTTGCCGTACGTCAGCGTGCCGCCTTGCACGGGCTCCGGCGACGCCTGCGCCGTGGCGAGCGCGGCATGCCGGGGGAGCAGGAGTCCGGCGGCGGCCGATGCGCCGGCGGCC
Source organism: Thermomicrobiales bacterium (assembly GCA_035540335.1). Taxonomy (GTDB): domain Bacteria; phylum Chloroflexota; class Chloroflexia; order Thermomicrobiales; family UBA6265; genus UBA6265. The sequence goes on along the minus strand of DATLHE010000080.1, from coordinate 15,702 downwards.
TGGAGCACGGTTCGGCGGGAGACGGCACGTCGAGAGAGTCGCATGCGAGGCATCCTTTCTTCACTGGTGGGTACGCCAGGCGGCTGCCGCAAGGCGCGGGCACGCCGAGAAAAGCGGAACGCACGTTCATCGAGAACTCGTCTGATGTCTGATGAGCGCATCGTATGGTCCACTTTTGCATGTGTCAACACGTCGCGCTGGCGTGTTTCTGCATCGTCCCCAATAATCGCCGCGTCTGATTCGTGATTCGCTGAGTGAGGACGCATGAGCACACCCCTGCGCGCCGCCATCGTCGGCCCCGGTCGCATCGCCAGCACCTACGACGACGAGGTGACGTCCAAGCGCCCCCGGGACTTCTTCCAGGGCGACCATCGCCACCCCGGCCTCTACACGATCCATCCGGTCAACCACGCCGGGGCCTACCGCGCGACGCCCGGATTCGAGCTCGTGGCGGTGGTGGGGCGGGGACGCGAGCGGCTTGGGGCCTTTGCGGCCCGGTGGAACGTGCCGGCATTCGACGATGTCGCGCGGATGCTTCGCGAGACGCGCCCTGATGTCGTCTCGATCTGTACGCAATCGCCGGAGAAGGCCGCGCTGACGGTCTCGGTGGCGCAGGCGAGCGCCGGTGTGCGGGCGATCGTCGTCGAGAAGGCGATGGCGACGAGCATGGCCGAGGCGGACGCGATGGTCGCCGCCTGCGAAGCCGCCGGCATCCTCCTCGTCGTGAACCACCCCTACCGTTTCTCACCGATGGCGCGTGAGGCCAGGGCGCTGGTCGACGCCGGCGCGATCGGGACGGTCGGCACGCTGTCGGGGTGGTCGCGCGGCGGCACGATCCACGGCGGCACGCACATCTTCGACTTGCTCCGCTTCCTCGGCGGCGACCTGGCCGAGATCACGGCCCGGAGCGAGGGCGACAGGTCGCTCTCGGACCATGGCGTCAGCGCGATGGTGCGCTTTGCCTCCGGCGCGACCGGGTTCGTCTCGCTGCAGCGCGATGCCGCTCCCGGCGTCGACGTGCGCGGGTCGAGGGGCCGGATCGACCTCTCGACGGTCGTCGGCGACGGCTGGATCACCCGGCTGGAGCCGCTTGAACCCGATTCGCCCCGCGCTTACCCGATGCTTGGCCGCCGCGAGCCGTTCGGGACAGGTGTGCATGAGATGAGTCCGACCCAGCGGCTGCTGGCCGAGGTGCGTGACGCGCTGGTCGAGGGCACACCGGTCTGCTCGACCGGGCGCGATGGCGCGGCCGCGCTGGAGGCATGCATCGGCGCCCTCATCTCCGCGCACGAGGGTTGCGCCATTGCCTTGCCGTTGGCGCCGGAGTTACGGAATATCGTGATCCCTAACCGGTAGCGCCCGGTCTTGTGCCCGGCGTGGGTGGGCGGACATAAGAGTTTGCCCCTACACCAGACGCCCCTCATTCCGAGCTCACGCGAGGAATCCTACGCGAAGTGCTGTTCGTTAGGGGAACGTCTCGCTTGGAGACCCCACGAGAGACCGGCGCTGCGGCGCCGGGGGATCCTCCGGCCAAAGGCCCGCTCCGCTTCTCGCGCTCCGCGCTCGGCCGGGCCGCAGGCAAGGGCCCCCTCCGCTTCTCGCGCTCCGCGCTCGGCCGGGAAGCGGAGCGAGCCCTCGACAAGCTCAGGATGACGGTGTGTATGGAGCGATGGCGCATGCTTGGTCGCGCCGAGGTCGTGGTACAACCCCGCACACAAGGTGCGGGGCTACGAGGACGACCCGTTTTCGATCGCCACCCGACGGTGCTCATGGGCTGACGCCTGGATCGCGTCCAGCAGCTCAAGGACCCGCAGCGCGTCGGTGGCGCCCACCGGCAGGCTGCCGCCGTCCTCCACCGCGCAGCGGAATCGCTCGAAGAGTTCCCACCCCAGCATTCCCGAATACCCCGGCAGCGGGTCCGCATCGAACCGCAGCGTGCGCGTCGGCGCCGTGCGCCATTCCGGGTGGCTGCTCTGGACGTGCAGCTCCGGCCCGACGCCGTCCCACGTCGCCCAGCCCTCCGTGCCCTGGATCATGATGGCGACCTGGTCCGGCCCGCGCCGCAGCGCGTACGCGCAGGAGACCGTCGCGACCATGCCGCCGCGCGCCTCCAGCGTCACCGACGCGACGTCCTCGACGTCGATCGGCACCGGTGTCCGCGTCGCCAGCGTCGCCGTGACGTGCGCGAACTCGTCGCCGCTCGCGAGCCGCAGCAGGTCCAGCCAGTGCGCCCCGAGCCAGTGCATGATCCCGCCGCCGCTGCGCGCCCGGTCGAAGAGCCAGTGGCGCGCCTCGTGGTGGACCGGCGTGATCGCCGGCTGTGCCGTTGTCGTCACCCGTTCGATGCTGCCGCCGCTGAGGTAGGTTGCGTTGCGCAGCGCGACGTTCGTCGTCACGAAGTGGACCTGCGCCGCGGTGAGCTCGCCGAGGATGCCGTCGTCGATGAGGTCGCGCAACGCCGTGGCGACGGGCGAGAAGCGCCGGAGATAGGCGGGCACGAAGGCCACCCCGCGCTCCCGCACGCGCTCGTGCGCCGGGAGGAAGGCCCCGGCGGAGACGGCGCAGGGCTTCTCGGCGACGATGTGCAGGCCATGATCGGCCGCGAGCGCGATCGCGTCCGGGGTTACGTCGTTCGGTAATGTGATCAGCGCCGCGTCCGGCACCGTCGCCGCGATCGCCTCCCGCATGTCGTCGAAGACGGGAATCTCCACCCCCTCGCCGGCCAGCATCGCCCGGGCAAGCTGCGGGGATGGGTCATACGCGCCGACGAGCTCGATGGCGTCGTGCCGCGCCAGCGTGGTCCGGTACATCTCGCCGTGGGGATGGTCGATCCCGAGCTGAAGAATCCGCATGTCAGCCGGCCCGCAGGCGCACGGGCGTATCGCCGCGCAGCGTCTCGGCCGAGCGGATGCCCAGCGTGCGGTCGATGAGCGGCAGCGCCACCCGGCAGCCGCCCTGGCGGTGGGACTCGCGCAGCGCGATCGCGACCTCCAGCGCGGCGACGCCGTCCTCGCCGGAGCATTCGGGCTGCTTGCCGGTCTCGATGCAGGCAACCAGGTCGCGCACGGCGCGCACGCCGGGGCTCTCGATCCGCTGTGGGCGTGGGATGGGGCGGCGAGTGAGGATGCCGCGGTCGGCGGGCTGCCACCACTCGATGTCGCTCCCGTTGCCGGTCGCGCGCAGGGTGCCGGACTCCCCGATGACGTCGACCGTCCAGTTGGACGCGCCGCTCGGCCACGTCCGCAGGAAGGCGCGTGTGCCGTTGGCGAAGGCGAGGTAGCCGTTCATCCGCAGGTCGTCGTCCGAGGCGGCGGCGTCATCGCTCTCGGCCTCGCCGAAGACCCACGAGACTGGATCATCGCCGACGAGGTAACGAACGAGGTCGATCAGGTGGCTGCCGTTGTGGGAGATCGCCGCCTCGCCGTGGGCGTTGACCTGGAGGACGTTGCCGATCTGCCCCTCGGCGATCAGCTGCCGCGCCATGCCCCACCAGGCGTCCCAGCGGCGGGTGCAGCCGATCGCGAGGACGACGTTGTGCTCGGCGCAGGCGCGGACCATGGCGTCCGCCTCCGCCAGCGTGAAGGCGATCGGCTTCTCGGCGTAGATGGCGCGCACGCCCATCGTGGCGACGGTCTGGACGATCTCCGGACGCGGCTTGGCCGATGTCGCGATGCTGACGATGTCGAGCTGCTCGCGCTCGACCATCTCCCGGTAGTCGGCGTAGAGGTTCCGAACCCCCCAGCGCTCCCCGAACGCCTCGCGTTGCGTATCGAAGGGGTCCGCGCCCGCCATGACCTCGACCTCCGGCACCTCGCGGAAGCAGGCGGTGTGGGCGTAGGGCAGCATCACCGCCGGATGCCCCTGGACCTCGTCGTCGATCGTCGAGGAAATGCGGCCGAGGCCGATGATGCCTACCCGATAGCGGCTCATGCTGTCTCCCTGCATCCTGACACGAATTCGCGTTGCGCCAGCATGGCAAGCGGCCCGGTCGGGGTCAAGGGCGGACCGGGCCGCCTGCGCGCAGGGGACGCCTCGTCAATGAGGCGTGACGGGGAGAAGGGGAGACGGGGCAGCCACGGGCGCGGGCGTTGCCGGTTGCGGCGCGCGACGGCCAAGGTTGCCACGGAGCACGCGCAGCGCCATCGCGGGGCGCATCAACGTTGAAGGCGGTTGCTGGAGATTCACGACCTCGCGGAACGCGATCGACACGACCGGGTCGGTGCGGGCCGCGATCTGCAGCCTGTCCATGTAGCCGTTGAGGAGCCGCATCTTGCGGGGGAGCGCCTGCGGCACGGTGACGAAACGGATATCCGCGCTGGCGGCGAGCTTCCAGGCGGTGTCGAGATCGCGCGCGATCATCGCGAAGAACCGGTGGGCGAGGTTCTCCGTTCCCGCCTCGAGGCAGCTCGCGAGCGCCCCGGCCTCGATCGCGGCGACGGTCATCCCCTGGGCGTAGATGGGGTTGAATGCGCAGAGCCCATCGGCGAAGGGGAGCACTCCTTCCGGGAAATTCGGCACCGACTCGTAGGCGCGGCGTTGGTTGCTGCGAAAGCCGTGGACCGCCGCCTCGCCGAGCGGCTCGGCGGTGCTGACGATCTCGAAGATCTCCGGCGCGGGAAGTGAACGCGCGAAGTCGATGAAGGCGTCCAGGTCGGTCGGTGGTTGCTCGCCCCCGCGGCCCGCGAGCGTCGCCAGCCAGCGGTCACCCTCCTGCGCGATCATGACCCCGCCACGGTGCAGTTCCGGCGACGACGCCACGATCACCGCCAGCTTGCCTGCCAGGTCGCCGGAATGCCGCCGGAAGAACCGCGACGCGTAGCGGGTCTCGACGCCGGAGCGCCGCTCCTCCGGCGCGTCGTAGCCCAGCATGCGGAGCCACATGGGAAGCTGCGATCCCCGCCCGCTGGCATCGACGACGAGGTCGGCCGAGGAATTTTCGTCGCCCCCGACGATCGGATCCCCGGCGATCCTGACGCCGGTGATGCGCGACCGGTCGGCGCTGGTGAGCAGGCCCCGGGCGACCGCCCCCTCGAGGATGCGCACGTTGGGGCGCTGGAGCACTCGGCCACGGATGACGCCCTCGAGCAGCGGCCGGGTCATGGTCAGCGTGTGCATGCCGGAGGCCGTTTCGAGGTGGTATCCGCCGCCCTGGAACCAACGGCTGTCGGCGACCAGATCGGCCAGCAGCGCGCCGTGGCCCACCAGCTCGTCGGTGATGCCGGGGAAGAGCGTCTCGAGGATGGTGCGGCCCCGCGCCATCAGGCCGTGGACGTGATCGCCCTGCGGGATGCCCTGGCGGTTCTGGCCGAGGGCCGGGAGCGTGTCCCGCTCGAGGATCAGCACCTCGTCGTACGTGTCGGCCAACGCGCGGCCCGCCAGCAGGCCGCCGATCCCCGCGCCGATGACGATGGCGCGCCGGCGCGCGCCGGTCGGAAGGCCGTTCGTGTCCCTGGGGTCCGATACCCGTGTCATCGTGCCTCTCCTCCATGATGCGTCCGGAATGGCCCGCGCGCGTGATGGACGTCGGGAGCTTCGTGCTCGCGAGCACACGATAGGAGCGTCTCGTCAACTGATCGTCGACCTGCGGCGTCACCGCCGTTGACGTCATGGACGCGGCGGTTGGCGTTCGGCGGGCATCGTTCGAGGTGCTGCCCGGATGCGGACCGGTGAGGCATGGGGAGGTGCGCGATGTCGTTATTGTCAGGCTGCCAACGTAATTAACTTGGCCGGTGGCCACCTGAGGCCGTTTCGGGGCCGATTTCCTTGATCCGGCGGGGATTCTCTCAGGCGGCCAGGTTGTTTCGGCAACGTGGCCGCCTGGGCGGGACAGGAGGGCATTGAACGCGCCTGCGGCGGGTGGTCGTTTGGGTGGGTGAGCGCGGTCAATCCCTCGGCCGAGCGAAGCGAGAAGCGGCGCGGGCCCTTCCCTCCGGCTCGGATGCGTTATGGAAGGCGGCCCAGATGGCCACGTAGTGGATATGGGGGGCGGGTGGCCATCTGGGTCGGGAACGGGGGCGCACACCCTGCGGGGTGCGCGGCGACGACGATGGGCGGCTAGTCCGCCGGCACGAACTTCGGCCAGTCGAGCTCGGCGCGGAAGTCCTTGACGAGCGTGTCCTGGAACGCCTTGAGCTGCGCGCCGTCGTTGCGGACGCCGCGCGGGCTCGTCTCCCCGTTCAGGCTCCACGCCGCCAGCGCGCCGGCCGCCTCGCCGATCGACCATTCCACCGGGTGCAGGCGGTAGCAGCCGTTGGTGATGTGCGTCGTGCCGATGTTCTTGTTCGCCGGCAGCAGGTTCTCCACCCGCTGCGGGATGAGCGCCCCGAGCGGGATCTGGAACGGCCAGGAGCTGATGTCGACGTAGGTCCGCAGGCCGGTCGAGGGGTGGAGGTCGATCCGGTAGTAGCCGATGCCGACGCTGTCGTCGAACTTGGCCGGGCCGTCGCCGCAGCCCATCTGGCGGCGCTGCTCGACGCCGACGTGATCCTCCCGCACGGTGAACTCGGCCTTGATGCGGCGGCCCTCACGGATGTAGACGGCCTTGGCGAGCCCGTCCGGCGTGTCGACGATCTCCGGGCGGATCTTCAGGCCCGGGTAGCCGGTGCCGCCGTCGTGCCGGGGCGCCTCGGTCTGCATCCAGTAGAGCAGCGAGAGGCTGAGCTGCCGCGCGCCCTCCAGATGCTTCTGCCGCTCCTCCTCGGAGACGCCGACGACCGGGCCCAGCCAGTAGTCGTGCTGCGGCCAGTTGACGAGCGTGACGTCGTGCGCGAAGCCCTCGGGGTAGTGGCCTGCGTAGACGATCCGCCGGTAGTGCCAGAAGTCGTTGGCGCGCCACTCCGGGTGGTTGGCCGCGCCCGCCAGGTTCCGGAAGCGCTTGTCTCCGGCGTTCTCGGGCGCCGGCGGCGTCTCGAAGACGGCGCGATGCCGCGTCTCGAGCGTGATCGGGTGGACGTCGTGCCACGAGAGCTGCTTGTCCGGCCAGAAGTCGGCCTGGTAGTCGCGCCAGAAGTCGTACTGGGCCGGCTTGTCGATCGTATGGTCCTCGCCCGGGTGGTGGCTCATCGGGAAGGTCCAGGTGACCGCCTGCTGGTCCAGCGGGTCGGCGACATCCAGCGCGTGGAGCTCGCCCGTGTCCGACTTCGCCTCCGAGCCGAGCACGTGCTCGACGTCGCCGAGCTCGAGCAGGTCGCCGGTCTCCGTCGCGTCCAGCACGTAGGGCGCGGTGACGACCGTCTCGTGGCCGTGGACGAGGTCCTTCAGCGTCACCGCGCGGACGCGGTCGCCGTCCATCTCGACCGCGGTCGGGAAGGTTTTCAGCCAGAGCTGGAGCTGCCCGTTGGCGAGGTAGGGCGCCAGCATCTCGTGCATGACGGCCAGCGCGACGCGCGGCTCGTGGCAGAGGCGGCTGACGTTGCCCTGGCCGGGGTTGAGGCGCGGATCGTGCATCGCGTCCGGCAGGAGCGGGTAGTTGCGGCGGTAGTAGTCGCGGATGCCCTCGCGAAGGCGGCGGTAGCTGCCGGTGGGGCCGTAGCTCTCGATGAGCCAGTACTCGTCGGGGGGGACTGCCTGCGAGGTGAGCTGGCCGCCGATCCAGTCGGTCTCCTCGGTGAGGATGACGTTCCGCCCCATGCGGCAGGCGGCGAGGGCGCCGGCGACGCCGCCGAGCCCGGCGCCGACGATAAGAATGTCTGTTTGGGCCTCGTTCACGACGTGACTCCTTGGGTGTTTGCCACGAACGCCGTGGCCGAATCGCGATGGTGGTGGGGCGACCGTGCGTGGTCGTCCCAGTAGCCGTCAGGCTACGAAATGCCGCGCAGCGGCATTGGGCACAGGGCCCGCTCCGCTTTACGCGCAGAGCGCTCGGCCGGCACCTTGCGGGGTGCGCGGCTACGACGGCGGGGCAAGCCGGGCTGGCCGGAGCGGCGCGGGCAGAGAGCCTTCGGGGATCCGCCCGTACGAGGTCAATGCGCTCACCCCTTCAACCCGCTCATGGTCACGCCTTGGACGAGGTAGCGCTGGCCGAAGCCGAAGATGAACAGGATCGGCAGCATCATCACCGTCGACACCGCCATCAGGTAGGGCATCAGGTTCTCCCCGCCCGGCGAGTTGCGGAACTGGTAGAGCCCGACCGCCAGCGTGCGCATGTCCGGGTTTTGGCCCATGTAGATGAGCGGCCCGAGGAAGTCGTCCCAGGTGCTCTGGAAGGCGAAGATCGCCACCGTCGCCAGGACCGGCTTCGAGAGCGGCAGGACCACCGACCACCAGATCCGGAAGTCGTTCGCGCCGTCGATCCGTGCCGCGTCGGACAGGTCGTCGGGGATGCCGCGGAAGAACTGCCGCAGCAGGAAGATGTAGAACGCGTTGCGCCCGAGCAGGTCCGGCACCGCCAGCGGCAGGTAGGTGCCGAGCCAGCCGATCTCGCCGTAGAAGACGAAGAGCGGCACCAGCCGCACGATGTAGGGCATCAGCATCGTCGAGATCAGCAGCAGGAAGAGCGGCTCCCGCCCCGGGAAGTCGAGCCGCGCGAAGCCGTAGGCCACGAACGAGCAGGTGATCAGCGCGCCGATCTCGGCGGCGACGACCAGCACCATCGTGTTCAGGAAGTAGCGCTCGAACGGCAGCATCGTCAGCGCCTCGGAGTAGTTGCTCCAGGCGACCGGGTTCGGGATCCACTCCGGCGGCCACGCGCTGAGCTGGCGCACCGTCTTCAGCGAGGTCGAGAGCGTCCAGAGCAGCGGCGTGATCGTGACCGCGACCCCCGCGAGCAGGAGCAGGTAGACCACGACCATGCCGGGGTTGAATCGTTTGCTGTGCATCGCTGTCTGTCCCCTTCCCGCCTAGCCGTAGAAGACCCAGCGCTTCGACGACCAGTTCACGAAGACCGTGATCAGCAGCACCGTCAGGAAGAGCATCACCGCCATCGCGCATGCGTAGCCCATCTGCGAGTCCTGGAACGCCTTCTCGTAGAGGTGCAGCATGTAGAAGCGGGTGCTGTTGACCGGGCCGCCCGCCGTCATGATGAACGCGGCGTTGAAGACCTGGAACGAGCCGATCAGCCCGAGCAGAAGGTTGAAGAAGATCGTCGGCGTCATCAGCGGGATGGTGATGTTGAAGAGCTTGCTGAGGCTGCTCGCGCCGTCGACGTCGGCCGCCTCGTAGAGGTCCTGCGGGATGTTCTGCAACCCCGCGAGGTAGATCACCATGCCGCCGCCGATGCTCCACAGGCTCATGAGGATCAGCGCCGGCTTGCTGTAGTCCGGGCTGGTCAGCCAGCGGATCGGGTCCATGCCGACCGTGCCCAGCGCCCAGTTGAGGATGCCGCGCCGGGTGTCGAAGATCCAGAGCCAGACCATCGTCGCCGCCACCGTCGGCACCACGGCCGGCAGGTAGAAGAGCGTGCGGAAGAGCCCCTGGAAGCGGACCTTGGTGTTCAGCAGGAGCGCCAGCAGGAAACCGGCGACGACGCCGAGCGGGACGGCGAAGGCGGTGTAGTAGAGCGTGTTCTTCACGGACGGCCAGAAGAGGCGGTCGCCGGAGAACATCCGTTGGTAGTTGTCGACGCCCACCCAGTTGCTGGACTTCGCGATCACGTTCCAGTCGGTGAAGCTGTAGTAGAAGGCTGACAGGGTCGGGACGATGTCGAAGGCGAGAAAGGCGATCAGCCAGGGCGCGATGAAGACGTAGCCCAGGTATTTGCGCATGCGCCAGGTCAGCGGCGCCCGGGTGGTGGAGGGCGCGTAGGCGCCCTCCCGGGATCGACTCTCCGCCGGAAGGCTCCGGCTGCTCACGATTGGCTGCTCCAGTAGTCGTCGAGGATGCCCTGCGCCTCTTCGGCGGCGGCATCGAGACCGTCCTTCGGGCTCATCTCCTCGAAGGCCACCAGGTCGACGTAGTCCTTGAGCGTCGTGAACATCTCACCCTGGACCGGCACGATACCGATTGAGATGTCGTTCTCCAGCGCCGTGAGCACCTTGTCCCAGTGCGGGTTCAGCTCGGTGTACGCGGGGTTCTCGTTGAAGGCGATCAGCGGGCTCGGGCGCTCCTGCTCGAGCATGAAGGTCGCCGCGCCCTCCTCGTCCCAGGTGATCCGCTGCACGAACTTGAAGGCGGCCTCCTGGACGGCGGGATCGAGGCTGCTGGGGATGACGTAGCCCCAGCCGAAGCTCATCGCCGCCACGCCGTGGCTCGCGGCGTCCGGGTTGTTGCTGTTGTAGGGGCGGAAGTGGACGCTGTACTTGACGTCCGGCGCCTTGTTCTTGAGATGGAAGAACTGCGACACGTTCTGGAACTGGATGCCGAGACGCTGCTGGTGGAACGGATCCTCGCCGGTGTTGATTGTCGCCACCCAGTCGAGGTAGTTCTGGTGCCCGCCGTGGTGCTTGGTCGAGAAGTCGAGCAACCACTGCAGCGTCTCGACGCCCTGGTCGCTGTTGAAGGTGACCGTCTTCAGGTCGTCGGAGAGGAAGGTGCCGTTGTTGGTGTAGAGCTGGGCGAGGAAGACGAGATTGCTGACGAAGAGGTTCGCGCCGACCTGCTCCAGCGCGCCGTCCGACGTGCGCTTGGTCAGCTTCTCGGCCGCGGCGTCGAGCTCGTCCCACGTCTCCGGCGGCGCCTCGGCGTCGAGCCCGGCCTCCTCGAAGAGCGTCGTGTTGTAGAAGTAGAGCCCGGTCTCGCCGCCGGCCGTCGGCATCGGCAGCGCGTAGAGCTCGTCCTTCCACCACATGGAGTTGATCTCGGAGGGGTAGTAGGCCTCGGGGTCGATCCCGGCGTCCTTGACGAACTGCGTGATCGGCGCGAGCGCCCCGCTGTCGGCGAACTTCACGATCTCCTGCCGGGAGGCCATGATGATCTCCGGCGGATCGCCGCCCGCCAGCGCGGTGGTGACAACCTCGTCGCGGCGGTCCCACGTCTGCGGCACGTTGTTGACCGTGATGTCGGGGAACTCTTCCTGGAAGCCGGCGATGATCGAGTCCATCAGCGGCTGCCGCCCGACATCCCACCAGTTCCAGAAGTCGACGGCGACGGCGCTGTCCTGCGCCATCGCGCGGTGGGTGGCCGGGGAGCCCAGCGCGGCCATCGCGGCGAGACCGCCGGCGCCCTGGAGGACCTGGCGGCGGGTCGGCTGGAACGAGCGTGCGTGCTGACGTGAACGGTGCTTCGACATGCTGTCTCCTTCGTGTGAACACAGGCGACCTGTCATTGCGTGTCACGGGTCTCGAGAGGCCTACGCCACCTCCTTTCCTGATGGGTGCGTGTCCGGTGGTGGGCCGATGGTGCGGCCACTGGCGGGAGTACAGGGGATGGTGATCTGGCGCGAGAAGGCGGCGTCCGGCTCGGTGAGCATGCGCGCCAGCAGGCTGACGGCCTGCGCGCCCATCTCGCGGTGGGGGATGAGGAAGGTGTCGATGCCCTGATGGTCGACGGTCGGGTCGTCGGCCTTGCCGAGGGCGACGAGCGAGAGGTCGCCGGGCACCCGGAGGCCGTCGGCTTCGGCCACGGCGCGGATGTGCAGCGCCGCCGGCATCTGGGCGACGGCGAGGGCGGTAACGCCCTCGGCGAGCCAGCCGCGCAGCCGCGCCGCGTCGATCGTGTGGAGGTCGAAGCGGTGCATGAGGCGGCCGGGGTCCTCGACCCCGGCGGCGGTCATGGCGTCGAGGAAGCCGCGCTCGCGGTCGATCGCCGACTCATTCAGCAGCGGGTTGCCGAGGTAGAGGATGTGCCGGTGGCCGCGGTCGAGCAGGGTTCGGACGAGATCCTCCGTCGCGCCGGCGTAGTCGGCGGCGGTGTAGGCGACGGGGCCCTCGTCGATCTCGCGCCGGCCGACGAAGACGAAGGGGAACTGTTCGCGGTAGAGACGGTCGAGCTCGGCGCGGTCCTCGTTGGTGCCGAGGAGGATGGCCCCTTCCGTCGCCAGCAGCTGGTTGGCGCCGTCGCGGTAGATGCGGCGCTGGCCGTCGGCGGCGGAGCGGGTGAAGAGCAGGAGGTTGTAGCCGCTGGCCTCGGCCTGCTCCTCGATGCCGACGAGGAAGGGGTGGTAGAAGCTGCTCGGCCGCATCGGGAAGATGGATTCGTAGGTGAAGACGCCGATGATGTTGGTGTGGCCGCCGGCGAGCTGGCGGGCGGCGAGATTGGGGACGTAGCCCTGCTCGCGGATCGCGGTCCAGACGCGCTCCTGGGTGGCCTTGGAGATCTTGATCTTGCCGTTGGCGCGCCCATTGATGACCAGCGAGACGACGGCGGGGGAGACGCCGGCGGCGCGGGCGATGTCGTGCTGGGTCGGGCGCGCGGCGCGCTTCATGGAAGCCTCCAGGCAGCGGGCGGACAGGACTTATGCGTGTGAGCTAATGCGTATTAGCCGACAGCTTAGCGACCCCTTCACCGTTTGGCAACATTGTGAAGAGAAGTACGAAGTGGGGTGGTGGGTGTGGGCCTTGGGCCGTTGACTGCCATAGTCAACGTGTTACTATGTAGATACGATGTATCTACAGGGAGGGTGTGTAATGCGCGTCGCGATCAAGAGATGGGGCAACAGTGCCGCGGTTCGTATTCCTGCGGGCGTGATGCAGGCAGCGCATCTGGATCTCGATCAGGAGGTCGATGTGCGGGAGGAGGGGGGCTCGATCGTTCTTACGCCTGTTCGGCGGCATCCTCCTGACCTGGCTTCGCTTGTCGACGCCATCACCGTAGACAACGTGCATGGAGAAATCGCGACTGGCGATGCTGTCGGCCGGGAAGCCTGGTGATGTCGAGTGGCTATGTTCCAGATGCTGGCGACATCGTTTGGCTTCAGTTCAACCCTCAGGCAGGGCATGAGCAAGCCAGGCATCGGCCCGCGCTCGTACTCAGCCCTGTAAGCTACAACCGCAAGTCTGGACTCATGGTGTGCTGCCCGATGACCACGCAGGTCAAGGGCTATCCGTTCGAAGTTTCCATCGCGGGAGAATCGCCTTCGGTCGTGCTGGCGGATCAGGTCAAGAGTCTTGACTGGCGGGTCCGCCGGGCGCGCCGCATGGGGTGCGCGACAGATAGAGAACTCCACGACGTGCGGGAGCTGGTCGTCGCACTGATCGGCGGCTGAACGCGGTATCGTTCCTTCATATGCATGACGCCTTGCACCGGAAGGACCACCGCCCATGACACCGCCCCTGGACGATCTCTCTCGCGCGTACGCCGAGCTCGCGTTCGGCCTCGAGCGCCACTTCGACGGCATCGTCGACGCCTGGGTCGGCCCCGCGGACATCCGCGAGGCCGCGATGGCCGGTCCCGTCCCGTCCGGCGACGCCCTTGTCGCCCAGTCGACGGCCCTGCGGGCCGCGGTCGAGGCGTCCGACCTGCCGATGACGCGCGTCGACTACCTCTCCGCGCAGGTCCGCGCGCTGGAGACGCTGGCGCGCAAGGCCGCGGGGGATACCCTTGCCTACCGTGACGAGGTTGCCGCGCTGTTCGACATCGACCCGGCGCGCACGCCGGAGCACGTCTACGAGGAGGCGCTGGCGGCGCTGGACGACGCGCTGCCGGGTCGGGGCGAGCTGGCGGAGCGGATGATCGCCTGGCGGGCGCGGTTCGAGATGCCGCTCGATGCCGTCCAGGGCGCGGTGGACCGCATCCTCGCCGAGGTGCGCGGGCGGGCGCAGGCGTTCGCGCCGCTGCCGGAGGGGGAGGGCGTCGAGATCTCGCTTGTCGAGGACAAGCCGTGGAGCGGCTACAACTGGTATCTGGGCAACTGCCGCTCGCTGGTCGAGATCAACACCGACATGCCGGTCCGCGCCAACGCGCTGCTCGACCTGATGTGTCACGAGGGCTATCCCGGCCACCACACGGAGCACGCCACCAAGGAGCAGCGGCTCTACCACGAGCGGGGGTATGGCGAGCACGCCATCCAGCTCATCAACACGCCCGAGTGCGTCATCTCCGAGGGCATCGCGACGCTGGCGGGGTCGATCATCTTCGCCCCGGGCGAGGCCGAGGCGTGGCAGGGCGAGCATCTCTATGCCGGGCTCGGCATCGACGTCGACCCGGCGCGCGAGCGGCAGGTCACCGAGGCGCAGCGGTCGCTGCGCTCGCTCGGCGGCAACGTCGCGCTGCTGCTGCACGAGGAGGGGGCCGCCGAGGACGACGCGGTGCAGTACCTGATGCGCTACGGGCTGGAGACGGAGGAGCGTGCCCGGCACCGGATGCGCTTCATCACCGATCCATTGTGGGCGCCGTACGTCTTCACCTACCACGTCGGGCGCGACCTGCTCGGGGCGTGGATCGAGCTGGCGGAGGACGGCGCGGCGGTGACGGACCGCTTCGCGCATCGCCAGCGCCGCTTCGCGCGCCTGCTCGCCGAGCAGGTGACCCCCTCGCGTATCGCCGCCGATCTTGTGGAGGAGGAGGGATAGGGGCAGGCGTTGGCGATGGGCCGCGTCGCGTTTGGCAGGCGCGTTCCCGGCAACGTTAGGAGAGACCGGCCCTGCGGGGCCGGGGGATCCTTCGACTTCGCTCAGGATGACGGGTGTTTTGGGTGAGGGGCGTATGGTTCGGCTGATGCGCTTCGCGTAGGGTTCTTCGCTTCGCTCAGAATGAGGGTGCCGCTGGCGCGGGGGGCGTGGCGGCATCGCCTCGGGCAACGGCGGGCGGACACAAGGTCCGCCCCTACCACCGCTCGCTTGCGTGGATACAAAAACCCCCGGCGATCATCGTCGATCGTCGGGGGTTTTGTCTTGGGAAACGGGGCGCGCGCAGAGGGGGACGCGTGCCCCGTGGGTGGTGTGCTTAGTGCGGCCAGCCGAACGGCATCGTGGTGCGGTCGTAGTTGACCAGATCGCGGCGGGCCTCGTCGGCGGTCGGATACCCGCTGCCGGACTGCAGGACGCGGCTGTAGTACTGATCGAAACGGCTGCCACCGCTACGGGTGGAACGGCTGAACAGGCGACGCAGGGCATTCATGGTTGTGCACTCCTCATGGCAACGTCATTGTGACCATCGGGGGCGACCGTCGTCCCCACCTCACGTATAAGATTATAACGATATCCGGATAATAAGTCAACCTATCATGATCATATCGTTATAACGACGTGAAGCGGCGCGGACGCTGCCGCTGGTCCTCGCCCGGCCCCACGGCGTACCATCAGGGCAGCGCCTCGCCCATGCGGCCATCGACGCGCCGGGCGCGTATGCTTGAAGGGCGTCCGCGGCGGCTGGGCCGTCGCGCGGTTGGCGCCCGCCCGACCACCCATGATTGGACACAAAGACTCGTGACGATGAGCAACTCCTCACTCCACGCGGCACCGCGACCACGACGCCGGGGAGCCCACCTGCTCAGCACCCTGCTCTTCATCGCCGCCCTCGCCTTCGCCGGCGCGGCCGTCTACCTCTACATCAACGACGACGGCGGGACCGATGGCCCGCCGCCCCCGCCGTCCGCCCAGCCGGGGCGCAACGAGGCGGCGAACGTCATGACCGCGCTCAAGGGCACCGGCCTCAAGCCGGAGTACGGCCGCTACAACGCCGAGGCCAACCAGCTGACGCAGCCGGGCCAGGCGATGGTGGTCGACGGTCAGGACCTCTTCATCTTTATCTACCCCGACGCCGACGGGCAGGCGGCGATCGCCGCCCGTGAGGCGGATGCGGCCGACCTCGACCCCGCCACGCTCTCCCTCCAGTCGCGCAGCGCCAAACGGCCGCTCGGCGAGGGCGCGGAGCTGCACGTCTACCAGA
>DATLHE010000079.1:0-16137 GCA_035540335.1 Thermomicrobiales bacterium | reverse complement strand
GACGATCGAGCGCGAGACGCCGGACGCCCCGGTCACCAACGGCGTGACCACCACGCCGACGTCGCTGCTCGGCACCGACTCCTAATAATCGCCTTCGGACGACGTCCACCACGGTAGCCCCGGGCCTCGTGCCCGGGGTTTGTCGTGTCGGCCAGCCCCTGTAGCGCCGGGCCTCGTGCCGCACATGTGGCCGAAGTCATGGGCGTTCGCGACCAGGCCGTCCCTCCTATACTCCACGTACCCCACCAGCCGTCATCCTGAGCTTGTCGAAGGATCTCCCGGCGAAGCCGGTCATCCAGGCGAACGTTGCGCGGTGGCCAGTTCGCTTCGCGTAGGGTTCCCCGGCCGAGCCCTTGCTGCGCTCGGAATGAGGGGTGAGACGAGGGGAGGGATTGCCTTCCTCCTACGACCGTCTACGCCATATCGACGCTCCGCGTCGATGGGGATCCCTCGACTGCGCTCGGGATGACAGGAGGCGAGGGCGCACGATGTCCTGTGATGCCCCGCCTCCTGCCGTAGCGGCGCACCCCGAAGGGTGTGCGCCTCGAGGTCCGAAGGACGAGAAGCGGCAGAGAGACGTTGACTTGGCTCGGGATGGCAGCGAGTGAGGGTGCCAGGAGAACCGGGCCGGCGGCGAGCGGAGGTCGGCCACCGCCCGCAGCTGCGAGGGCCGACCGTGCGAAGCCGGGCACAAGACCCGGCGCTACCGGGGCGAGCGATCATGCCGGCGTCGAAAAGGGGCTGGTGGCGATCGCACCCCGCACACAGGGTGCGGGGCTACGGAGGGGAAGGTACTCTTGATCACGCATCTATTGACGCGACGCACGGTGCATCGGATCATATCCGCGTTCATCCGACTTCAACGTGTTGGGCCCCGCGTGCAGGCACCCGGGTAGGACGGAGAGTCGCTGGCTATGGTCATGAGCAAGATGGTGGGCGCGCGCGTCCGCCGCAAGGAAGATCCCCGCCTGATTACCGGGTCGTCGACCTACGTCGACGATGTGCAGCTGCCGGGGATCCTGCACGCCGTCGTCGTCCGCAGCACCGAGCCGCACGGCACGATCTCGGGCTACGACACCGAGGCCGCCCGCCAGATGCCGGGCGTCGTCGAGATCGTGACCGGCGACGACCTCGAGCGCCTCTTCAAGGTGATCGGTACCGAGACCAAGGGTGAGACCACGCAGGAGCAGGACGAGGTCGACGAGATTCCCGTGCCGGAGGTCATGCCCCTCGCCCGCGGCCGCGTGCGCTACATCGGCGAGCCGCTGGCTGTTGTCGTTGCCGAGACGCGCGCCGGCGCGGTCGACGCCGCCGAGCAGGTGATGGTCGACATCGAGCCGCTTGAGATCGTCACCGACGTCTTCGCGGCCATGGCGGACGGCGCGCCGCAGCTCTACGACGAAGTCCCGAACAACATCGCCGTCACCTTCGGCGGCCAACGCGGCGGCGATGTCGACGCGGCCTTCGCCTCCGCCGCCGTCACGATCAAGGAGCGCATCCGCAGCCAGCGCGTGAACGCCGTGCCGATGGAGCCGCGGGCCGTGCTCGCCGCGCCGGACCCGGTCACCCGTGGCCTGACGGTCTGGACGTCGACCCAGGCGCCGCACTGGAACCGCAACGACATCGCGAAGGCGATCGGCCTCGCCCAGAACCAGGTCCGCTGCATCGCGCCCGAGGTCGGTGGCGGCTTCGGCCAGAAGATCGGCTCCTACTACGAGGACTACCTCGTCTCCGGCCTTGCCTGGATGCTGAAGCGGCCGGTGAAGTGGATCGAGACGCGCTCGGAGAACATGCTCAGCAGCAGCCACGGCCGCAACCAGTGGGCGGACGTCGAGGCCGCCGCGGACGCCACCGGCAAGATCACCGCGCTGCGGGTTACGGTCTACGTCGACTGCGGCGCATGGCCGAAGGGCCTCGACCTCGGCAACTCGACGTGGATCATGGCCACCGGCTGCTACGACATCCCGGCGATCGACTATCGCGTGCTCGGCGTCTACACCAACACCGGGGCCAACGGCGCCTATCGCGGCGCGGGCCGCCCGGAGGCCGCCTACTACATCGAGCGCATCGCCGACCTCGTCGCCGACGCGGCGAAGATCGATCCCACGGAGGTGCGCCGGGTCAACTTCATCCAGCCGGACCAGTTCCCGTTCGACACGCTCACCGGCCAGCAGTACGACTCCGGCGAATACGAGAAGACGCTCGACACCGCGAAGGAGATCGCCGGTTACGACGACCTCCGCCGCGAGCAGGCCGAGCTGCGTCAGCAGGGCCGCTATCTCGGTATCGGCCTCGCGTCCTACGTCGAGATCTGCGGCTTCGGCCCCTACGAGAGCTCGACGGTGCGCGTCGAGCCGAGCGGCGCGGTGACGATCTTCACCGGCATCTCGCCGCACGGTCAGGGGCAGGAGACGACCTTCGCCCAGATGGCGCACGATCACGTCGGGGCGTCGTTCGAGGATGTGGTCGTCCACCACGGCGACACCGGCAACACGCCGCAGGGCAACGGCACGATGGGCAGCCGTGGCACGGCCGTGGGCGGCGCCGCGCTGCTGATGTCGCTGGAGAAGATCAAGGAGAAGGCGACGAAGATCGCCGCCCACCTCCTCGAGGCTTCGCCGGAGGACATCGAGCTCGAGGACGGCCGGTATCGCGTCAAGGGCGTGCCGGACCGCGGCGTCGACCTGGCCAGGATCGCCGACGTGGCCTACAGCGACGACCTGCCGGACGACATCGACGCCGGGCTGGAGACGACCGATTTCTTCCGGCCGGCCGACACCACCTACCCCTTCGGCACGCACATCGCCGTCGTCGAGGTCTTCCCCGAGACCGGCGAGATCGAGTTCGTGCGCTACGTGGCGGTCGACGACTGCGGAAAGATCATCAGCCCGATGCTGGTGACCGGCCAGGTGCACGGCGGGCTCGCCCAGGGCATCGGCCAGGCGCTGCTCGAAGAGATGCATTATGACGAGTCGGGCGAGCTGATCACCGGCACGCTGAACGATTACGTCGTGCCGCGCGCCCATCACTTCCCGGAGTTCGAGTCGCACCACACCGAGACGCCGACGTACATCAATCCGATGGGCGTCAAGGGCATCGGCGAGGCGGCGACGATCGGGGCCACCCCTGCGACCGCGAACGCGGTGATCGACGCGCTGGAGCCGTGGGGGATCACCCATCTGGACATTCCCTGCACGCCGCAGCGCGTCTGGCAGGCGATCCAGGACGCCGAGGCGCGGCGCGAGACGCCGGCGGCGGACTAGGGAGCGGCAATCGTCGTTCGTGGCGGAGGGTGACGTGCAGATACGCGCGCAGGTCCGGAACGGCCAGGGCGAGCATCACGTGACGCTCACCACGAACGACGCCGCGCACACGATCCAAATCCCGCCGCGGGCGTCGGGCTTCGGGTCGAGCGCCAACGGCGGGGAGCTGCTCTTCCTGGCGCTGGCCACGTGCTACTGCAACGACATCTACCGCGAGGCAGCCAGGCGCGGGATCGCGGTCGAACAGGTGGATGTCGACGTCGACGGGCAGTTCGGCGCCGAGGGCGAGCCGGCGACGCAGGTCTCTTATCGCGCGCGAATCGTCGCCCATGCCTCGGAGGCGGAGATTCGGGAGCTCATGACGCACACGGACAGGGTGGCCGAGATCCAGAACACGCTGCGCGTGCCGACACCAGTCACGCTGGCGCGGATCGAGGCGATCGCGGTCGACACGGCACCGTAGGAGCACCGCCGCTACCCTGCTGGGAAGGGGTCACAAGATTGAACCTTGTGACTCCTTCGTGTGTCTGTGTGCCCATGGAGTCGACATGATGGCGACGGGCCGCCCGACGGCAGGCGCACTATCGTTGCTCCGTGAGAACGCGCCGTTCCGCGCGCTCTGGCTGTCGCGCGCCATCTCGTTCATCGGCGACTCGCTCGGTGGCGTCGCGCTGTTGCTGTTCGTTGCCGGGGATGCGGAGAGTGGCACGGCCGTCGCGCTGCTCCTGCTCGCCGGCGACTTCGCCCCCACCCTCTTTAGCCCGTTCTCGGGAGCCCTGAGCGACCGGCTCGACCGCAAACGCCTCATGATCGGCGCCGAGCTTGCACAGGGCGCGATCATTACCGTCATCGCGTTCATCGCCATGCCGCTTCCCGCGCTTCTCCTTCTCGTCGCCGTGCGCTCGACCCTTTCCGGTGTCTTTCAACCCGCCTCGCGCAGCGCGGTCACGGCGCTGGTAGCCGATAGAGATCTGGAGGGCGCCAACGCCGCGCTCGGCATGGGCACGAACGGTTTCGAGCTGGTCGGGCCGCTGGCCGGGGCCGCCGTGCTCCCATTGGTGGGCGTGCGCGGGATGCTGTTGGCCGACGCGGCGACCTTCCTCGTCTCCGCGCTGTTGCTGGTGCGTCTTCCCATGCTCCCACCCGTGTCGTCGGAGGAGATGGGGCACGGAGGCTTCCTGCGCGACGCGGCGTCCGGGCTGCATTTCCTGTGGCGACTGCGGCCGATCAGGCTTCTCACCATTGGCTTCTGCGCGGTCGTCGCCTTCTCGGCCGCCGATGATGTCGCCCTGGTCTTTCTCGCCCAAGGGCCGCTGGGTGGCGGGGAGGCCGCGGCGAGCCTGCTCTACGCCGGCGCCGGCGCTGGTCTCCTCATAGGATTCCTCCTATTGGCGCGGTCTGGCGTCCGCGTCCCGGCGACGTCCCTGCTGCTCATCGGGTTCGCCGTAAGCAGCGCCGGCAATCTCCTCACCGGGCTCTCGTGGGCGATTCCCGTCGCGTTCGTCATGCAGGGGGTTCGCGGGCTTGGCATCAGCGGGATCGATGTCGGCACGAACACCTTTGTGCAGCGGATCGTGCCACCGGGGATGCAGGGGCGTGTGTTCGCCAATCTCTACGGAGCCATCGGCCTGGCCGCCGGGCTTTCGTATGCCGTGGGTGGCGTGCTGCTCGACGCGACCGGCCCGCGGGTCGTGCTGATCATCGCCGGATTGGGAGGGCTTGCGGCGACGGTCGGTCTCTGGCTCACGCTGCCGAACGCGGCCAGGTCGGCAACGAGCCTTCCCGAGCCATCGAAGGACTGATGGGGTGCCACACCTTGCGTCCCGGCTATGCTGTGCTACCGTGGCGCGTACTTCACCATGATGACCCGGCGACAACGGAGGCATCGGCGCACATGAGCGAGGACTGGCGCGGCACGATCGGGCAGATCGACCGGGAGGAGATGGACGCGATGCTCGCCGAGGGCATCGTCTGCCATCTCGCCGTGATGGACGACGGCGGCTGGCCCTACGTCGTGCCTGTCTGGTTCGAGTGGGATCCGGGTGAGGGCATCTTCTGGATCATCCCGCGCGAGAAGAGCGCCTGGGCGGCATACATGGCGAACAACCCGCGCGTCGCGTTCACGATCGACACGCCGGAGCCGCCCTACCGCAAGATCGCCGCGCAGGCCGTCGCCGAGGTCGTCGAGGAGCCGAACACCGGCGGACGGTGGGTGGAGATCGCGCGGCGGATGTCCGTCCGCTACCTCGGGCCGCATGGCCCGGACTACCTGGAGCCGACGCTGGACAAGCCGCGCTGGCTCTTCCGGGTCACACCGAAACGCCTCCTCACATGGCAGGGGGTCGCCTGGCATCCGCGATACTAGAGGGCAGGGCCACCGCACGACCATGCAGGCGCATGGCGTGGCAGCCACGATTCACGATGGGAGGACACGACCGGCTCGACACGAGGGGTAAAGGACATACCAGCCGAGACACGGAAACTGGCTCAGGAGGCAACGATGGATTCTTCGCAATTCCGTTCCCTGATCGAGACGCCACTTTCGCGGCGGGACCTTGCACGACGATCGGCCGCCTTCGCGGCGGCACTCGGCCTCTTCGCGCGGCTGCGCCAGCAGTCTGGAGCCCAGGGCGCGACCAGTCTGAAGATCGGGTGGTCAACCATCTATCTCACGCCGTCATGGATGACCGAGACCAGCAAGGAGATCGATGCGGAGCTCGAGCGGCTGAAGGGCACCGGCATCACCATCGAGTACCAGGTCTTCGACGCCAACGGCGACACCCCAACCCAGATCGCGCAAGTCCAGACGATGATCGACCAGCAGTACGACATCTGCCTGCTGATCACCGGCTCGGCCACGGCGCTCGATTCCGTCGTTGCCAGCGCGCATGAGGCGGGCGTGGTGGTGGTCAACTGGGACAGCCTCGTCACGACCGACCAGCTCACAGCCAAGGTCTTCGAAGATCAGAAGGAATGGGGACGGCTGACCGCGACCTGGCTGGTCGACCAGCTCGGCGGCCAGGGCAAGATTCTGACGGTCAACGGTCCGGCGGGCATCGCCGTCAGTGAGGAGCGGGCCGCGGGCGGCAAGGAGATCTTCGACCAGAACCCCGGCATCGAGATCGTCGGCACCGCGAATATCGAGTACAACGAGGCGCCGGCGCTCGTGGAGCTGACCAGCCTCGTCGCCGCCAACCCGGAGCTCGACGGCATCTGGTGCCAGGCGGGCTCACATGCCTCGGCGGCAATGAAGGCGCTCAAGCAACGCGGCATGTCGCTGATCCCGATCTGCGGCGAGAACTTCAACGGCTTCCTCAAGCAGTGGCGCGACGCCATTCCCCAGGGTTTCAACGGCTACGGCACGGCCGAGCTCAACTGGATGGCGGTGGTGTCGCTGCAGCTGGCCGTCAAGGCCGTCAACGGGGAACCGGTCCCGTCCAAGGTTGAGGTCCCGCTGCCGGAGATCACCAACGACAACGTCAGCGAATGGGCGAGCGACGACCTGCCGGACGACTACTACCCGATCCCGCAGGTGCCCTCGACGGAGGAGATCGATACGTTGATCGCCGACGCGCTGGCCAAGGAAGGCGGCGCGACTCCCGCCGCGAGCCCAGCCGCGACACCGGCAAGCTGAGCCGACCGGGCCGGACACGACGACGTGTCCGGCCCTTCGTCCCCTACCGCACAATCGCGGGGCGACCATGGACGACGCAGTTTCATCGACACGCGACCCAGAGCTGATCCCGATCCGCGATGCCGCTCCGGAACCGGAGGCGATTCTCCAGGTCACCGGCATGACCAAGGCGTTCGCCGGCAATGTCGTGCTGCGTGGTGTCGACTTCGACGCCCGGCGCGGCGAGATTCATGCGCTGGTGGGCGAGAACGGCGCCGGCAAGAGCACGCTCATCAACCTGATCACGGGCGTCTTCGCACCCGACGCCGGTCAGCTCGTCATCGACGGCGAGGCGCATGCCCGGCTGCGACCGCGCCAGGCCGAGACGCTCGGCATCGCGACGGTGCACCAGGAGCTCAGCCTCTGCCCCCACCTGACCGTCGCGGAGAACATCCATCTCGGCGCGCCGCCGTTGCGCTGGGGGCAGATCGATCGCCGGGCGATGCACGACCGCGCGCGTCGCCAGCTTGCGGGGCTCGGGGTGGCGATCGACCCGAAGGCGCTGGCGGGCGAGCTGTCCCTGGCCGATCAGCAGCTGGTCGAATTCGCGAAGGCGACGATCGAGCCACCACGGCTCCTCATCCTCGACGAGGCCACCTCGGCCCTGTCCAGCGCCGAGACCCACCTCCTGTTCACCGCCGTGCGTCGCCTGCGGGACAGGGGAACCGCGGTCATCTTCGTCTCGCACCGGCTGCAGGAGGTCTTCGATCTCTGCGACCGGATCACCGTTCTCCGCAACGGCGCGCACGTCGCCACCCTGCCCGCCCGCGGCACGACGACCTCCGAGCTGGTACGACTGATGATCGGGCGGGAGGTCGCGGAGACCTTTCCACCGAAGGCGCCCATCGACGAGGTGCTGGAGCGCCCGGTGGTGCTGGCCGTCAGCGACCTTGCCTCCGGCCATCGCTTCCAGAACGTCTCGTTCGAGCTGCACCAGGGCGAGATCCTTGGACTCGGCGGCTTGCAGGGGCAAGGGCAGCATGCCTTGCTGGAGGCGCTGTTCGGGCTCCATGCGGTGGAAGGCACGACCACGCTCGCCGGTCGTTCAACCTCGATCAGGGGTCCGCGACGGGCGATCCGGCGCCGCCTGGCCTACGTGCCGGAGAACCGCAAGACCGAGGGTCTGCTCGTGCCGTTGCCAATCCGTGACAACCTGCTCCTGCCAAGCCTCCCGCGGCTGAGCCACAACGGTGTGCTGGCCGGTGGCGAGGATGACCTTGTCCGCAGCCTCATCCAGCGGCTGGACATTCGCCTGCGCTCGCCGCGCCAGACGCTTGTGCGATTGAGTGGCGGAAACCAGCAGAAGGTGGCGATTGCCAAGTGGCTGCCGCTGAAGCCGGACGTCTACCTGCTAGCCGAGCCGACGCGCGGCATCGACGTTGGCACGAAGCAGGAGATCTACCGGCTGACCCGAGAACTGACGGCCGCCGGGGCGTCGATCCTGCTCATCTCGTCGGACACTATCGAGCTGCTGGGCCTGTGCGACCGGGTGCTCGTGATGTACGAGCGGCAGCCGGTCGCGATGCTCGCCGGCAGCCAGGTCACCGAGGAAAATGTCGTGCACGCGGCGGTCGCGGGCGAGACCGCCGATCCCTCCGTCGAGAAGGTCCGGCGCAGCGAGCCCGCCCCGGCAATCGCATCCGGGGCCGGGAACCTGCCGCGAGGGCGCGCGATGCCGTTCGCGGACCGTCTCGCCGGGCTGCCGCGCGCCTGGCGTGATGTGGCGCCGATCTACCTCCTGATGGCGATGTTCGCGCTCGTCTACCTGTTCTCCGTGCGAAATACGGTGTCGCTGGGCACGATCAACAACCTGTCCGCCTATCTCTTCCCGCTGTTCATGACGGCCCTCGCCCAATCCGTGATCATGCTGACCGGCGGCATCGACCTCTCGATCGGCGCCATGGTGAGCCTCGCCACCGTCCTGCTGGCGACGCGGATGTACGACACCCCGGCGTCCATGGTCGGCGCCGTCCTCATCGTCGTCGGCGCCGGCGCCGCGATCGGCCTCTTCACCGGCGGGCTGGTGACCTTCGCGCGGATCCCGGCGATCATCGTCACGCTGGCGACCTCGTTCCTTTGGTCCGGCCTGGCGCTCTTCGTGCTCGCCACGCCCGGCGGCCACCTCCCGGCGCGGTTCGCGGAGTGGCTGACCGGCATGGTCGGCGGCGTGGTCCCGATGACCCTGATCGTCCTTGCCGCCGTGATGGTGGCCTGGAAGGCGATCAAGAACTCGCCGCTCGGCCTCCACATCTACGCCGTCGGCGACAACCCGCGTGGCGCGTTCGTCTCCGGCGTCAATGTCCAGCGCGCCCGCATCGCGGCCTACGTCATCTCCGGCATGCTGGCGATGGGGGGTGGCATCGGGCTCGCCGCGTATGCCGGCACCGGCGATCCGCTGATCGGCACCACCTACACGCTGGCCTCGATCGCGGCGGCCGTGCTTGGCGGCATCAGCTTCTTCGGCGGCCAGGGCCATCTGCGCGGCACGATCGCCGGCACGCTCATCCTGGGGCTGCTGATCCAGATTCTCTTCATCTCGGGACTGTCGCCGTCGTGGCAGCGCGTGGTGCAGGGTGTGGTCCTGATCGTCGCGCTGGGCATCAAGGCCGCCGCCAGCGCGCGGCTCGAGTCGAGGACGTCGCCATGATCAGCACGAGCCCGCCGGAACTGCGACGCACGCCCTGGACGGCGCTGATCCGCCGCGCCGATCCCGCCGTGCTGACCGCGATCATTCTGGTTCTCGTCTGGGCGTACAGCCTGATCCGCGTCGAAGGGTATCGCTCGCTCGATTACAACCTGTTCACCTTGCGGTTCACGGCATTTCTCGCGATCGTCGCGGCGGGTCAGACACTCGTCATCCTCGCCGGCGGCATCGACATCTCGGTGGCCGGCTCGATCAGCCTTGCCGGGGTCATGGGCGGCGTGCTCATCGCCCATCTCGGGGAAGCCGCGGGCATCCTCGCGACGTTGCTCGTGCTCGCGCTGGTGGGCCTCGCCAACGGCCTGGGGATCGTCATCCTGCGCCTGCCGCCGCTGGTCATGACACTCGCCAGCCTGAGCATCATCCAGGGCGGGCTGCTCATCTACAACGCGGGGAACCCCGTCAGCGCCCAGTCGCCGTTTCTCACGAAGCTGGCCAACGATTCGGTGAAATCCGTGCCGACGCCGGTGATCGTGGCGCTCATCGTCGTGCTGATCGGCGCGTTCCTGTTGAAGCGGACGACGTACGGCCGGGGCATCTACGCGATTGGCACGAACCCGCGCGCCGCGGCCCTCTCGGGGGTGCCCGTCGCCGCCTATCAAGTCGCGACCTACGTGCTGTGCAGCGTGTGCGCCGGCATCACTGGGCTTCTGCTGCTGGGCTGGACCGGCTACAGCTACCTGAACATGGGCGATCCCTACCTGCTCACCTCCATCGCGGCGGTCGTCGTGGGCGGCACGTCGATCCTGGGCGGGCGCGGGTCGCTGTGGGGCACCATCTTCGGCGCATTGCTGCTGAACATCCTCGTCAACATCCTGGTGGTGGAGAAGATGCCGGAGGCGGGGCGGATCATGGTCCAGGGCGCGCTGATCCTTGGCCTCCTGATCGTCTACGCGGTCCTCGATGAGGGCCGGTGAGGCGAAGTGCCAGTCACAGACCACGAAATGGCTGGTAGGGAAGCACCTTGTGTGCTCCCGACGCCGGGAGGAGACAAGCTCCTCCCCTACGCCCTGTACAGCCGAGGAGAGCCGGCCCTCATGTGCTCCTCCGTGGCGGCGAAAAGGCGACGCCGCGCCGGCCGCTAGTCCCCGATCGTCCAGATTGCAGCGGAGCGCGCCGGCAATGAAAGCGTGCGCTGGCCGAAGATACCCTGCACGGCCGGGCGGGCGCCGTTGCCGCCGAAGCGCCGCTGCGAGGTGGCGAGCAGGAAGTGCCATGGGCGTGTGGCGACGGGCGCAAGCGCCTCGATCTCACCCACCGGCAGGTCGACCGCATTGCCGAAGTTCGCGAGCAGCAGCCGGTGCCCCGTCCCCCACCAGCGATGGATGGCGACGATCTCCGCGGTGATCGCGCTGGCCCGGGTGTGCGTGCGGTAGTTGTGCGAGAGCACCTCGTCGGTCGCGCGCATGTGCAGCAGCCGCTGGTAGAGCCGGTAGACGCCCTCGTGATGCCACCGCTCGTCCGGATTCACCTTCGACGCCAGGAACGTCGACTCCGCCTGCGGATCCGGAATCGTCTCCCGCAGCGCCGGATCGTCAAAGATGCCGAAGCCCGCGAACTCGTTGCGCCGCCCCTGCGTGACCAGCCTGCCGAGCTCCTCCGGATGGTCGGTGAAGTAGAGAAACGGCGTCGAGGCGGCGAATTCCTGCCCCATGAACAACAACGGCGTCTCCGGCGCGAAGAGCATCAGCGCGGACGCGACGGCGTACCGGTCGGCATTGATGTCGTGGTGCAGCCGGTCACCGAACGGCCGGTTGCCGACCTGGTCATGGTTCTGGATGCAGAAGACGAACGCGGACGCCGGATCCTGCTGCCCGGTGCGCGTCACGCCGGGCGTGCCGGTCGTGACCGGGCTGAACCCGTCGTTGATCGCGTCGGCCATGTCGGCCGTCGAGCCCTTGTAGGCCGCGTAGTAGTTCTCGTGCGCGTTGGTGAGGTGGACGCGGACCTCGTGGTGGAAGTCGTCGGCCCAGACGCCATCCAGCCCCTCGCCGCCGGCGTCGAGCGCGCGGGCGCGGGCGATCTCGTGGCGACCGTCCTCGGCGTAGACGACGACGCTCCGCTCCCCCGCCGCCTCCCGGACGCGCCCGGTCAGCTCCTGGACAAGATGGACCTCGCTGTCGTCGACGATCGCGTGGGTGGCGTCGAGGCGGAGACCGTCGATGTGGTACTCGGCGATCCAGTGACATGCGTTGTCGATCGCGAACCGGCGGACGTTCTCGCGGCCAGGTCCGTCCCAGTTCAGCCCCGCGCCCCAGGCGGTCTGGTGCCGCTCGCTGAAGTACTCCCGCGCGAAGACGCTCAGATAGTTCCCCTCCGGCCCGAGGTGGTTGTAGACGACGTCGAGGATGACGCCGAGGCCGAGCCTGTGCGCGGCGTCGACCAGCCGCCTCAGGTCGTCCGGGCGGCCGTAGGCGTTGAATGGCGCGAAGAGATCGACGCCGTCGTAGCCCCAGTTCCAGCGCCCCGGGCACTGCGCGACCGGCATCAGCTCGATCGCGGTGACGCCGAGCCGCTTCAGCTCCGCCAGCTCGCCGATCAGCGCCTCGAACGTGCCCTCGCGGGTCATCGTGCCGACATGCAGCTCGTAGATGACCTGGTTCTCGCGGGTGATCCCCGGCCAATCGCGGTCGGTCCACGCGAACGCACCCGGGTCGATCACCTCGGAGGGCCCATGCACTCCCTCCGGCTGGAAGCGGGAGTAGGGGTCGGGCAGCTCTGCGGCGGCGTCGAGCCGGAACGCATAGCGCGTCCCGGCGCCGATGCCCGCCACATGGGCCTCGTAGCGGCCATCGCCCACGGCGGCCATCTGGATGTGCCGCGTGCCGGTGGGCTCAATGAGCGCGACGTCGACGGACTGGGCGTTCGGCGCCCAGACCGCGAACGTCACGCCATCGCCATCGATGCTTGCGCCGTACGCCGGGCGCCATGGTGTGCTCGTCATTCCTCAGCTCCCCTGCTCGCGCACCAGCACGCTGACCGGCATCGCCGCGAATGCCTGCTCCACGTCGAACTCGCCGTCCACGGCGACGCTCGTCCCGGACAGGACATCTCGCCACGTGCCGGACGGCACGGCGAGCGTCGTCCCGGCCCAGATGGTCGTGTCGGCGATCTCGCGGCCCTGCTCACGCGCCAGCTTCGTGATCAGGCGTGGCACCACCACGAGCACCGTCGCGTCCGCCGTCCGCCGCTGGAAGGCGACGACGTGCTGCGCCGCCGGACCGTCGGCGGTGACGGCGACGTACTCACCTTCCGCGAAGAGACCGGCCTGCCGGCGCCGCAGGTCGAGCAGGGCGGCGGTCGTCGCGAGCTTGACGCGGCCGTCCCGCCGCTCGGGGAAGCAGCCGGCCGCCGGAGACCCCGCCACGTCCGCCAACGCCGCGCGCCGGGCGGCGAAATCGACGGGCCGCCGGTTGTCGGGATCGACAAGGCTGTCGTCCCACAGCTCTGTCCCCTGGTAGATGTCCGGCACGCCCGGCGCGGTCAGCTTCAACACCTGCTGGGCGATGGCGTTCACCAGCCCGCCGTCGACCTTGCGCGCGACGAACGCCTCGAAGTCCTCAAGGAACACACGCGACCGGCGCGGGTTCAGCAGCCCGGCGACGAACTCCGTCAGCGCGGTCTCGTACGCCTCGTCGGGGTTCACCCAGTTGGTGAACCGGCTCGCCTCGCGCGCGACCTTGACGATGTACTCCTGGATCCGCGTGGTGTACGCGGCACGATCGGCGGACGCCAGCCCACCGAGCGGCCAGGTGCCGAGGAGCGTCTGGTAGATGACGTACTCGTCGGCCCGGTGCGGGGCCAGCGCGCCCTCGATCATCCGCTTCAGCTTGCGATTGAGGCGGCTCCAGCGATTGAGCCCGGCACGCCACTCCGTCGGCCCCTCGCTGAGGACGCTGATCCGCGCACGGACGTCCTCCGAGCGCTTGGTGTCGTGCGTCGAGGAGTTCAGCATCGATTCCGGCCACGAGCGCCGCCGCGCCCGGTTCTGGCGGTGGAACTCGTCGGCGTTGGTGCCGAAGCGGCTCGGGTCGCCGCCGACCTCGTTGAGCGACGTCAGGCGGTTGAACCGGTAGAACGCGGTGTCCTCCAGCCCCTTTGCCATCACCGGGCCGGTCAGCTGCTGCAGCTTCATCGCGAAGTGACAGCGCTGGTCCAGCCGCTCGCGCGGGTTGTCGGTCGCGTGGAGCAGCAGGACGGCCTGGACGAAGTCGTAGACCGAGGCGTCGACGGCAGGGTTGCGGCGCTTCGCCTGGGCGACCGCCGCCTCGATGTACCGCTGGTCGCGCTCGCTGACGCCGAGCTCGTCGCAAGTCGTGTAGGTGCGGTAGACCGAGTAGCAGGCCATCACCTCGCGCAGCGCGGCGCGCAGGTTGTTGATCGTGAAGTCGCGCGAGTGGCGGTCGCGCTCCGAGATGCGGTTCAGCACGTTGGTGAGGACGTTGACCTCGCTCGGGAATGCCTCGCGCATCATCCGCTGCTTCATCTCGTAGACGAGCTCCGGGAACCGGATCTTGTCGCCCGTGAAGCGGGCGTAGATGCGGTCGAACATGATCCGCGCCTCCGGGTCGACGAAGAGCCCGGTCGCGGCCTGCGCGAACTCGTAGCCGACCGTCCCGGCGAACGCCCAATCGGCCGGCAGGTCCTCGCCATGCTCGAGGATCTTCTCGCCGACGATGTAGACCGGCCAGCGCCGGTCGCCGGCGCCGATCTCCGCCAGCGCCGCGTCGATCGCGGCGTCGACGTTCGGCAGCGCCGCCACCCACGCCTCATCGTCGTCTGGCGCGAGCTCAGCGCGGACGGCCTCGCGCAGGTACGCCTGCTGGAGCTGGCGAAAATAGCCGGCCGGGTCCCAGAGGCCGTCCGGATGGTCGATGCGGACGCCATCGACCGCGCCCTCGACCAGCAGCGCGATCACCAGCCGGTGCGTCTCGGCGAAGACGGCCGGCTCCTCCTGGCGGATGGCGGCGAGGGTGTTGATGGCGAAGAAGCGCCGGTAGTTGATCTCCTCCGCCGCCACGCGCCAATAGGACAGCCGGAACGCCTGCATGCTGAGCAGATGGTCGAGAGGGTCGAACGAGCGGGGATCGCCCGGGTCGCCGTTCAGCTCCGCGACGGCCCGCTCGATGGCCTCACGGACGGCGTCCGAGCGCTCGCAGAGCCCGGCGAGGCGATGCCGGGTGACCACCTGCTCGCGAAAGCGGACCTCGATCGCGTCGTCCGGCGGGTTCTCGTCGTCGTGGGCGGGCAGGCGCTCAAGCGCGGTGATGATGCTCTCGAACTCGAGCAGGTCGAGGTCGTCGGCGGCCAGCGCCTCCGTCAGCGCCGGCTGCGCCCGGCGGAGGATGAACGGGTAGGTCCGTGGGTCGAGCGGGAAGGGCGTCTCCCAGTACTGGATGCGGAAGCCACCCTCCTCGTGCACGAGCTTCAGCTCGCCGCGCTCCAGCACCTCGCCGTACTGGCCGCCGAGGAACGGCAGCAGCACCTTGTCGCGCAGTTCGCGCTTGAGCGGCGTCCAGTCGATGTCGAAGTGCTCGGCGAACCGCGACATTTCGCCGTTCTCGACGACATCCTGCCACCAGGCGTTGGCGCCGCCGTCGATGCCCATGTGGTTCGGCACGAAGTCGAGGATCAGCCGCAGGTCGTGCTCGCGCAGCGCGGCGACAAGGGCGTCGAAGTCCTCGCGCGTGCCGATCTCCGGGTTCAACTCACCGTAGTCGATGACATCGTAGCCGTGCATCGACCCCGGCGCGGCCTTGAACACCGGCGAGGCGTAGACATGGCTGACGCCGAGCGCGGCGAGATAGGGCACGATCTCGCGGGCGTCGTTGAAGGTAAACGTGTGGTTGAACTGCAGCCGGTAGGTCGCCCGCGGCGGCGGGGCGGATCGCCGCCGGGCGACGACCTCCCGCACCAGGCCCGCGGCGAGGCTGGCAATGTCAGCTTGTGTACTCAATCGGTTCTCCGATGGCAACGATCAGCGTCGTTCGGGTCGTGTGAAGAGGGCGTCCATCCCGCTCTGCTCTTGCAAGACCCATTCCCGCCATCGGGCGAGCTCAGCGACGAGGCGCTCGCGGCCCGCGGCGACCCGGCCCGGCGCGGTGCCGCCGGGGATGTCGCGCAGCGCGACGCTGCCTGCGCCGTCCTGCGGCGGCCGCGACGCCGCGAAGACCGGGTGGATCGCCGCCCACTCGTCATCGGTAAGGTCTGCGAACGTCTTGCCCTGGGCGATGCAGCGGCCGACGAGCGTGCCGATGATCTCGTGCGCCTCTCGGAACGGCACGCCGTTCTTGGCGAGCAAGTCCGCGGCATCAGTCGCCAGCGCGAAATCCTCGATCGCGGCGCGGGCGGTGCGGTCGCCGTGGACCGTCATCGTCGCCAGCATCGGCGGGAAGACGTCGAGGACGGCGAGGATCGTGTCGACGGCATCGATCAGCCCCTCCTTGTCCTCCTGCATGTCCTTGTTGTAAGCCAGTGGCAGCCCCTTCATCGTCGTCAGC
>DATLHE010000078.1:0-9633 GCA_035540335.1 Thermomicrobiales bacterium | reverse complement strand
AAACCCCGGGCACGAGGCCCGGGGCTACCGTGGTGGACGTCGTCCGAAGGCGATTATTAGGAGTCGGTGCCGAGCAGCGACGTCGGCGTGGTGGTCACGCCGTTGGTGACCGGGGCGTCCGGCGTCTCGCGCTCGATCGTCAGCCAGCCGCGGCGCAGCGCCGTGACGACGGCCTGCGTGCGGTCGTTGACGGCCAGCTTGCGCAGGATCGAGGTGACGTGGTTCTTCACCGTCTGCGCGCTGATGCCGAGCGCGTAGCCGATCTCCGCGTTGGTCAGGCCATCGCTGACCTTCCGCAGGATCTCCAGCTCGCGCTCCGTGAGCGGCATGAAGGCGTTCGCCAGCGCCGTCTCGCCGCTGGAGTTGTTGCGGAACTGGTCGAGGACGCGGGCGGCAACGTACGGCTTGCTGAGCAGCTGTTCGTTGATCACGTACTCGCCGGCCGCGGCGCGGCGCACGAGCTCGAAGAGCGAGTCCTCCTCGACGTCGCGCCCGCAGTACGCGGCGGCGCCGGCGCGGATCGCGGCGAACAGCTCGTCGTCGTTCTCCTGGGCGGCCATCACGATCGTCGCCGTCGCCGGATAGCGCCGGCGCAGCTCGGTCGCCAGCGTCAGGCCCGGCGCATCGGCAAGCGTCGTGCCGACCAGCACGACATCCGGCGAGGTGTCGTCGATCAGCGTGTAGGCGGCCTCGGCGGTCTCCGCCGAGCCGACCACCTCCAGATCGTCCGGGATGTCCAGCACACTCACGAGACCGCGCCGGTAGACGGGCTCGCGCTCAACCGCGACAACACGAATGGTTTGGCTCATGCGACTGCTTCCTCCCCGGAGGCGTCTGACGACGAGAAGTGTTCTTCTGACGTGGTCCTTCCGTATTCATTATGGAGAATACGGCGATCTTCGGGCCACGGGACCATGGGCCTATCGACGGATTGGTGGCCGCGGCTCCGATCGGGGAGGGCGCGGCACGGCCCGTGGGACGATCATCGTCCGGAGGGACCAGGACCGAAGGGTGGTCCGGCACGTCGGTCAGGTGGTGCGCCCGCGGCTGCCGCCCGACGACCCTTCAGCGACTCTTTACAGTATAGCAAGTGTGTGACCCGGCCAACGCCACATGTCAACTCGTCGTTGCGTGGGTTCCTAGGCCAGCCGGGCCAGTCCGCGCCCGCACGAGGCCCGTGATGGCGATCAGCGTGACGATATAGGGCAGCGCGACGAGCAGGTCGGACGAGATCGGGAAACCGGGCGTCGCTTGCGCCTGGATCTGGACGGCCTGCGCCGCGCCGAAGAGCAGCGTCGCGCCCAGCGCGCCGAGCGGGCTCCAGCCGCCGAAGATGACCGCGGCCAACGCGATGAACCCACGCCCGGCGGTCATGTCCAGCGTGAAGTAGGAGAGATCGCCGATCGACAGGAAGGCGCCGCCGAGCCCGGCGAAGATGCCGCTGGCGATGACGGCGACGTAGCGGTAGCGGGTGACGTCGATGCCGACGCTCTCGGCGGCCTGCGGGTTCTCCCCGGCGGCCTGGATGTGCAGGCCCTGCTTGGTGCGGAACAGGAAGAAGTGCACCACCGGCACGAGCACGAAGGCGATTGGCACGAGAATGTTGACGCCGCTCGCGATGTTCGGCAGCGTCTCGACGCGGTCGCTGGCCCCGGCCTTGCCCCAGATGGTCTGCACCAGGAAGGCGGAGAGGCCGGCGGCGATGAGGTTGATCGCGGTGCCAACGACGATCTGGTCGCCCCGGAATGTGATCGACCAGATGGCGTGGATGAGCGCGGCGACGGCCGAAGCGAGGACGCCGACCAGCAACCCGAGCCAGGCCGAGCTCGTCCACCAGGTGCCGGCGACGGCGAAGAAGGCGCCGGTGAGCATCATGCCTTCGAGGCCGATGTTCATCACGCCCGACCGCTCGGAGGTGAGGCCGCCCAGGGACGCGAACAGCAAGGGCGTCGCCATACGCAGAACCGCGGTCAGCAACGCGAGGGTAAAGAAGTCAGACATCGGTCAGGCTCCGGATCGCGCGGCGCCGCGGGCGGCGGTGCGCTTGGCCATGCGGGCGCGGATGGTGGGGAGGCGTCTCACCACTTCGAGGGCGGCGACCGCCAGGATGATCAGGCCCTGGATCACGAGCACGATCTCCTTGGACACGTCGGCCGACTGCATCGACGGCGCGCCCGCGCTGAGGGCGCCGAAGAGGAGGCCGGACAGGATGATCGCCAGCGGGTTGTTGCGGCCCACGAGGCCGACGGCGATCGATGTGAACCCGTAGCCGGGCGGCGTCGTGTAGTGGCGGCCGTGCAGGCCGAGCGATTCGCCGGCGCCGGCTAGCCCGGCGAAGGCGCCGGCGAGGGTCATCGCGATCATGATCGTGGTGCCCCAGTTGATGCCGCCGTACGCCGATGCCCCGCGCGAAAGCCCGACGGCACGCACGTTGTAGCCGAACGTGGTGTGGTAGAGGACGAACCAGAGCAGGACGGCGGCGGCCAGCGCGATGAGGATGCCGGCGTGGAGCCGGGTGCCGTCCAGGATGCGCGGCAGGCGGGCCGCGTCGACCACCTTGTCGGTGCCGAGGTTGTTGGGCGATACCGGCAGGTATTTGTCCTGCTTGAGCACGAGGTAGGTGATCAGCCGGAACGCGAGGTAGTTGAGCATGATCGTGGTGATCACCTCATGCGCGCCCGTCTTCGCGCGCAGGAAACCGGGGATGAACCCCCAGATGCCGCCCGCGACGGCGGCGACCACCAGCGCCAGCGGCAGATAGATGACCTTCGGCAGACCGAAGTCCCACGCGCCGACCAGCGCGGCGGCGAAGCCGCCAACCACGAGCTGGCCCTCGATGCCGATGTTGAACATGCCCGCGCGGGCGGCGACCGCGAAGGCGAGGCCGCCGAGGATCAGCGGTGCCGTGTAGATCAGTGTGTCGCCGATCGACCGGCGGCCCACGAACGCGCCGTCCCAGAGCGCCCGGTAGGCCTCGACGGGGTCGCTGCCGGCGACGCTGATCACGACCGCGCCCAGCAGGAGCGCGACGATCACCGCGGCGACGGACCCGAAGGCGCCGAACAGCGAGCTAGTTGTGAGTTGGAATCGCGTCCGCATCGTCGGTCGTGCGCCCCCCCATGAAGAGTCCGAGCTCGCTGCGCGACACCTGGCCGCTCAGGAACACGCCGGTGATCTTGCCCTGGTACAGCACGACGATCCGGTCGCTCAGGTCCAGGATCTCGTCGAGGTCGAAGGAGACCAGCA
Source organism: Thermomicrobiales bacterium (assembly GCA_035540335.1). Taxonomy (GTDB): domain Bacteria; phylum Chloroflexota; class Chloroflexia; order Thermomicrobiales; family UBA6265; genus UBA6265. Next base: position 6,387 of record DATLHE010000078.1, on the reverse strand, counting down.
AAACGGCCTTGTCGCTGTCGCGGACCTCGACAAGCTTCCGGTGGACGAACTCGATCGCCCCGACGTCGAGGCCGCGCGTCGGCTGAATCGCCAGCAGCACGTCCGGGTTCCGGTACAGCTCCCGGGCGATGATCAGCTTCTGCTGGTTGCCGCCGGAGAGGTTGCGCGCGTGGGTGACCGGCGACGGCGCGCGGACGTCGTACTCCTCCATCAACCCACGCGTGATGGACTGGGACTTCCGGCTGTCGATGAGCCCGGCGCGGGCGAACGGCTCGTGGCCGGTGTTGCCCAGCAACACGTTCTCCCACAGCGGGAAATCGAGCACGAGGCCGCGCTGGTGGCGGTCCTCCGGGATGTAGGAGAGCCCGGCGTCGCGGAACCCGTTCGGGTTGCGGCCCTTCATGTCCTGCCCGCCGATCGTTAGCGTCCCGGCCGTGAAGCCGCGCAGCCCGGAGAGCACCTCGACCAGCTCGCCCTGCCCGTTGCCCTCCACGCCGCAGACGCCGAGTATCTCGCCCCGGCGCAGCTCGAGCAGCTCGATGTCCAGCGCCGCGTGCCCGTGATCCCCCTTCGCCTGAAGGTGCCGGGCCTCGAGGATCGTCTCTCCCGGGCTGGCGGGCGGGCGGTCGACGGTCAGCGACACGCCGCGGCCGACCATCATGTCGGCCAGCTCCTGCGCGGTCGTGCCCCTCGTGTCGCGGGTGCCGATCGTCTTGCCACGCCGGATGACCGTCACCCGGTCGCTGACGGCCGCGACCTCGCGCAGCTTGTGGGTGATGAAGATGATGGTGCCGCCGTCGGCGCGGAGACGGTCGAGGATGCCATAGAGATCCTCGATCTCCTGCGGGGTGAGGAGAGCGGTCGGCTCGTCAAGGATCAGGATCTTGCTGCCCTGGTAGAGCGCGCGCAGGATCTCGACGCGCTGCTGGAGGCCGACCGAGATGTCCTCCACGCGCGCGTTCGGGTCGATGTCGAGCCCGTAGGCGTGGGCGATCTCGGCCACGCGCCGGGCGGCGGCCGCGCGGTCCAGCAGCGTCACGTCGCCCTCCGCGCCGAGGATGACGTTCTCCGTCACCGTGAAGCGGGGGATGAGCATGAAGTGCTGGTGGACCATGCCGAGGCCGGCGTGGACGGCCTCGCGCGGGCCGCTGAAGTCGGCGGGCTTGCCGTTGACGAAGACGTGACCCTCGTCCGGCGAGTGCAGGCCGAAGAGGATGTTCATCAGGGTCGACTTGCCGGCGCCGTTTTCGCCGAGCAGCGCGTGGATCTCACCCTGGCGAACCTGGAGGGTGATGCCGTCATTCGCCACGACGCCGGGAAACCGCTTCACGATGTCCCGCATCTCGATGGCGAGCGGAGGGGGTGGGATGGAGGCTGTGTCTGTCATGGATGGTGAAGGGAGGAGGGCCCGAGACCTGCGTCCCGCGCCCTCATGGCATGATGACTAGGAAGCCGGCGACGCTTCGGGCGACGCGGCCGGGCTGGCGCTGGCGCCCACCTCGGACGGCGGAACGAGCTGGAAGGCTTCGAGGGCGGCATCGTCGGCCGGCGGCACGATCGTGCCGTCACCGATCGCCGCGCTGTAGGCGCTGATTGTGTCCTTGATGTCCTGGGAGACGCTCGCGTGGAAGTTGTCGATGCCCATGCCCTCCTCGGATATGCCGAGGTTGTGGACGCCGCCCTCGAAGGAGTCCTCGAGCACGGCCTTGATGGCGTCGTAGACGCCGGTGTCGAGCTTCTTGATGACCGCGGCGAGCTGGAACTCGGCGCCGAGCTCGGACTGGTCCTGGTCGGCGGCGATAACGAAGACGCCCTCGCCCTTCTCCTTCGCCGCGTCGAACGCGCCGATGCCGGAGCGGCCGGCGGCGGCGATAACGATGTCGGCGTTGTTGTTGTACTGCGCGAGCGTGAGCTCCTTGCCAAGCGTCGGGTTCTCGAAGTCGTCGGCATAGGAGATGAGGATTTCGATGTCGGGGTTCACCGACTTCGCGCCCGACACATAGCCGACCTCATAGCGCATGACCGGCGGGATGCGGATGCCGCCCATGAAGCCGATGACGCCGCTCTTGGTGCTGAGCGCGGCAAGCGCTCCGGCGAGGAAGGCACCCTCCTGCTCGCGGAAGAGGTACGACACGACGTTGTCGGAATCGACCTCGGCGTCGATGATCGCAAAGTAGCTGTCGGGGTACTCCGGGGCGACCTCGGTCAGCGCGTCCTGAAGGAGGAAGCCGACGCCGACGGTGATGTCGCTCGACTCCGCGGCGTCCGTGAGGTTACGAACGTAGTCGGCGGCCGTCTGGCTCTCGAGGATGTTGAACTCGATCCCGAGCTCGGACACGGCCCGATCGCCGCCCTCCTTCGCGAGATCATTGAAGCTCTCGTCTCCGATACCCGCGGTGTCCGTGACCATGGTCGCGACAATCGAATCCTGGGCCGAAACGCTCGTGTGAGACGCGAACGGAGCGGCGAGGACGAGACCGCCGGACGCGGCGAGCAGCCGTCGCCGGTCGAACCGCGAGGCCATGAGCGATCGATGTGGCATTGCACAATGCTCCTATGGTGATGTTGGTGGTGTTCATGGCTCCCCGGCCCCACACCGGCGGCCACGCAGTGAATGGGTTCCCCCTCACCGGTGGGAATGCTGGCATAGTAGCAGTTACGGCCAGTGCTTTTCGAGGAGCATTGGCCTTCATACGACGCTTCAAGGACATTAACACCCATGACTTCCTTCGATCTTCGCGCCAATCTCCAGACCGTCGCCGGCGAGGCCGCCGCGCGGCCGGCGCGGCCGGCGGACACCCTGGCATCCCTCGGCCCGTGGCGCGCGCTGGTGTGGGTGAACGCCGCCCACGCGCGGCAGCTCCTGCGCTCCGGCGTCATCGACGAGCCTGCCTTCCGCGCCCTCGCCCGCGCGCTGGACGCCGCCTTGCAGGCCACGCCGGACCCCGCGCCCGCGAGCGCGCTGGTGCGGCAGGCCGAGGAGCGGATCGACGCGCTCCTGCCGGGCGAGCTCACCGGCGCGGCGACGCTCGGCGCGACGCGGGTCGAGACGCTCGCGACGGCGCTGCGGATGACCTGGCGTGTGGCCGGGCTCGACCTGAATGAGACGCTCTCCAGCCTGCGCGAGGCGCTCCTGGAGCTTGCCGGCGCCCACGCGGTGACGATCATGGCGGCGGTCCTGGGCGGCCGCCCCGCCAACCCGACCACGCTCGCGCACTTCCTCGGCGGCGCCATCGGCCCATTGGCGATCGCCGCCCAGCGCCTCCAGCAGGCGATCCCGCTCGTCGACCGCTCGCCGCTCGGCGCCGGCGTCCTCGCCGGCGATGTCCTGGAGGCCGAGCGCGAGCGGCTCGCCAGCGACCTCGGCTTCGCCGCGCCGATCACCAACACGCTCGACGCCCTCGCGTCCGTCGAGGACCTTGTTGCGCTGGTCGAAGCGTTCGGCGCGGCGCTGGCCGCCAGCCGGCGGCTGGTCAGCGAGCTTCTGGCCTGGATCCGGACCGACCCGACGAGCTTCTTCCTCGACGCCGCGTGGGAGGAGTTCCCCGAGCCGTCGATGCCCGCGTTGGCGACCAGCGCCCGGCTGGAGCGCCTCGAGATCGAGCTGCGGCAGGCGGAAGCGGCCGCCCGGGCGTTCGTCGACCTCGCCCGCGCGCTGCCGTACGGCCCGCTCGGCGCGGCGTGGGACGCCATCGCCGGCGCGATGGACGACGCGCTGGCCCGGGCGGATGTCGCGCTGGGCGACACCACCGCGGCGATCCACGAGGCGCTGATCGTCAACCGCGCCTACCTCGCGAACCGCGCCGGCCGCGACTACACGACCGCGGCCGACCTCGTGCCCTTCCTGATGACCGAGGAGCAGCTGCCACCGACGGCCGCGCGGCAGATCGCCTCGCTCGTCGTCTCACGGCTGCGCGAGGAGCACCTCGAGGCGAGCGCGGTGACGCAGGACATGATCGACTCCGCCGCGCTGACGATCATCGGCCGCGAGCTCAAGGTCGAGATGGAGACGCTCGGCCGCTATCTGGCCCCGCGCCGCTTCATCGAGCGGCGGGCCGTGCTCGGCTCCCCGGCGCCGGTGATGACCCGCGACTGGCTCCGCGAGGAGCGCGAGCGCCTCGCCGCCGACCGTGCCTGGGCCCAGCAACACCGCGCCCGCTGGGCGACGGCCACCGACGCCCTGACATCGGCCATCGCCGCCGCCGCGAGCGAGATCGAGGAGTAGCCGGGGGGCCGGCGTTGTATTCGATGTAGGGGACGACCTGGATGCGCACATGCGCTGGCGATTCCACGGCCGCTATCCGCATCCAATGTCGTCCCGTCGCGGCGTATCCGGACGTACGTCAATCCTCCACCGCGAATGCGGGATTCCAGACGACCTCCCACAGGTGCCCGTCCGGATCCTGGAAGTGCCCCGAGTACCCGCCCCAGAACCGGTCCTTCGCCGGATCCGTGATCGTCGCCCCGGCGGCCTGCGCCTCCGCCAGCACCGCGTCGACCTCCTCTCGCGTGGCGACGTTGTGGCCGAGCGTCAGATCCGTCGGGCTCGGCGGAGCGACCGGCACCTGGGCTTCCTTCGCCACGGACTCCCGCGGGTAGAGCGCGAGGATCAGGCCGCCGTCCAGGTTGAGGAAGACGACCGCGCCGTGCTCGAACTCGGACCCGATGACACCCTCGGTCGGCAGCCCCAGCCCGTCGCGGTAGAAGGCGAGCGACCGCTCCAGATCGTCGACGCCGATCGTGATCACCTTGATGCGTGGTTTCATGCGTGGATTCCTTGTCCAGTTCGCCCGTCGCAATGGTCGGGTGTAGGGGAGGAGTCTCCTCCCGTTTCGACCGCGGGGAGGAGACAAGCTCCTCCCCTACCGTCCAGCCGCCGTCATGCGGAAGGTCGTCCTACACCCCATCTCGCAGCCTCGCCAGCGTGACCAGCGCCGACGTCGTCGTCCACGGCCGCCACGCCGCGTTGTACGGCGTCGGCCAGCCGCCGTCGTCTTGCCGCTCGTCCATTAGCCGGACAGCCTGCGCCGCGAGCAGGCTGTCCGGCAGCCGGGCGACCAGCTCCGGGCCACCGTTGATCGCGTGGTCGAAGAGGTGCTGGGCGTCCTCGTACTGCCGCCCTGGGATGCCCTCGGCCAGCGCGGCCACGTAGGCATCCCGCTCAGGAAAGTCGGCCCCCGCGACGTATTCGACGTAGGGCAGGACGGCGTAGAACTCGCCATCCCGCGCCTCGTCGATCGACCCCAGCCGGGCGAACAGCGCCGCCACGCGCTCACGCATCTCCGGCGTCGCGATCCCCAGCCTGTTCGCCAGCCCCACGATGCAGCAGGCCGGGTTCAGGCCCGGGAACGTCCATCCCGCGAACCATGGCGCCAGCTCGTACGCACGCACCTCCGGCGCAAAATGCCAATCGCCGTCCGCGTCCTGGCTGGCCACCAGCCACGCCGCCAGCGACGCGCATAGCTCCTGCCCCGCGTCCGGCGGCAGGAGCGTCAGCACCTGCATCGCCAGACGTGTCGCGAACGGATTGCTCACCGGCGCCGCGATGTCGACTTCGAGGCCCTTGCCGAAGCCGCCATCCGCGTTCTGGTACGCCGTGAGCGCCGTCACGACGTCGTCGGCCGACCCATCGCGCCACAGATGCCGCACCAGCGCCTCGCCGAGCGGGGAGCGCTGCTCCGCAAGGAACCGGAGTGCCGGTTCGACGAGCGTTGCCGCGCGCGTGCGCTGGTCGTCATTGAGGGTGAATGTCGTCGCCTGCATGGTGTTCTCCCAAGTGGATTCGTGCGGTTTGACCTGGGACCATGCTAGCCCCGGATTGGTGACATCGTTCTGTCATCAATCCTCGCCCGATTGACACACCACACATGCCGGCGGGAGAATCCGCCCACGGGACCCCCAGACCACATCGAAACGATCGCTGACCTCCGAGAAAGGGCGTGACGCATGGCTCACGAATCAACCCGCTCCACGACGCCGACCTGCCGCATCATCCGCACGGCCGAGACCTACGTCGGCAAGCAGGGCCCCACCTACGCCGGCGGCGTCAGCGCCGAGAGCGCGGGCTCGCAGGCGATCTGGATGGGCGTGATCACGCTCGCGCCCGGCTCGCGCACGAAGGCGCATTACCACGCGGAGCACGAGACCGCCCTCTACCTGCTCAGTGGCGAGGTGGACGTCTGGTTCGGCGACGAGCTGCAGGAGCATGACATCATGCGCGCCGGTGACTACATGTACATCCCGGCCGGCGTCTCCCACGTTGCCGCCAATCGCAGCCAGACCGACCCCGCGGTCGTCGTCGGCGCCCGCACCGACCCCAACGAGCAGGAGAGCGTCGTCCTCCAGCCCGAGTTGGAGAGCAAGGTGCCCCTGTAGCCCCGACCTCGT
>DATLHE010000077.1:0-5524 GCA_035540335.1 Thermomicrobiales bacterium | reverse complement strand
AGCGCCACGAGCGGGACGGCGAGGGTCGACGAGAGAAACGTGCGGCGCGTGGTCATGGCGATGCTCTCCTCGGGTGCGACCTCCGGCGTGCGCCAGCGTGGCGCGACAGAGGATGCGCTCAGGATGGCAGCGACAGCCGACGCCGGCATCAGGGGCACCACGTATTTTCTGGCGGGCGGATCCACAAGAGAGGGTACGTGTTTTTCGCATACGCAGGCGGGGCGCTCAGGCCACTCCATGCCGCACCGCCCAGGCGGCTGCGGCGGTCCGCGATGCAAGGCCAAGCTTGGTCATGATGTGGAGGACGTGGGCCTCAACCGTGCGCTCGCTGATCGACAGCGTTTCGCCGATGATCCGGTTTGAGTGGCCACGCGCGATCTCGCGCAGCACGTCGTATTCCCGGGCAGTCAACCCGAAGGTCGAGTGTTGGCGTGGCGTGGCCGCGATCACGGTGTCCGCGAACGCCAGCCCTTCGGTGCAGATGGCCTCAGGGGTGAGTGCCCTTCCGGCTTCCCACGCGGCGGCGAACGCGGCCTCCGCCGGTCCACCCCGCAACGGGTTGATCGCGTGGTCCACCTGTCGCTGCTGAACCGGCCAGAGCCGCGCCCCACGTCGTTCGCGCAGGGCTTCGGCGGCACCACACAGGCGGGCGGTCATCTCGACCTCGTCCATCGCGGCGGCCATCATCCCCAGCGTGTCCAGGCAGCCCGCCGCGGTCGCCAGGAAGAAGGTGTCGTTCCGGATCGGGCCGAATATCCCCCAGCCGTCCCGGACCATGGCCAAGGTCTCCGCCGCGATTGTCGCTGCTCGCTGTCGTTTCCCTTGGACAAGGGCACACGTTGCCAGGGCTTCGAGGTGCGAAGGGAACATCCATTCCGCATGCGTGGCTCTCGACATGTCCAGCGCTTCGGTGATCAGCGTTTCGGCACCGGCGGCATCGCCCTTCTGCAGGAGGATACCGCCGAGTCGTCGCATGGCCTCGATCGTTCGCCAACTTGGCTCATCCAGGGCCCGCCATCGCTCCAGAGCACGCACCGCGGCCGCTTCGGCGCGAACCAGCTCGCCCCTGTGCACGGCGATGATCGCCTGGCCATTCGTGGCCAAAGCGATCGCCTTCGCGTCGTCCGGTTCACGGGCAATTGCCAGGCATTCGTCGACCAGCTCCGCCGCCCTTGCCACGTCGAGGCGACTGAGCGCGTAGTCGGCTGCCGCCGCCAGCAGGAGTGGACGTTTCCCCGGAGGGACGCGCGTGTCGCCAGTGATCGCGCGTTCCAGCCACGCGGGCGCGGCGTCCGGCAGCCAGTTCCACCATCCAACGGACACGAGGTACACGAGCAGGGCCGACTCGCCATGCGCCGCTTCCCACGCCAGCGCGCTTCGCACGTTGGGCTCTTCGGCGACGAACAGCAGGTGCGACGGGTCCGGATCCTGGGGCGAATAGAACCCGAGCTGCACCTCGTTCACCAGTGATGTGACGTACGCCGCGTGCCTTGCCCGGAGCTCAGGCAACTCCCCGCTCGCCTCAAGTTGCTCCTGGGCATAGTCATGGACGGTTTCCAGCATCGCGTAACGATCCGAGCCGTCGACCTGCTCGACGCGAAGCAGCAGGTTGTGGGACACCAATGATGCGATGCAATCCAGGACATCGACCCCTCGTCCGCCGCACAGCGCCTCGGCCGCGTCAAGCGTGCAACCACCGGCGAAGACGGCGAGGCGACGAAACACGATCTGCTCGTCCGGCGTGAGTAGGTCATGGCTCCAGGCAATGGCGTCCCGCAATGAGCGCAGTCGGGGCGGCTGGGCTCCTCTGTTATGCGTGAGAAGTGACAACCGGTGATCGAGCCGGGCCAGAATTGCCTGGGGCGACAGGATGGGGGTGCGAGAGGCAGCCAGCTCGATGGCGAGCGGCAGGCCATCCAGGCGCCTGCAGATCGTGGCCACGCTTGCGGCGTTGGTCTCCGTCAGTGTGAAGGACGGATCGGCCGCCCGCGCCCGCGCCACGAACAGGACCACGGACGCCGCTGCTTCGATTGCCGCGAGCGACGGACTGTCGGTGGCTTCCGGGACAGTCATGGGCGGAACCGGAACGACGTGCTCACCGGAGATCCCAAGGGGAGCGCGGCTTGTCGCAAGCACCTTCAGCGTCGGACCGGCGACAAGCACATCGGCAAGGTGTGACGCGGCGTCGAGGACCTGTTCGAGATTGTCGAGAATCAGAACGAGGGCACGGTTGCGGAGCGCCGTCGCGATGCGGGCCGGCAAGGCTCGATCGCTGCCCACCTGGATCCCAAGCGCATGAGCCACGGTCGGCAGCACCATGGCGGCCTCGCGAATCTCTGCCAAGGGAACGAAGGCCACGTCCGGGCCAGTATCGGCGGCAATGGCCGCGCCGATGGCCAGGGCAAGCTGCGTCTTGCCGACCCCACCCGGGCCGGTCAAGGTCACGAGCGAAACGTCATCACGACTGAGCAGGTCGCGAACAGCGGCGAGCTCCGTTTCCCTGCCGATGAGCGGGGTGAGCAAGCGCGGAAGGACCGACGTCGGTTGGCGACCGCCAGCCAATGAGATGAGACGCGGCGGATCGTGGTGGGCCGGAGTGGCCGAGAGACCGTGCCGCCCGTTTCGTTGCCGCTGGAAGTGCGCGAGGTCGTCTGGATCGATTCGATAGACACCCGCGTGTTTCGTGGCGGGAAGGGCACCCGCCCGAATCGCGCGACGTATCGTCCGTTCATCCAGCCCCAGCAGATCCGCGGCCTCGCGGGCCGAGAGGGGGCCGATGTCCGGTGCACCGGACAGGTGATGCTCAGATGTCCGGTCGCGCGAGCGGTCGCTCATGTCTTGGCACCCAACGATCGATACTTGGTCGATGTGACGCCCGGCTCAGTGTTGGGGTCCCTTCCACGTAGATTACGTCTTCACTGGGCATGATGGGCGATCCGAACGCCGTGGTCGCCGACCGGGATACCCCCGCGACGCGAACGGCACACTCCGCCGCATGACGCTACACTTACGGGGACCACAGCCGTGGTCCCCGTTTTTCACGTTTCCGACATCACATGGGTCGCCTGCACGGCGGCCCGGGCAGACATACGATCTTGCCCCTTCATGTACCCACCATCACCCCCAGGGAGCCTATGGACCGGCCTTCGGTGAGCTACAAGGATGCGGGCGTCGACATCGATGCCAAGATGCAGGCGATCGAGCGCCTCAAGGCGCGGGCGCAGGCGACCCTTGGATCGTCCGCCGGGCCGATCGGCCACTTCGGCGGCACCTGGCGCCTCGCCGGCGCCGGCAGCCAGATCCTCGTCGCCAGCGCCGACGGCGTCGGCACGAAGCTCCGCCTTGCGTTCGCGCTCGGCGGGGCGGCGCACGCCACGATCGGGGCCGACATCGTCAACCACTGCGTCAACGACATCCTCGCCCTCGGGGCGACGCCGCTCTTCTTCCTCGACTATTTTGCCACCGGCCAGCTGGACCCCGACATCGTCGAGGCGGTCGTCGGCGGCATCGCGGACGCCTGCTCGGCCAATGGCATGGCGCTGCTCGGCGGCGAGACGGCCGAGATGCCGGACATGTACGCTTCGGGCGAGTATGATCTCGCCGGGTTCATCGTCGGCTCGGTGACGGAGGACCGCATCGTCGACGGCTCGGCCATCCGCCCGGACGACGTCGTGCTCGGGCTGCCGAGCACCGGTCTCCACACCAATGGCTACAGCCTTGCCCGCAAGGTCGTCGGCCTCACCGGCGATCTCGCGCACGACCGCGAGATCCTCGCCCAGCCGCTCGGCGACACGACGCTCGGCGCGGCGCTGATGGCCCCGCACCGGTCGTACCTGCCGGACGTGATGCCGATGCTCGACGCCGGCCTTGTCCGCGGCATGGCGCACATCACCGGCGGCGGGCTGGTCGACAACCTGCCGCGCACGCTGCCGGACGACTGCATCGCGATGCTGGATCCGCGTCTGTGGACGGCTCCGCCGATCTTCGGGCACCTCGTCGAGCGCGCGCAGACGCCGGTCGCCGAGCGCTATCGCGTCTTCAACATGGGCGTCGGCTTCGTGCTGGTCGCCAGCCAGGAGGACGCCGGGACGATCCTGACCCGGGTGCCGGAGGCGAAGGTCATCGGCCGCATCGTGGCGCGGCACACGAGCGACGAGTCGGCCGTGCAGGGGATGTCCTGCTAGCGCCATGGCGACGATCAATGTGGCGAAGCGCCGGATCGATACGAAGATCGTCTACTACGGCCCCGGCCTGAGCGGCAAGACGACCAACCTCGTCAACGTCCACAGCCGGATGCCGGACGAGCTGCGCGGACCGATGCGCTCGATCGACACCGAGCAGGAACGGACACTCTTCTTCGACTTCATCCCGGTTGAGCCGGTCGAGGTCGGCGGCTGGGCGATCCGCTTCCACCTCTATACCGTGCCGGGGCAGCGCGACTATGTCCGCACGCGGCGGGCGATCCTCGGCGGCGCGGACGGCGTCGTGTTCGTCGCCGACGCCGAGCCGGAGCAGGCGGATCCGAACCGGGAGAGCCTCGCCGAGCTGCACGAGCACCTCGCGCACTACGGGCGCGATGACGACTCGCTGCCGATCGTGCTGCAGATCAACAAGACCGACCTCGCCGGGGGGCGGCCGGTGGCCGAGGTGAACGACGACCTCAACGCCGCCGGCTGGCCGATGTTCCCGGCAATGGCGATCCGCGGCATTGGCGTCGCGGAGACACTCGGCGCGGTGGCCAAGCTGGTGGCGAGAACGCTCTGAGAAACACGAAAGCCGGGGCGATGTCGTCCCGGCTTTGTCGTGCCGCCTGAACCTTACGGGAATGGTCTACTTCTCCTCGACCAGTCCCTCGCCGACGAGGAACTCGCGGGCGACGTCGCTCGCCTCCTTGCCCCCATCGTCAACCGCGAAGTTCAGGTCGGCCATCATCGCGTCATCGATCTGGCCGGAAAGCTGGTTGAGGATGTCCGCCACCTCCGGTGACCGCTCCAGCAACTCCTGCCGCACGACAGGCGCGGCGTAATAGGGCGGGAAGAAGCCCTTGTCGTCCTCCAGCGCGACGAGCCCGAGCGCCCGGATGCGGCCGTCGGTCGCGGTAGCGGAGACGATGTCGACCTGGTCCTCGGCCACCGCGCTGTAGACGAGTCCGGGATCGAGCCCGACCGAGTCCCCGAAGTCGAGGCCGTACATCTCCTCGAGGCCCGACAGCCCGTCCGGGCGCACCAGGAACTCCTGTGTCCCGCCGACGGTCATGTCACCCGCGTGGTCCTCCATATCGGAGATCGTCGTCAGCCCGAGCTCCTCCGCGGTCTCGCTGTGCACGGCCATCACGTAGGTGATGTTGAACCCCCACGGCTCCAGCCATTCGAGCCCGAACTGCTCCGGATACTGGCTGGCGACGATGTCGTAGACCTGACCGGCCAGCGGGCTCGCCGCCGGGGTGGTGCTGTCGGCGGCCGCGTCGGCGTCGACCTCGGGCAGTTCCTGCCCCAAGATGGCCAGCAGGCCGGTGCTGGTGTAC
>DATLHE010000076.1:0-10471 GCA_035540335.1 Thermomicrobiales bacterium | reverse complement strand
CTGATCGCCACTGCCTGGTCGGACGACGCCACGTACACCGACCCGATGTTCGACGTCGCGGGCCACGCGGGGATCGAGGCGATGGTCGCCGGGTTCCGCGGCCAGTTCCCGCTGCTGGCGTTCCGGCAGATCGGGGAGGCGGAGGCGCATCATGACCGCGTCCGCTTCAGCTGGGAGCTGACGCCCGCAGGCGGCGGCGAGGTGATCGCCGCTGGGACGGACGTCGCCGTCATCGCGGACGGCCGCTTGCAATCGGTGACCGGCTTCTTCGACCAGGCGCCGGTGCTGGAGGGGGTGTAGCCAGGGAGAACGCGAAACCCGCCGCGCACCCCCGTCATCCCGAGCGCAGTCAAGGGCTCGCCCGGCCGAGGCGTAGCCGAGGGCCCGCTACCGCTTCTCGCCTGCGGCTCGGCCGGAAAGCGAAGCGGGCCTTTCGCTTCCGATCGGCCGCATGAGGAAGGCAAACCCGCCCCAAATAGCTCCTCATTCTGAGCGCAGCGAGGAACCCTACGCGAAGCGATCGAGCCCATACACACGGCCCCGCTTGGCTGGTCGGCTTCGCCGGGGATCCTTCGCTGACGCCCAGGATGTCGCGGAATTGGAGCCTTCCCGCCCCCTATCGAAAGGACACTCACCATGATGCTCACCCACTCCCTGAAGACCGTCCCCCTGCGGCTCACGCTGCTTGCCGACTCCGTCGTCTGCGCGGTGACCAGCGCGCTGATGCTCGCCGGCGCGGGACCACTCGCGGACCTGCTCGACCTTCCCGCGTCCCTCCTGCGCGGCGCGGGCCTGCTGCTCGTGCCCTATGTGGCATACCTCGCCGTCCTGCTCCGGCGCGACCGGATTCCTGCCGGCGGCCTCCGCGCGGCGATCGGCATCAACCTCGCCTGGGCGATCGGCTGCGTCGCCCTGCTGCTCAGCGGGCAGGTCACGCCGAACGCGCTGGGGGTCGCCTTCGTCCTCGTGCAGGTCGCCGCGGTGCTCGTCTTCGCCGAGCTCCAGCTCGTCGGCCTGCGCACCGGGAACGCTTGACGGAGCGGCCGGGGACGCCAATTGCTAAATCATCGTTAAAGAGCGGATTTCCGTGCCCCCGAGGAGCACAATGGGCTGGGGCACTCGTGCCATCCACCGCTTCAGGAGTTTGGGTATGCAATCGTCCCCGTTCTCGCGTGACACCGACATGACGCTCGAAACCATCACCACTCGCGTCCGGCACCAGCTCGACGCCGATTGTGACGCCGGGCTCATCGCCCCGCGCCCCGGCGCCGAGCTCGACCGGATCGCGGCCCGCAGCGTCGCCTCGCTCTGGGACTCGAGCCGGATCAAGACCTACCTGCCAATCCTCGCGTTGCGCCACGCCCGCAACGAGATCCACGCCACGGACAACGAGCCGGCGACGATGCGCTAGAGCGCCTCGGTAAACATCCCGCCCGTGTCGAAGCCGATCTCGCCCGGCTCGTCGATTCCCTCGATCGCGTCCGAGCCCTCCAGCTCGGCCAGCAGCGGCGCCGACATCAGCACCCGATCCAGCGTCTTCGTGCTGGCGATGCGGATGATCCGCGCCTGCCCGGGCTCCACCTTCAGCGCCGAGGCGATCGCCAGCGAGAGCGCCTGGCGGTCGGTCTCGACCGTGATCGGCACCCGCGCGCCCTGCGGCGACTTCGCGGTGATCATGTTCATGTAGGTCGGGATCGGGTCCATCGCGTCGACCGCCCGCCGCAGCGCGAAATCGAACATGCCGATGCCCGTCGCGTTGCCCTCGGTGTCGACGGTCAGCCCGCGCACGATCGCCCGCTGCACCTGCGGCCGCGCCTCGCTGAAGTCGATCACCCCGGCGACGTCGCGGTGGATGACGTTCGGGTCCGCGCCGTCGCCGCTGATGTCCTTGCCGATCTCGTCGACGATCAGCACGTCGGCGCGCTCCACCTGCGGCAGCCGCGCCAGCTTGCCCCGCGCAATGGTCAGCAGCTCCTGCTCGCGCTCGTACATCCCCGCCTTCGGCACCGCCTCGATGATCGCCAGCTTGCTCAGCCCGTTCTCGACGAGCGCGATGCCGAAGGGGATGTTCACCTGCGAGAGGGTATAGGCCGCGACGCGCGGGATGAGCTCGCCAAAGGTGCCGATGCCCTGGCTGTGGAACCAGCTCGCGCCGTGCTGCTTGCCGAGCCCGATCGCGATCATCTTCATCAGGCCGGATTCGGTCGGGCCACGGAAGTCGGTGTGCGGCTTGACCCGCCCGACCGGGATGACGGCGTCGGCCTCCTCGTAGGCGATGCGGTCGAACCAGACCGGCACATTGCCGGCGATCTCGCCGAGATGCACCGTCTCCATGCTCGCCCGGATCGGCGCGCCCATGCTCTCCTCGGTCACCCCGTAGTGCGCGATGAGCGCGCGCTGGCCCTCGGCGGTCGCCCCGCCGTGGCTGCCCATCGCCGGGACGATGAACGGCTCTGCGCCGAGCAGCCGCACCTGGTGGACGGCGTTCCGCAGCACCTCCGCGATGCGGTCGATGCCCCGGCTGCCGGCCGTGAGCGCGACCTTCTGGCCCGGCCGGATGCTGTCGCGGATCTCCGGCCGCGCGAACTCGCGCGCCACCGCATCGGCGATGCTGCCGACGGATTCGGCGTCGAGCCGCTGGTGCACGCGCGCCCAGCGCGGCAGCGCCTGGTCGCTGAAGACGTCGAGCGGATTGCTCACCAACGGTTGCGTGCTCATCGGGGTGCTCCTCTGGGGTCGGCCGGCTGATGGCTGCATTGTACGGGTACGCGCGGTGGTTGGGGACCGGCGTCGCTGTGTATCAGCGTAGGGGACCCGTTCGCTTCGCTCAGAGCAGGCTCATTGAACGCGCTCAGACATCCAAAAGGGCAGCCGCCCGATGCGCGTTCAATGCCGTCCCGCGAACGCGTTGTCCGCCAATGTCACACCATCGCCCCTCGCGCGTTATGAGGAATGACACCGTCAATTGGTGCGACGCTTATGCGCCGGTTCGGCGCCTGGAAACCGAAAACCGCAACCATGACCACGCGCATCTTCCACCCGCCCCGTTAGTCCCCCCAAGCACAGAGGGAGACAGGTGCCTGCCGGATCGCAGCCGCTGATCCGGCCACTTTGGCATGCCTGACGCGCCTCCTTCACCGCTCCCCGAAGCTCCTCGACGGCTTCTGACGCGCCCACCCCCGACAATCGATCCGAGGTCCGCCGCCACGGCCTTTCGCGAAACGGTCCATCCGCTCTTCCCGAAAGGATTCTCCCGCCGTGGCGGCCCTCCAAACAATCCCGACGCCCGTGCGCCCGGCGCACGCGGCGCTTCCGGCGTGGCTCGACCGGTTCGAGCGCGTCCATCTCGACCTCGGCACCGGCGACGGCGCCTACGCGCTGCACGTTGCCCGCACCGACTCGGCCTGCGCCGTCGTCGGCGTCGATACCTGTCTCGACAACCTCGTCAAACCCGCGCGCAAGGGCTGGGACAACCTACGCTTCCTCGCGGCCGACGCGACCGACCTCCCGCCGTGGCTATGGGGCCACGCGGACACGGTGACGATCAACTTCCCGTACGGCAAACTGCTCCGCGCGGTGGCCGGCCGGGAGCCGTGGGCGCTGCTGGCATCGACCGGTGCCGCGCTCGCCATCCGCGTGAACGAATCGGCCGCCATGGCCGAGGGCATCCCGTTCGATGAGGTCCTCGCCGGCGTCCGGCGCGCCCTCGAGGGGCGGCGCGCACGGCTGACGATCGTGCCCGGCGCCGAGCTGCGCGCGTTCCCGAGCACATGGGCGAAGCGCATCGCCCACGGCCGCCCGACGCGAATGCTCGTCGCGAGCGCGGATCGCCGGTGACGCACAACAACGGAGGCGGCCAACTGGCTGCCTCCGTCTCGTACAGAATCCGGCTAAACAGCACGCCTTCCATCGTACGGGCGGATGGCCGAAGGCTCTCGGCCGAGCGAAGCGAGAAGCGAAGGGCTCGCTCCGCTTCTCGCCCTGCACCTGCGGCAATGCCCCGGAGGGGCAGGGCAAAGGCATCATCGCATGGAGATCATCCCGTCTCAGATCTCGCGCACGACGCGCGCTGGGTTGCCGACGGCGACGACGTTGGCGGGCAGGCTCTTGGTCACCACCGCGCCAGCGCCGACGACCGTGTTGTCGCCGATGGTCACATCGGGCAGGACGATCGCCCCTCCACCGAGCCAGACGTTGTTGCCGATCGTGATTGGCTTCGCGGCCTCCCACTTCTCGCGGCGCGGTCCGGGCTCGACCGGGTGGGTCGGGGTGAGGAGCTGCACGTTGGGACCGAACTGGCAGTCGTCGCCGATCGTGATCGGCGCGACGTCAAGCAGCATCGCGCCTCACCATCGGCGGCGGGGCTGGCGTTGTAACGCTCCATGAGCGCCATCGCCCGCTGGTTGTCGACCGCCAGCTCGGGGTCATTCGCGATGTGGAGCTCGCCCGCCAGCATCCGTTCCTTCATGGTCCCCATGGTGTTCCCGTCCTTCCCCGCATGCGAACGAGGCGGCCATCGTGGCCGCCTCGTTCATGATGACATCTCGGGCTTCGAGTGTGTGCCATCTGAGATGGCACACACTCGTGGGTTCGACAACGGCGAACGAGGCCCGACGTCCCGACCGGCCAACGTCAACCATGGCGCGAGCCGCGTTCGGCTAGGAATGCCAGCCGTTCTCGTTCTGGCCGGGGTTGACGAGGTCGAGGTTGCAGCCGCGCAGGCCGTCGTCGAAGCCGGTCCAGAACGACTGCTCGCGCTGCTCGCCGGTCCCATGCGCCGAGGGATCGTCCCACGACGTTCCATCCAGATCGCCGGCAGCGTCGGTCACGCGGGCGGCGGCGCGGGTGTCCCGGTCGTCGATCAGACCGCGGGCGAAGGCGTCCTGCCCGTACATCCCGGCCATACAGTCGGCCTGTAGCTCCAGCTCGATCGGGTAGAACCCGCCGTCGAGCTCGGGGTCCATCGTCGCGTCGATCCCAAGCAGGTTCTGGACGTGATGCCCCCACTCATGGGCGATGATGGTGTACCAGGCATAATCGCCGCCAGCGTCCGTGACCATATCGCGGAAATCCGGATCGTAGTAGATCGTCTGGTCCAGCGTGCAGTAGTAGACGAGCATCGCCGAGATATCGCGCTCCATGCCGCAGCCGGTCTCCGTCGGCTCGACGCGGACGCCGACCATGTCGACCGGGGCGACGTACTCACGCCCGGCGTTGGCGAACAGCTGCGCCCAGAACGCATCGATCTGCTGATAGGCCTCCGTCGCATAGGGCGAGTGATAGTCGAGTAGCGTCTCCGTGCGCCGGGCGATGCGGTCGACCTGCCGCTCCGTGCCGTCGAAGAACCAGCGCCACGTCTGGCCGTCGTGCCAGAGGTGGAGCACCAGCTCCTCCTCCTCGGCAACGCCGCCCAGCTCACCCTGCTGCGTGTAGGTCACGGTGGCGACGTTGTCGTAGACCTCGCCGGTGAGCGGGTACTCGTACTCGCCGAAGGTCACCGAGGCCACGACCGGGTCCTCGGTCGGGACCAGCGTCTCCTCCGACTCGTACCAGTTGAGCATCGCCTGGCGCGGCACGAGACGGCGGGCGTCCGGCAGCATCAGGTCGTAGAGCATGTTGTAGTCCTGCCGCTGCTCGGCGCGGGACAGGTCGCGCACCACCCGCGAGACGATCGCGACGTCGGCGCTGGTGTCTGCCGATTGCGCCATGACCGGCGCGGCGGCGAGCGCGTTGCCGAGCACGATCCAGATGGCCATGAGCAGGACGAGGCCTCGCCTCACCGGAATCCCCATTGATGTCTTCACCCTGTGTGCTGGTGCGTCGTTGCTGGCGCGATTGCTGATGAGAGAACGTGTCTCTCCCCTTGTACAACGTCCGGACCGGTGGCGCCGGTTCCGGCACGGGCGCATTTGACGCCGCGCGCGCCGCTGGTTATTCTGATACTTTGTATCAAGTAATCGGCCACCCGGATCGCCGGACCGCGTGCGCTGTACCCGAAGCATAGCAATGGAAGGAACCAGTTCCCATGTCCCGTGACCGACTACTCTCGCGGCGAACCCTCGCCCGCGTGGCTACCCTGGCCCCGGTCCTCGCCGCACTCCCGGCGACCCGCGCGAACGTCATCGCGCAGGGCGACCCGCCGAAGGTCGTCGCGACATTCAGCATCCTCGCCGACTGGGTGACGAACGTCGGCGGCGACCGCATCGAGGTCGCCACCATCGTCCCGGCCGGCGGCGACGCGCATACTTTCGACCCGGACCCGAGCCAGGTCGCCAGCATCGCCGACGCGGACGTCATCTTCGCCATTGGCCCGGCCTTTGAGCCGTGGCTGGACGGCATGATGCAATCGTCCGGCACCTCCGCCACCTATGTCGAGGTCACGAAGGGCGTCACCCTGCTCGATGGCGCGCATGAGGAAGATGGCGAGGAGCATCACGAAGAGGACGGCCACGACCACGGCGACACCGATCCCCACATCTGGGGCGACGCCGGCAACGCCGTCATCGCCGTCGAGACGATCCGCGCCACGCTGGCGACGGCGGACCCGGACAACGCGGACGCCTACCAGAAGAACGCCGATGCCTACACGACGGATCTGAAGGACCTCGACGCGTCGATCCGCGAGAAGGTGGCGACGGTCCCGGAGGAGAACCGCAAGCTGGTCACCAGCCACGACACGTTCGCGTACTACGCGCATGCATACGGCTTCGAGATCCTCGGCACGGCGCTCGGCTCGCTCTCGACCGAGGCGGGCGACCCGAGCGCGAAGGACATTGCAGAACTCGTCGACGCCATCGACGACGCCGGGGTGCCGGCGATCTTCGCCGAGAACGTCGTCAACCCGGACCTGATGCAGTCGATCGCCGATGAGGCCGGCGTCGAGCTCGCCCCGTCGCTCTACACCGACGCGCTCGGCGAGCCCGGCTCCGACGGCGACACCTACATCAGGATGATGACCTACAACACCGACACCATCGTCACCGCGCTCGGCGGGGACTGACTCATGCCCCAGTAGCCCCGGCCCGCATTGGCCGGGGCCCGTTCGCCGTCACGGCGCAACGATGCGGGCTGGCCCGCTCGCCCCGGTAGCGCCGGTCTTGTGCCGCACCTGTGGCCGGCGTCGGCTCGCCAGCCACCACCTCACGGTACTGGCGTAGGGCAGACTCTGGAGCCTTCCCTGCCGCTGCGCGCGAGCGGAGCCGAATGGGTCCGCCCAATCCACCCGTCCCCGCCCAATCACATTGACGCCACGCGGACCGTCGGCCACAGTTGACCCGGAAGCCGCTCCCCACCGCGATCCGCCCGGCTTTCCCCTGTTTTCGATGACGCCCGATCGCCGGAGTGCCCCGATGTCGATGTTCTATACCAACTCGTCGTTCCGCGCCGATGTGCTCGAGCTGGCCCCGATCAGCCGCCCCGTCACCGGCACCGCCCGCGTGCCCGGCTCCAAGAGCATCACCAACCGCGCGCTCCTCACCGCCGCGCTCGCCGACGGTCCCTCCACCCTCATCGGCGCGCTCTTCAGCGACGACACCCGCTACATGGCCGCCGCGCTCAACCAGCTCGGCATCCGCGTCATCGGCGACGAGGCCGCCGAGTCCTTCGCGATCGAGGGCGGGGGTGGCACCTTCCCCGCCGCCAGCGCCGACCTCTTCCTCGGCAACTCCGGCACCTCCGTCCGCTTCCTCTCCGCCGCCGTCGCCCTCGGCCACGGCGCGTTCCGCCTGGATGGCGTGCCGCGCATGCGCCAGCGCCCAATCCAGCCGCTGCTCGACGCCCTCAACCAGCTCGGCTCCAACGCCACCAGCGAGGCGGGCACCGGCTGCCCGCCGGTCCGCGTCATCGCCGACGGCCTGCCGGGCGGCACGGCACAGATGGCCGGCGACCTCTCCAGCCAGTACCTCACCGGCGTCCTGCTGGCCGCGCCCTACGCCCGCGACGGCGTGACGATCCAGATCACCGGCGAGCTCGTCTCCAAGCCCTACATCGAGATCACCGTCGATGTCATGGAGGCCTTCGGCGTCGAGGCCGACATCGACACCGAGACGTGGCAGACCTTCCGCGTCGACCCCGGCCAGCGCTACGCCGGCCGCGTCTACCACATCGAACCGGACGCCTCGAACGCCTCCTACTTCTTCGCCGCGGCGGCGATCAGCGGCGGCGAGGTCCGCGTCGAGGGCCTCGGCACCAACTCGCTGCAAGGGGACCTGGACTTTGTCGACGTCCTCGAGGCGATGGGTGCGACGGTCGAGATGACCGAGCGGGAGACGGTCGTCCGCGGCCCGGCCGACGGCGTGCTGCGGGGTGGCGACTTCGACCTCAACGCGATCTCGGACACCTCGCAGACGCTGGCGGCGATCGCGCCCTTCGCCGACAGCCCGGTCACGATCCGCGGCGTCGCCCACAACCGGATCAAGGAGACCGACCGCGTCAGCGCGGTGGCGACGGAGCTGCGCAAGCTCGGGCAGGAGGTCGAGGAGTTCGAGGACGGGATGACGATCCAGCCGCGCCCGATCACCCCGGCGGACATCGAGACGTACGACGATCATCGGATGGCGATGAGCTTCGGGATCACGTCCCTGCGCGCCCCCGGCGTCCGCATCCTCGACCCCGAGTGCGTGGCCAAAACCTTTCCCGACTACTTCGACCGCCTCATCGCCATCACCGGTACCGAGCGGCGCTGAGGGCAGTCACCGGCGTTCGCCCCGGCATCGTACGGGCGGACCCGGCCGGGCCGCAGGCGAGAAGCGAAGGGCCCGCCCGGGTGCGTTCCCGCCGGGAACGACAAGCGAAGGGGCCGCATCGCCCCTGCTGGTCGCTCGATTGCCGCGCAATCGCCCATGAGCGAGCATTTCGCTTCTCGCGCTGAGGCGCTCGGCTTGGCGAGCCCTACGCGAAGCGGAGTTGCCGACACGACCGTTCGCCTTTGAGGATGTGAAGAGGCGATAGCGTTCACTCAGCCTCACTGACGAGCACGTAATCTTCATCTTCACCTGGAGGCTGCCAATACTGCAGGTAATTGTCGAGCATTTCTCTGCTGATTTTGAATGAGTCTTTCGTGAGATTGCCGTTTCTCCCCACGACCCTCTCCCGTATCGTTTCTATCGGAGTGTCAAGATAATACAAGACCTCCCTTGCGCCGATTGCCTCTATTTTTCTCCTTAGTTCAACTCGCTGCTCCTTGAGCCAAAAGCCTTCGTCCATGATGACATCAACACCCTTCTCGGCGAGTTGAAATGCAATATCCCTTGATAGACCAATGATCTTATGATCGTATTCCTCAAAGCCCTCGATTGTAGGGTCGTTTCCAATTAATCGGATGAGCCACTCATCCTTTGTGATTCTCACCGCACCAGTTCTGTCCTCCAGCGTCTTTGCAAAGGTGGTTTTACCCGCACCGATGAATCCACATATCACATACACAATAGGCGTTGATTTCATTGACGCACTTCTCCACCGTTGCAGGACAAGCTCTTCCCGCTCGCTCAGGATGATGATAGTTGTCTGCGGCCAGGTTTCGTTCCTTGACCGCCTTCCATAACTCCACGCGCACACGCCAACGCGAAAAGGGCAGACACGAGGTCCGCCCTTTCAACACATTCGACAGCGTGCCTACATCGCTGCCTCAAGGATACCGATGAGGTCGGCGCGGGTGGCCTCCCGCGGGTTGGCGAGCACGTTGTCGCTCTTCATCGCCATCTCGGCCAGCGTCGGAAAGTCGCCCGGCTCGACGCGCCACGTTCGCAGGCCATCCGTGATGCCGATGTCACGACGCAGCCGATCGATCGCGGTAGCCGCGTCGTCGGAGCCGTCCAGGGAGCGCGCGACGGTCCGGTACCGCTCCACATCCGCCGCGGCGTTAAAGGCGGCAACCTCGGGCAAGAGCATCGCGTTCGCGAGCCCATGCGGCACATGGCGGATGGCCCCGACGGGCAGCGCCAGCGCGTGGCAGAGGCCGAGTCGCGTCGAATTCGCCGCCATCTCGGAGATCAGGCTGGCCATCAGCATGCCGCGCCGCGCATCGGGATCGGCCCCCTTCTCGACCGCGGCCCGCAGGTGCTGCCCGATCAGCTCGATGGCGCGTAGCGCGAGCGACTCCGCAATGGGGTGGTTCCAGACGCTGCCATACGACTCCACAGCATGGCTCAGCGCGTCCATCCCGGTGGCTGCGGTCAATGCCGGCGGCAGCCCGTAGGTCAGCTCCGGGTCCAGCAAGGCGACCCTCGGCATGATGCGCACGGAGCCGATACTGACTTTCGTGCCAGTCGCCGCGTCCGTGAGCACGCTCCACATCGTCACCTCACTGCCGGTGCCGGCCGTGGTCGGGATCGCGATGATGGGCAGCGGGTCGTGGGTCAGCTTCTCGCGGCCGACGTAGTCGCCGGGAGCGCCCGGATTCGTTGCCAAAGCGGCGGCGGCCTTGGCGACATCAATCGAGCTGCCGCCACCGATGCCGATGGTGCCATCGATG
>DATLHE010000075.1:0-8454 GCA_035540335.1 Thermomicrobiales bacterium | reverse complement strand
GTCGACGTCGATGTTCTTGAGGTTGTGCTCGCGGGCGCCGCGGACGCGGATCTGGTCGAACTGTGGCGGCATGAAGGATTACCCCTGGTTAGCGTGCTTCCGCTGCTCGACGACGAGGGGGAGCTGGAAACGTAGAAAGGTGCGTACGAACGATGCGTCGCTGCGGAACCCGAACATACGATCGCATCATGTCAGTGTACCATGCGATGCCCACTCTGGAACACCCCCAACAACCAAAGAAGGGCAGGGGCAATCTGAGGCCTACTACACAATGCCAGCTGGTCCGAGGCCGGTGATCCCCCGTCGTCCCGAGTGACGTCCAATGCCCTGGAAGCCTCTGTGCCCGCGGGCTCGGCAGGGGGATCTGTGCGTCGGCCTGACGGGTGTATGGCCCCGTGCGGAGATCCCTTGTGGCAGCGCTGCGCGCCGGGATGGACGTGCTCTCACTTCGCTGCGCACGGAGATCCTTCGTCTGCGGCGAAGAGGGCGCATACCGTTCGGGGTGCGCGGCGACGACGGAACGTGGGCGCCCGATATGGGGGTCGCTCACGCGGGACGACCGTACGGCGGCGGAACGCGCGGCATCTGGATCTGACGTGGGCGGGTGCGAGCGCCGCTTCGCGTTGGGTTCATCACTTCGCTCTGATTGAGGGGTGTCTGGGCGCGGGGCATGTTGAATCTCATGAGTTCGACCGGGCACGGAGGGAGGGATTGATCGCGCTGTCGAAGGTTGCCCTTGTAGACGGCCAAGCGCGATCAATCCCTCCCCTAGGGGACAGAGCTGGTCGACGTCAGACGTAGGTGAGGTCGATGTAGCACCAGCGCCAGTCTTCGCCGGGCTGGAGGGACTGGACGATGGGGTGGCCGGTGGCGTGGGCGTGCTTGGAGGCGTGCTTGTTCTTCGAGGAATCGCAGCAGCCGACGTGGCCGCAGGTCAGGCAGAGGCGCAGATGGACCCAGGCATCGCCGCTGGCGAGGCATTCCTCGCATCCCTCGGGCGTGTTGGGCGTGACGTCGTGGATCTGGTCGAGGTGCGTGCACTGCTGGCTCATGGGGCCTCTCCGTGTCGATCGTCGGGACGTGCAGGGTCATGCTGCAACTGGTGTGCCCCGGCTGACATTGCATGATGCCCGGAGGTCCGACATAATGTTTCCAACTCCGATGAACGGGAGGAGTAGGAACGTCGCCTCGACAGGGAGCCGTTGGCCAGAGGCTGGAAGCCACGGCAGAGCACCACGTTCCGAAGGTCGCCTGGGAGGTCCGCCGGTGAAACGCGCGATGCGTCTAGCCGGTGGCGGGTTCGCCCGTTAGCGCGCTCAAGAGCGGCGTGACATCACGCCGAAGCGAGGTGGTACCGCGGGGAGACCCGTCCTGGCAATGTCAGGGCGGTTTTTTGTGCCCCGGCATCCGGAGACACCTCCAGCACCCGCGTTCCGACGACGGAGGACGATTGTGGATACGACCAACCAGGCAACGCGACCGGCGGAGCTCGCCAAGACCTATGATCCGTCCGCCGTCGAGCGGGGCCTGTATGACTGGTGGGACGAGCAGGGTTATTTTGCCCCGAACGACAGCGATCTTACCGAGGGGCGGCAGCCGTTCGTGATCATCATGCCGCCGCCGAACGTGACGGGCGTGCTGCATGTCGGCCATGCGCTGTTCGTGGCGCTGGAAGACATCATGGCGCGCTGGCACCGGATGAAGGGCGAGCCGACGCTGTGGCTGCCGGGCGCGGACCACGCCGGGATCGCCGGGCAGTGGGTGGTCGAGAAGCTGCTCGCCGAGGAAGGGCTGACGCGGCAGGATCTTGGGCGCGAGAAGTTCCTGGAGCGCGTTTGGGGCTTCATGGACGAGTACCGGCCGCGGATCCGCGAGCAGATGAAGCTGCTCGGGGCGTCGTGCGACTGGTCGCGGTTCGCGTTCACGATGGATCCGGGGCCGGCGAAGGCGGTCCGGCACACCTTCAAGCACCTCTACGACAAGGGGCTGATCTACCGTGGCGAGCGGATGATCACCTGGTGCCCGCGCTGCCGGACGGCGATCTCGGACCTGGAGGTCAAGTACCGCGAGGAGCAGTCGAACCTCTGGTACCTTGCGTACCCGGTCGAAGGCTCGGACGAGCGGCTCGTCGTGGCGACGACGCGGCCGGAGACGATGCTCGGCGACACGGGCGTGGCGGTGCATCCGGAGGACGAGCGCTACGGGCACCTCGTCGGCCAGCACGTGCGGCTGCCGATCGTCGACCGCCTGATCCCGATCGTCGCCGATGAGCACGTCGACAAGGCGTTCGGCACCGGCGCGGTGAAGGTGACCCCGGCGCACGACCCGAACGACTTCGAGATCGCGCAGCGGACGGGGCTGCCGGCGATCAACGTGATGAACGCGGACGCCTCGATCAACGAGAACGGCGGCGAGTTCGAGGGTCTGAGCCGGGAGGCGGCGCGCAAGGCTGTCGTCCAGAGATTCGAGGAGCTCGGGCTGCTGGAGAAGGTCGAGCCGCACACGCACAGCGTCGGGCACTGCGAACGTTGCGATACGGTCGTCGAGCCGATGATCAGCGAGCAGTGGTTCGTAAAGATGGACTCGCTCGCCAAGCCGGCCTACGAGGCCGCGCAGGATGGCCGATTGACGTTCGTGCCGGAGCGGTTCAAGGGCGTCTACGACAACTGGCTGGAGAACATCCACGACTGGACAATCTCGCGCCAGCTCTGGTGGGGGCACCGGATCCCGATCTGGTACTGCGAGAACGGGCACGTCAACGCCACCGAGGAAGAGACACTGGATGCCTGTCCAGAGTGCGGCGCGGCCGTGGTCCAGGACCCGGACGTGCTCGACACGTGGTTCAGCTCCGGGCTGTGGCCGTTCTCGACGCTGGGCTGGCCGGACCAGACGCTCGACCTGAAGCGGTTCTACCCGGGCTCCGTGATGGAGACGGGGTACGAGATCCTCTTCGTCTGGGTGGCGCGGATGGTCTTCCTCGGCATCGAGATGATGGGCGAGGTGCCGTTCCACACGGTCTATCTCCATGGCATCGTGCGCGACATCGAAGGCGCCAAGATGAGCAAGACCAAGGGGAACGTGATCGATCCCACCGAGGTCTCAAACGAGTACGGCGCCGACGCGCTGCGCTACGCGCTGGTGACGCAGGCCTCGCCGGGCAACGATAGCCGCCTGAGCGTCCAGAAGGTGGAGGCCAGCCGCAACTTCGGCAACAAACTGTGGAACGCGACGCGGTTCGCGCTGCGGACGATCTCCGACCACGAGATCGCGATGGACGAGCAGTGTCCGGCGCGGCCGACCGGCGAGCTGGCACTGGCCGATCGCTGGATCCTGAGCCGGCTGGATGAGGTGACGCGCAACTCGACGCGGCTGCTGGATAGCTACCTGTTCGGCGAGGCGGGGCGGCAGATCAACGACTTCATCTGGAGCGAGCTCTGCGACTGGTACATCGAGGCGTCGAAGGTCCGGCTCAAGGATCCGGCCGAGGCTGCGGTGGTCGCGCAGGTGCTGGCATACACGATCGAGCGCAGCCTGCGGCTGCTGCACCCGTTCATGCCGTTCATCACCGAGACCTTGTGGCAACAACTGCCGCACGGCGGCGAGAGCATCATGGTCGCGCCGTGGCCGGAGGCGGTCATGCGCGACGAGGCGGCCGAGCGGGCGTTCGGCTCGCTGATGGAGCTGGTGCGATCGATCCGCAATGTCCGGTCGGACGCGGGGGTCGAGCCGGCGCGGTGGATCAGCGCCGACATCCATGCCGGGGACCTGGCGGCGGACTTCGAGGCGTCGCGGCGGGAGATCGGCTTCCTGGCGCGGATCGCCGACGATCACCTGCGCATCCATGCCGGGCCGGCGGAGCAGAACCCGCAGGCGATGACGGCGATCGCGGGCGAGGTGGTCGCCTCGCTGCCGCTGGCGGATATGGTCGATCTGGAGGCAGAGCGGGCCCGGCTGGCGAAGGAGCTCGAGGACGCGACCCAAGAGCAGCAGCGGGCCGAGAAGCAGCTCTCCAACGAGTCGTTCGTCTCGCGAGCGCCGGAGCACGTCGTGCAGGTGCAGCGCGAGCGGTTGGAGCGGGCGAAGGAGCAGGTGGCCGTGATCGGGCAGCGGCTGGCCGCGCTTGGCGATGGTTAGCGAGCGGATAATCGACCGGGAGTGGTTCAGCCGCCACCCGGTCGAGGTCGCGTGGGACCTGATCGGCTGCGTGCTGCGCATCGAGCG
Organism: Thermomicrobiales bacterium; assembly: GCA_035540335.1. Classification (GTDB taxonomy): domain Bacteria; phylum Chloroflexota; class Chloroflexia; order Thermomicrobiales; family UBA6265; genus UBA6265. Next base: position 4,233 of record DATLHE010000075.1, on the reverse strand, counting down.
TGGGGGCGTGACCGTCGCGGGGCGGATCGTCGAGGTCGAGGCGTATGCCGGACCCGGCGATCCCGCCTCGCACGCCGGGCGGTTGAAGGTGGCGCGGAAGGCGATGGCCGGACCGCCGGGAACCGCGTACGTCTATCTCTCCTATGGCATCCACACGATGATGAACATCGTGTCGCACGCGGAGGGGCAGAGTGGGGGGATCCTGCTGCGAGCGCTGGAGCCGCTGGAGGGGCTGGACGTCATGCACCAGCGCCGGAACGGCGTGAAGGACGCTCAGCTGGCTCGCGGGCCAGGCAGCCTCGGGCAGGCGATGGGTATCCATCTGCCCGACATCGGGACGGACCTGATGACCTCGCCCGAGTTTTCCGTGCACTGCGGAAGGACCGACAAGGCGATCCACGCCGGACCGCGGATCGGGATCAGTCGCGCGGTGCTCGCGCCGTGGCGCTTCTTCGAGTACCCGAGCCCGTATGTCTCCGGGCATCGCAGGGGCACGGCGGTGACGCGCGACGAGGTGCCGGGACTCATTCCTCCGCCGGGCACGCCGATCGAGTGATTCGGCTATGCTCATTGCATGGTCATCCGGTTCGAGTTCCAGGGCGCCCCATGTCAATTCACCTGCTAACCGAAGAGACGATCGGCAAGATTGCCGCCGGCGAGGTCGTCGAGCGGCCGGTGTCGGTCGTCAAGGAGCTGATCGAGAACGCGATCGACGCCCATGCCACGCGCATCTCGGTCGAAATCGAGGAGGGCGGCGGCAAGCTCATTCGTGTCTCGGACAACGGGATCGGGATGGCGCGCGAGGAGCTGCCGCTGGCGGTGACGCGGCATGCGACGTCCAAGCTGACGTCGTTCGACGACCTGGAGCGGCTGCACACACTCGGGTTCCGGGGCGAGGCCCTGCCGAGCATCGCGGCGGTGGCGGAGCTGTCGATCCGCACGTCGGCCGGGCAGGCCGGAGGGGCGCTGGCGGTCGATTTTGGGCGCGTGGGGGCGGCGAAGGTCGATGCGGCGCCGCGCGGCACGACGGTGACCGTGCGCGACCTGTTCGCGAACGTTCCGGCGCGGCGGAAGTTCCTGCGCCAGCCGTCGACCGAAGCGACGTACATCTCGCGCCTGATCGGGGCGTACGCCTGTCACAGGAGCGACATCCAATGGTCGCTGACGACGGACGGGCGGCGGTCGGTGCGGACGGACGGTTCCGGGGACGACGTCGCGGCGGCGCTGGGTGTATTCGGCACCGAGCTGGCGGACGAGGTGCTGCCGCTGACGGAGCTGGACGCGGACGCGAGGGTACCGGGAGTGACGGTGAGCGGGTGGGTAAGCTCGCCACGCGTGAGCCGGTCTCACCGGCAGAGTCTCTCCTTCTTCGTCAACGGGCGGCTCGTGCAGCACCGGGCGCTGGTGTTCGCGCTGGAGGACGCTTATCACAGCTTGCTCATGGTTGGACGGCATCCGCTGGGGATGGTCAGGATCGAGCTCGATCCGGCGGCGGTCGACGTCAACGTGCACCCGACCAAGGCCGAGGTGAAGTTCGCCGACGAGCGGGCGGTCTGCCGGGCCGTGCAGCGGGCGACGCACCAGGCGCTGATGGCGCAGCAGCGGGACGTGCTGCCGGAGGTGCGGTTCGAGCCGGTGCCGCGGGCGACATTCACGGCGAACCAGGTGTCGTTCATGAACGGGCACGAGCCGATCGCGCTCGGGGGCGAGCAGGAGCTGGACAGCAGGACGCCGCGCGAGCGTGAGGCGCCGGAGCCGCCTGCGCATCCGTCGGGAATCCCGGTCATGCGGGTGCTGGGGCAGGTCGGCGGCACGTACATCATCGCCGAGGGGCCGGCGGGGATGTTCCTGATCGACCAGCATGCGGCGCACGAGCGGGTGATGTACGAGAAGATCCTCGCCCAGATGATGGCGAAGCAGGTCGACCGGCAACCGCTGCTCGATCCGCTGGTGGTGGAGCTGCCGCCGGACGAGCTGGCGGTGTTCGACAAGTCGGTGGACGAGCTGAACGAGGTCGGCTTCGACATGGAGCGGTTCGGCGAGCACTCGGTGATCGTGCGGCAGATTCCGGCGCTGGTGCGGGGCGTGGACATCGCCGAGCGGCTGCACGAGATCCTGCAGGAGCTGGCGGACGGTGGGTCCGGCGATTCGTGGCTGGATTCGGTCGCGATCAGCGCCGCCTGCCATACCTCGATCCGCGCCGGTCAGGCACTGTCGCTGCCGGAGATGCGCGAGCTGGTGGCGCAGCTGGAGCGCACGCAGCAGCCGCGGGCGTGCGGGCACGGTCGCCCGACCATGCTGCACATGTCGCAGAACGAGCTGGAGCGGCAGTTCTCCCGGCGGTAGCGACAGGCTTGCGCAACCTCCACTTTCCCACGCCGTGGTCGCGCGCTCTCCGGTGTGTTCTCCTCATCAGCAAGCTGACAGAAAAATGCCTTGCCCAATCCCATGTGATTGGTCGTCACCGTACGCCGGCCACAGGAGCCGGCGCGACCGGGACGGATGGGGCGAGAGCATCGGCACGGATGAAGGAAAGCGCGCCTCGGCAGCAGGTGCGCCACAGGTGCGACACAAGGTCTGAGGCTACGTAGCCGGTGCGCCGTCCCGGCTTCCGGTACCTCTAAGTGGCCGCGCACGACGACCCCATCTCTGCGATGATGCGCCATGCAACGTACGCACATGGAGGGCACGCACATGGCGCAACAGACGGACAAGCGAATCGATTCTGGTGTTCACGCGGAGGTTGTCGAGTGGCTGGAGGAGCGGCAGCACCGCTTCATCGGTATCTCGGACCAGATCTGGGACAAGCCTGAGGTGGGGTTGATCGAGTCCTTCGCCTGCGGCCTGCAGAGCGACGATCTGAAGCGGGACGGCTTCACGATCACCGGCAATATCGGCGGCATGGAAACCGCCTTCATGGCCGAGTGGTCGCAGGGCGAGGGCGGACCGGTGATCGGCTTCCTCGGTGAGTACGACGCGCTGCCGGGGCTGTCGCAGAAGAACCAGGACGTGCAGGAACCCGTGGTCACGGATGGTCCGGGGCATGGCTGCGGGCACAACTTGCTCGGCACGGCGTCGCTGGCGGCGGCGAGCGTGATGAAGGCGTGGCTGGAGCACACCGGAACGCCAGCGACGATCCGCTACTACGGCTGCCCGGCGGAGGAGACGTGCGAGGGCAAGGTCTTCATGGCCCGCGAAGGTGTGTTCGACGACCTCGACATGGCGCTCACCTGGCATCCGGGGTCGACGAATACGGTCTGGGCGGGGAGCAGCCTGGCGGTGGACAACGTCACCTACCGCTTCCGGGGGCGGACGGCGCACGCGGCGGCGAACCCGGAGTCGGGCAGGTCGGCGCTCGATGCCGTCGAGCTGATGAACATCGGCGTGAACTACCTGCGCGAGCACATGCCGGAGAAGGCGCGCATCCACTACGTGATCACGAAGGGTGGCGGCGCGCCGAACGTGGTGCCGGACGACTGCGAAGTTTGGTATTTCATCCGCTCGCCGGAGCGTCATCAGGTCGAGGAGCTAAGCGAGCGAGTGCGGAAGATCGCCGAGGGCGCGGCGCTGATGACCGAGACGACGCTCGAGGTGAAATTCCTCTCCGGCGCGTACAACATGCTCTCCAACCAGGTGATGAGCGATCATATGCTGGCGGTGCTCGAGGAGATGGGGCCGCTGGAGTTCACGGACGAGGAACATGCATACGCGCGTCGGATCGTGGAGAGCTTCCCGCGCGACCTGCGGGCCTCGATCCTCGCGCAGGAGAAGCTGCCGGCCGAGCTGATCGACCAGGCGTTGAACGGCGAGGTGTGGCCGATTCTCGATCGTGGAGAGGTGCAACCGGGCTCGACGGACGTGTCCGACGTCTCGTGGATCGCGCCGACAGCCCAGATCACGACAACGACGTGGGCGCTGGCGATCCCCGGGCACAGCTGGGCCGTGACCGCAACCGGCGCGATGTCGATCGGGCACAAGGGGATGCTGCACGCCGCGAAGGCGATGGCGATCACAGCGGCCGACTTCATCGCCGACCCGGCGCTGTTGCAGCGCGCGAGAGACGAGTTCACGGCATCGACAAAGGGCCGGCCGTATGCGTGCCCGATCCCGGCGGGCGTGCAGCCGCGCACGCCATTGGGGTAGCGCGGTCCGGACAAAAGGAGGCCGAGCCATGCCGAACGTGATCCCCGCGCCCCTGTCTGTCTCCGAGCGAGAGGGCGCCCCGTTCCTGCT
>DATLHE010000074.1:0-14295 GCA_035540335.1 Thermomicrobiales bacterium | reverse complement strand
GCTCTCCAGGCCGCTCGCCGTACCCGATAGCACGACGGTGGCCGGCCCGGTCTCGGAGGACTCGGCGACCTCCTGTACCGGCGAGTGCTCGGTGCCGGTGTAGTACTCGGTGAGCCGGCTGATCAGCTGGGCGAGCACCAGCCCGATGGCGACCGCGCCGAAGCACTTCCACCCGGCGTTGTCCTGGTCGTTGCCGACGTAGAACAGGGCGACGAGGAGGGTGCCGAGCACGGTGAGCGTGCCTGCGGTCAGGAAGCCCTTGTTGATCGGCCTGAGGGCGTTGGTCTCGCCCTCCTTGGCCCGCACCGCGAACACCCCGGCGATCGAGGCGATCACGCCGATGGCGCGGGCGGCCAGCGGAAACACCAGCCCCAGGGCCGGGTTGGCCCCGATGGCCTTGAACCCGGCTACCCCCAGGATGATCGAGGCGACCAGGGTGACCTCGTAGCTCTCGAAGAGGTCGGCGGCCATGCCGGCGCAGTCGCCGACGTTGTCGCCCACGTTGTCGGCGATCGTGGCCGGGTTGCGGGGGTCGTCCTCGGGGATGCCGGCCTCGACCTTGCCGACGAGGTCGGCGCCGACGTCGGCGGCCTTGGTGTAGATGCCGCCGCCGAGCTGCGCGAACAGCGCCACGAAGCTGGCGCCGAAGGCGAAGCCGACGATCCAGAAGGGCGTCTCCGCGACCGCCGCGACATCACCCTCGGCGAACTGGTAGACGACCCCGTAGACACCGAGGACGCCGAGCAGTCCGAGTGCGATGACGAGGAAGCCGGAGACCGCGCCGCCGCGAAGCGCCACGACCAACGCGGCGCCGGTGCCCTTCTGGGCCGCCGCCGCCGTGCGGACGTTGCTCTTGACGGCGACGTACATGCCGATGAAGCCGGAGATGCCAGAGAGAGCGGCACCGACGAGGAAGGCCATCGCGGTCACGACGCCTCGCGCTGTCTGGTGCTCATTCTCAAAGATCGCGACCAGGATGCCCATGAGGATGGCGACCACGATCGCGAGACCAAAGATTGTTCGATATTGGCGATTGAGATAGGCGACCGCGCCCTCGAAGATGCGGTCGGAAATGTCTTGCATGCCGGGGGTGCCCCGGTCCCGGGATAACACGTCGCGCGCCAACCAGATGGCGACCCCGATGGCGAGGATGCCGAAGATCACCACCGGCAATGTATAGAGAAGCTTTTCGTCCAAGCCTTCCTCCTAATCCCTCGACGTGACCGCTGAGGTGGCCGGCCTCTGGCGGCGACCACGATGCCTGACGTAGCACAACGCGTAGCCCGGCTTTCGCCGATGCCACGCGTGATGTAGCAACCAACCGCGGAGGTGCTGCACCGTTCTTTCGCTTCCAGTGCGAGACCGGGGATTGCGTGGGGAGATGATCGCATGAAAACCCACGCCGCGCGAGTCCCCGATATTCCTACGCCGTATCGGGCGACGCGCTCGGCGCGCGACGGGTGAAGCGGCCGAAAAAGCGCTGGATCTCGCCATTCTCCCAGGCGACGAGCAACTGGCTCGCGTTGAAGATCGATGAATACGTTCCGATGACCACCCCGATCAGCAGCGCGAGGACGAACTCGCGTGTCGTCGAGCCGCCGAACAGGAAGAGCGCCGCCAACGTCAGGATGACGGTGAGCGATGTGTTCAACGACCGGACGAGGGTCTGCGCGATGGAGTAGTTGACGACGTCCTCGAAGCTGTGGCCGACGTCCGCGTGCAGGTTTTCCCGGATCCGGTCGAAGACGACGATCGTGTCGTGGACCGAGAAGCCGATCACGGTCAGTACGGCCGTGATGAACAGCGCGTCGATCTCCACGCCAAAAAACCATCCCAGCAGGGAGAAGACGCCGAGGACGAAGATGGCGTCGTGAAGCATGGCGACGATGGCGCAGATGCCGTAGAGCATTGGGCGTTGGGTGTTCCGGAAGGCCCACGCGATGTAGAGCAAAATGCCGATCGCCGCGGCGCCGACGGCCAGGATCGACCGGGTGCGCAGTGACGACGCGACGACGCTGCCGACCGTGTCGAGTCGCTCACCGCCCGGGTTCAGCGGCGCGATCCCATTCACGGCGTTGGTCAGCTGCGTCTTCTCTTCGGAGCCGGCGCGCAGCTCCTTCATGCGGATTTGGTAGCGATGCTCGTCCGCCGCGCCGACTTGCTGGACCGTCGCTTCGGGCCGTCCATTGGCGCTGAGTGCCTGGACGATCTGCTCCGTGCCGACCCCCTGCTCGAATTGCACCTGCCAAAGCGTGCCGCCGGTGAAATCGACGCCGAAGTTCAGGCCATGGACGATCAGCGAGAAGATGCCCGGGAGCAGGAGGACGGCGGAGAGGGCGAACCAGAGATGGCGTTTGCCTGCGAGATGATCCATGTCCTAATCCGCTCCCATCGCGCGCTGCTGCGCCAGAAACGCCGCCTCGTCCCGGCCGAGCCCGAGCCACCAGCTGCTGCGCACGAATCCGGCATCGACGAGCAGCCGCAGGAAGGTGCGAGTGACAGTGATCGCCGAGAAGAGGCTGACGGCGACGCCGATGAAGAGCGTCAGGGCGAAGCCGGTGATGATCGTCGCGCCCGTGAACTGGCCGAACCAGTAGAGAATGATGCAGGTGATCATTGTCGAGATATTGGAGTCGCGGATTGATGGCCAGGCGTGGTCGAACCCGGCCTCGATCGCCTGGGCGACCGTCTTGCCGGTGCGCAGCTCCTCTTTCAGGCGGGCGAAGATGAGCACGTTGGCGTCGACCGCCATGCCGATCGAGAGGATGAAGCCCGCGATGCCGGGCAGCGTCAGCGTGATCGGAATGAGCTTATAGAGCGCGAAGGTGATCGCCGTGTAGATGAGCAGCGCGATCACCGAGAGCACCCCGGGTATGCGGTAGTAGAGAACCATGAAGAGCGCGACGGATGCCAGCCCGATGGCGCCGGCGATCAGGCTCTTGTCGATCGAGTCCTGGCCGAGCGACGGGCCGACCGTCTCGCTGGAGACGACCTCGAGCGGCACGGAGAGCGCGCCGGACTTGAGCTGCAGCGCGAGGTCCTTGACCTGGTTCGCGGGGACGCCGGTGATCACGCCCTGACCGGAGATCGCGGCGTTGATCTGTGGCGAGGAGATGACACGCTTGTCGATGACGATCGACATCGGCTGCCCGATGTGAGTGCTGGTGTAGTCGTAGAACTTGCCCCGCGCATCCCCGGAGAGCTCGAAGCCGACGACCAGCTGGCCGGTCTGGCCATCCGAGGTCGGGTAGGCGTTGCTGAGGTCGCTGCCGCTGATGATCGTCTGGAAGACCGGGGCGTCAGGGGGCGGTGTCTCGACCGGCACCGGCGTGGCGCCGGCCGCCTCGGGCGTTGCGTTCGTGCTGGACGGGTCGCCGAGCGTGGTGCGGACGAGCGTCCCTTCCGGGAGCGGCTGGCCGTTGGTGTCGATGATCTCGAGCAGGGCCGTTTGCTGGAGGACGGCGATCGCCGCGTCCGGGTCGTCGATGCCCGGCAGCTCGACGACGATCAGGTTGTTGCCGCGCGTCTGGACGAGCGGTTCGGCCACGCCGAGCGCGTTCACGCGGCGCTCGATCGTGTCGCGGGTGCCACTGAGCGTATCCTTGTCGACCTTGACGCCGGCGGGCGGGCGCGCCTCGAGCAGCACCTGAAGGCCGCCCTGGAGGTCGAGCCCCTGCCGGGCGGGGTGGTCGGCGCGGAAGCCGTTGATGTCCCATCGATCACCGGGCATGGCGACCCAGATGGAGACCGCGGTGAGGAGGATGATCAGTGCGAGCATGAGCCCGTGGCGAGAGAACACCGTTGAACCATCTCCGTCCACGTTTGGATGAGTCCTGGAGTGGCGGTGGTCCGCTCGCTCCGGACGAGTCAGCATTGACCCGAAGCGCATGCAGTATATGGATCGCACGCACACAAGGTCAACGACCTGTCAACCTCCGCAGGGCGCCGGATGAGGAGGCACATGGCGACATGTCCACGATTGCTGGCGATAAGGCGCGACGACCCGGCCGATCCCGGACGGTTGACGGCCGACGACCCGCGCGTGCGACGGCTGGTCGACGACATCGCGCAGGGTTCGGCGCTTACCGACCTCTGCGGCTGGTACAGCCTCAAGTGCTCCCGGAGGCCGCTGGCCGGTGCTGCGGGTGCACCAGTCGTTCGTCCGCTGGCGGCTCGATCATCCGGAGTGTGTCGGTCCGTCGAGGTACAGACCGTGGTCGCGGATGTAGCGCTCGACGGCGTCCGGCACGAGGTAGCGGACGCTGTGCCCCTCGCGGACGCGCTTGCGGATGCCCGTGGCCGAGATCTCCATCAGCGGCGAGGCGAAGGTCGTCGTTCGATTGCGCAGATCTGGCATGGCATCGAGCATCGCCGCGTCGATCACGACGCCGGGTCGGGCGGCGATCGCCAGCCGCGCGTGGCGCAGGATGCGCTCCGGCTCGTGCCAGGTCGGGAAGTCGCGCAACGAGTCGGCGCCGGCGATGAAGAAGATCTCGCCGTCCGGGTGCTCGCCGCCGAGTCGCTCGACAAGGTCGGCGGTATAGGACGGCTCGCCGGTCGTCAGGTCGAGGTCGCTGAAGGCGAAGCGGGCGTCGCCGTCGATCGCCAGGTGCACCATCGCGATGCGGTCGTGGACCGGCGAGATCGCCTTGTTCCGCTTGTGGGGCGGCGTCTGCGCCGGCATGAAGAGGACGATGCCGAGGTGCAGCGCGTCGGCCGCGTGGCTGGCGATGATGAGATGGCCGAGATGGATGGGGTCAAAGGTGCCGCCGAGAACGCCGATGCGTGGCCTCGCGCCGCTCATTTGCGGACCTCGATCGTGGTATCGCCCAGGACCTCGACCAATCTCCGCATCACCGTGCGCTCGATGGTGGGGTCGGTTTCGATCAGCAGGGAGATGTCCATGGCGGTGCCGTCGGCGGTGCGCTGGCGCACGGAGGGTGCTGGGATCGGCTTGCGGACACCCGGCGTGTCGCTCAGGCTATCGACCAGCGTGCGCTCGACATCGGCGATCGGCATCGTCTTGGCCGTGAGCGAGAGGTCGAGCCGCCGCGTTCGGTAGTGCGAGCGGTTCGTCAGGATCTCGGCGAACATGATGGCGTTCGGGATCAGCACGAGCGCGCCTTCCGTGTTGCGCACCAGCGTCGTCCGGACGTCGATGCCCTGGACCTCGCCCTCGACGTCGCGGATTTTTACCTTGTCGCCGACGCGGAAGGGGCGCTCGATGAGCAGCAGGATGCCGGAGACGAAGTTCTTGAGGACGTCCTGGATGGCGAGGCCGACGGCGACGGTGAACGCGCTCAGGAAGGCGAGCAGCCCCGTCATGTTGGCGCCGAGCAACGACAGGATGAGGATGAGCGCCGCGACGAAGGCGGCGATGGAGATGAGCCGGCCGACCAGCAGCGCACCGTTACGGCCGAACGAGCGCCGGGAGAGCATCGGTTCGATCTGGCGTCGCGCGATGTAGGTGACGCCCCAGGCGATCGCGACGATGAGCGCGATGTTGAGCAGCAAGCGTCCAAGTGCGAGAAGGTCGTTCCCCAGTTCGCGTGCAATGTTGTTCAGCGTGTCGCTCATCCGGCGTTCGTGCCCCTCCCCGTACGTCCATTCGTCCGTACGCACACTCATATCATATTGACTGCCGGGGCGGCACCCAGCAGGGGCGGATTCTGGCGCACAAGAGCGGAAATGTCGCTGGAAATGCGGGGATCGCCCCTCTACACTGAGCCATCAGGAGGGGAGCCGGGTGTTCGACTATCACGTCCATACAACCCATTCCGTGGACTGCAACACGCCGATCGAGGCGTCGTGCGAGGCCGCCGTCGCGGCCGGCGTGACCGAGATCGCGTTCACCGATCACGTCGACCATGAACCGTCCGACTATGGCTTCGGGTTCTACCGTTACGACGAGTACCTCGCGTCGGTTGAGCGGGCCCGCGAGCGCTTCGGCGACCGGCTCGTCATCCTCGCGGGCGCGGAGGTGGACTTCAACACACGCATCGCCAGCCAGGTCGAGGACTTTCTCGCTCGGCACGACCGGTTCGACTTCGTGATTGGCTCGGTCCACTACGGCGACGGCGGCGAGATCATCTTCCCGGACTACTTCGCGACGCGGTCCATCGACGACGTCTTCGTTCCGTACTACGAGCAGCTGCACGCCGCCGTCGAATCCGGTTGGTTTGATACCATCGGGCATATTGACCTGCCCAAGCGCTATGCGCCGCTGTCCGCGGGCGACTACGATCCGCTACGGTACGAGCGCCATCTGCGTCCCGTGCTGCGGTCGCTGATCGAGCGCGGGATCTCGTTCGAGATCAACACCTCGGGGATCCGGCAGGCGCCGAAGACCAGTATGCCGGCCGGGCAGGTCGTTGCGCTCTACACGAGCATGGGCGGGCGCCTGATCACGACTGGCAGCGACTCGCATGTCCCGGACACGATCGGCGCCGGGTTGGCCCAAACGCTCGAGATGCTGCAGCTCTGCGGCATCACCGAGGTCTCGTCATTCCGCAAGCGACAACGCACGCAGGTCCCGATTGCGTCGTTGTCGACCAGCGTCAGGAGTTAGGTCACCCGGTGTCGCCAACCCGCATCCCCGCAGCCGACGACGAGTCGTCGACAGGTCTGCCCGACCTTCCAACCGATCTGTATGCCGACGATGAGGGGCTCTATGCGCCCCCGGCACGGAGGCGCCCGCGCCCACAGCAGCGGCGACCGCCGGCGCCCGCGCGGCAGGATCGCGTGGTCGAGCAGCCGCGCATGCGCGCCGAGGCGGCGACCGCCGATATCGTCACGAACATCCGCCCGGCACGCGCGGAGCGGCCCGCGCCCGCCCGCCGGCGGCGCAGCCCGGCGTGGTCGTGGACATCGCTCGTGCTGCCGCAGCCGATGCAGGTGCTGGAGCAGGCGCTTCCCAATCTGATCATGGCGGCGACGGCGATGGCGATTCTCTTCGTCGGCACGGTGGCGCCTTTTGAGATCCCCCTCTGGGCGCCGATGCTGATGCTGCCCTCGATGGCCCTCTATGCGTTCGCCAACCGGGCCGTGCATCCGATGTGGCGTCGCGCGGCGCTGGTCAACCTCGCCACGGTCGGGGCGTTCTTCCCCTTCCTGATCGTTCGCCAGAGCGCGATGCGCGTCCCGTTCGTGGAGTTCGGCAATGGCACGCTGCTGGTGCCGCTCGTTTCGACCGTGGCCGTCATCTTCCTGCTCGTGGCGCTCGCCTTCGGCAGCGCGATGCTGTGCGAGGAGGATCCGGAATACGCCGGCATCGTCTTCCTGCCGGCCGCGCTGCTGGTGCCGGTGTTTGCGGGCGCGACCGAGATCACCAGCCTGGCGACCGCGGTGACGGTCGTCGCGGGCGTTTACCTCGCCAGCGCGGTGCTGACGGTGGTGGCCTCGATGCTGCCTGGCGCCTATCCGACACTTGTGGCCCCGATCGCGATCGCCTTGGAGTTCCTCGTGCTTCCGCTTTCGGGCGGGACCCCGATCTTCCCCGTCGGCGCGGGCATCTCCGCCAAGCTGCTGTTCTTCACGGTGGTGTTCGCGGCCGTCGGCATGGCCATCGCCGTGCCGGTCATGGCCGTCTGGGCGCGCCAGGTGCGCAAGCTCGTTCAGGCCGGCGTGCCGACGAGCGCGCGCACCGCCTGAAGCGACTCTCAGATAGCCGGACAGCACTCGTACGGTCGGCCCTCCGACCGCGTGGCAACCACATGCTGCAGTTCCCTGAGCGCCCCTCGACCCGCAACAGAAACGCCCCGGAGAGGATTCCTGCTCCGGGGCGTTTTCGGTGCTCGTGAGGCGTGTGGCGCCTAGTCGGCGACGACCGTCTCCGTTGCCTCGTCCTCGATCGTGTTGAGGCGCGCGGCGCTGGCCGGATCCTTGGGCTCGATGACGGTCATCGACACCACTTCCTGGTTCTCCGCCAGTCGCATCAGCGTCACCCCCTGGGTCGTGCGGCCGATCTGCGAGATTTGCTCGGCCGAGATGCGGATCGCGATGCCGCCCGAGTTCATCAGCATCACCGTATCCTCGGGGCTGACCATGCCGGCGGCGACGATGTCGCCGGTGCGCTTGGTGAGGCGCATCGCCTGGATGCCCTTGCCGCCGCGCCCCTGCGCCCGGTATTGCTCGATCGGCGTGCGCTTGCCGAGACCGCGCGCCGCGACGACCAGCAGGTCGCGCTCGGGATCGACGACCTCGAAGGCGATGACCTGGTCACCCTTGTCGAGCCGGATGCCGTTCACGCCTGCGGCCGGGCGACCCATCGGGCGCACATCGGTCTCGGCGAAGCGAATCGCCATGCCGCCCGAGGTGACAAGGATCACGTCGTTCTCGCCCTCGGTCTGACGCACCCACGCCAGCTCGTCGTTCGCGTCGAGGCTGATCGCGATCATGCCGGTCGAGCGCACCGACTTGAACTGGTCGAGGTTGACGCGCTTCACGCGGCCCTGCCGGGTCGTGAAGAAGAGGTACTTGGCGGCATCGTAGTCGCTGACGTTCAACAGCGTCGTCACCGACTCGTCGGGCTGCATGTTGATCACGTTGACGATCGGCAGCCCCTTGGCCGTCCGGCTGGCGTCCGGCAGCTCGTGAACCTTGAGCTGGTAGACGCGCCCCCGATTGGTGAAGACCAGCAGCGAGTCCATCGTGTTCGCGCTGAGGATGTGATGGACCTTGTCCTCGTCGCGCATCGTGACGCCGGTCACGCCGCGGCCACCACGGTGCTGTGTCTTGTAGACGTCGTCGGCGATCCGCTTCACGTACCCCTTGGCGGTCACGGTGACAAGGACGTCGACCTCAGGGATGAGGTCTTCCTCGCTGAGGATGCCGGAGACGTCCTGGATGCGCGTGCGGCGAACGTTGCCGTAACGCTCCTTGAGGTCGGTCATGTCGTCCTTGATCAACCCCAGGATGAGCTCGGTGTTGGCGAGAAGCCCCTCGAGGCGGGCGATCTCCTGCATGACCTCCTTGAACTCCTGCTCGATCTTTTGGCGCTCCATCGCAGCCAGACGGGCCAGGCGCATATCCAGGATCGCATTGGCCTGGATCTCGGAGAGCTTGAAGGCCGACATCAGGTTCTTGCGCGCCGTGTCCGTGGAGCGGGAGCGGCGGATCGTCGCGATGACCTCGTCGATGTTGTCGAGGGCGATCTTGAGACCCTCGAGGACATGGGCGCGGCGCCGGGCGCGTTCGAGCTCGAACTCGGTGCGCCGGGTGACGACCTCCTGCCGGTGGCCGATGAACTCCTGCAGGGCGCGCTTGAGCGTCAGCACGCGCGGCTGCGTGCCGCGCTCGACCAGCGCCAGCATGTTGACGCCGAACGTTTGCTGCAGCGCGGTGTGCTTGAACAGGTTGTTGAGGACCTTCATCGGCTGCGCGTCGCGCTTGAGCTCAATGACCATCCTCATGCCCGTGCGGTCAGACTCGTCGCGCAGGCCGCTGATGCCGTCCAGCTTGCCGTCACGCACCATGTCGGCGATGCGCTCGAGCAGGACCGCCTTGTTGACCTGGTAGGGGAGCTCGGTGACGACGATCTGGTAGCGGTTGCCCCGCTCGGCCTCCTCGGCGAACGCCTTGGCGCGGATGATGACGCGGCCGCGGCCGGTGGCATACGCCGCCTGGATGCCCTCGCGCCCGAGGATGGTGCCGCCGGTCGGGAAGTCCGGCCCCGGCACGACCTCCAGCAGATCCTCCAGCGTCGCCTCGGGATTGTCGATCAGCAGCGTCACGGCATCGGCGATCTCGCTGAGATTGTGCGGCGGGATGTTCGTCGCCATGCCGACCGCGATGCCGGCGCTGCCGTTGATCAGCAGGTTCGGCACGCGCGCCGGCAGCACCGTCGGCTCCTCCATCGAGGCGTCGTAGTTGGGGCGCATATCGACGGTCTGCTTGTCGATATCGACCATCATCTCTTCGGCAAGCGCGGTCAGCTTGGCCTCGGTGTACCGCATCGCCGCCGCGCCGTCGCCGTCAACCGAGCCGAAGTTGCCCTGGCCGTCGACCAGCGGGTAGCGCAGGCTGAAGTCCTGCGCCATGCGGACGAGCGTGTCGTAGGCGGCGGTGTCGCTGTGCGGGTGGAAATTCTTGATGACCTCGCCGACGATACCGGCGCTCTTGCGGTAGCGCGTGTTGGCGCGCAGGCCCATCTGGCTCATCGCGTAGAGCACGCGCCGGTGCACCGGCTTGAGGCCGTCGCGGGCGTCCGGCAGCGCGCGCTGCACGATGACGCTCATCGCATAATCGAGATAGGATTGCCGCATCTCCGATTCGATGCTGGCGACTCTGACGTTTCCGATATCCACGGGCAATGGCTCCTGAAGCAGGGTGAAAGTAGGCGAGCCCAACACCCAATTCTAGCCCGAAAACCGCGAAAAATCAAGGATTTCTGCTGTACGTACAGTGCGCGGCCGGGAAGTCTCAGGCCGGCCCGTGAACACGAGGAAGGATGGGCCAGCGGCCCATCCTTCCTCGTGTCGCTGTCGAGTTGTGGCGCTCGGCCGGTCCGCTCAGGTCAGCTTCTCGCCGCAGTTCGTGCAGAACTTGGAACCCGGGGCGTTCGGCGTCTGGCACTTCGGGCAGACGACCGCCTGCAGGTTCGTCCCACACTCGGGACAGAACTTCGAGCCGGCCGGGATCGTCGCCTTGCAGTTCGGGCAGGTCATCGTCGCTGGCGCCTGGGCGGCCTGCCCCTGCTGCCCCTGACCGCCCTGCTGCTGCGGGCTGAACGCGTCACGCATCGCGCCGGCCATCGCGGCGCCCATGCCCATGCCCGCGCCCATCCCCATGCCGGCCGACGTCGCGTCGCCGCCGGAGCCCGGGTTGTTGGCGGCATCGCGGATCGCCTGCGCGGTCTGGAACTGGGTGTAGGTCCGCATGTCGCCCAGGGCCGCCATCCCGGACCGCTCGTCGATGCGCTTCTGAACCTCGTCGGGCGGCGTGATCGCCTGCACTTGGAAGCTGGTGAGCTCGAAGCCGAGCCGCGCGAAGTCGTCCGCCAGCGCGGCGCGGGAGCCGTCCCCGACCTCCTTGGCCATCTTGGCGAGGTCGAGGATGGACGTCTGGACGTCCGCCAGCAGGTCGGTGAACTCGGTCAGGATGACGCTGCGCAGGAAGTCCTCGACCGAGGCGGTGGTGTAGTTGCCGCGCGCGCCGACGATCTGGTTGACGAGCACCTGCGGATCCTTGACCCGCATGCTGTAGGTGCCGAAGGCCCGCAGCCGGATCATCCCCAGCTCGGTGTCGCGGAAGACGATCGGCTGCGTCGAGCCCCATTTCATGTCGGTGAACTCGCGCATCGACACGAAATAGACCTCGGCCCGGAACGGGGAGTCGCCGCCGAACGGCAACCCGATGAGCCCGGTCAGTAGCGGGATGTTGTTCGTCGAGAGCGTGTGCCGCCCGGGGCCGAAGGTGTCCAGCGCCTTGCCATCGCGGAAGAAGACGGCCCGCTGGCTCTCCCGGACAACCAGCTGGGAGCCGAGCCGAAACTCGCCCGAGGTGCCCTCCGGGATGCGATGGACGATTTCGTTGGTTCCCTCGTTGGGATATTCGATCAGGTCGATGATCGCCATGCGGATGCCTCCATAGCGATGTGGCGCCCAGCGTCACGCGACGGGGCGCCACCGGGTCGGGCATGAGCGGCCGCATCACGGCCGCCCGGTCAAGAGCGAGAGCCTAGGCGTTGCTGTCGGTCGACCCGGCCTCGATCTGGCCCGCCGTCGCGCCAGAGCCGCCCTTGAGCGCCTCGAGCTCCTTCTCGATGTCGACGTCGTAGTCGAGCTCGCGGAACTGGGCGTCGAACGAGGTCGACTCCATGTCCGCCAGCGCGGCCGCCTGGGCCTCGGTGCTGCGGATCTTGCGCTCCATCCTGTCCAGCTCGGCGCCGGCGTCCAGCGGCGAGAGGTTGGAGGTGAACTCCGCCACCTGCTTGGTGGCCTTGGCGCGGCGCTGGCGCGCGATCAGCGAGTCGCGCTGGCTCATCGTCGTCTGGTACTTCGACTCCAGCAGCTGCAGCTGCTGCTTGAGCTTCTCCACGCTCTGCTGCTGCGTCTGGAACTGTTGCTCGTAGACCTTGGAGTTCTCCTCGTTGTCGCGCTTGCGGCGGAGCGCCTCGCGGGCGAGGTCGTCCTTGCCGGCGCCAACGGCGCGCTTCGCCTTCTCGCCCCACTCGGTCGAGAGCTCACGCGTCTCGCGCAGGTCGGCCTCCAGCTCCTTCTCCTGCGCGATCATCGCGGCCACCTGCGAGCGGGCCGTGACGATGTTGGATTCCATATCGCGGAGAATTTGGTCGATCATCTTCTCCGGATCTTCCGCCCGGTCGATCAGGTCGTTGACGTTCGCGCGGATCAGGCGGTTCATGCGATCGAGAATACCCATGGTTCGCTTCTCCTTCTTGCGGACTAGGCCGCTCCGTAAATCTCAACGTCGATATCGCGAATCTCGTTCCCCCGGAACACCTGGGGCTCATCGCCGATGAGCAGCGTGAGCTGCAGGGAGCCGGCATTGTCGGTCTGTGCCGCGTACTGCGCCGCCACGCCCTCCTGCCGCCCCTTCTCGGTGTCGATCGTCGCCGTGGCGCGGTTCATCGTCTGGTAGGACGGGGTGCTCTCGCTGGTGACCTCCGTCAGCCGCGCCGAGATGATGCCCGGCACGCCCGAACCGAGCAGCCAGGTCGCCCCCTGACTCCCCTGAGCGACACGGATCAGCTGCAGCGGTCCATCGTCGGTGGCGAGCGAGATGGTCGCGTCAGCGACGAAGTTGTCGCCCAGCACGGAGAGCGCATCGCCCCGGTTCACGGACATCAGCGGCGAGGGCTTGGGCGGCGGCGTGGTGTCCAGCAGATCGAGCACTCTTGCCTCGCGCGTCGGCTTTCCCTCGTCCACGACGCTCGTGCGGGAGTCGAACAGCAGGTTGAGGCGGCCGAGCTCGTCGGTCACGGCGCTGGTGTTGGCGTCGCTCGGCGGTGTCGACGCGGTCAGCGTGGAGACGGCCGCGCCGAGCGCCTGCACCTCGCGCTGCAGCGCCAGGTCGAACTGGCGAAGCTGGTCGAGCGCGGCCTCGTCGACGGAACGCTCGGTGAAGATGCCGCCATAGCCGTACGACGCCGTCCGCACACGGTCGGCGAGCAGGCGGATCTGCCCGACGATCGCCTCGACCCGGGAGAGGGAGGAGAGCTCCCGGTTGGCGGAGAGCCGGGCGTTGTACTGCGTCAGCTGGTCGGCGCTGATCATGATCGCGTCGGCGATGCTCTCGCGCAGCCGGCGGTCCTCGTCGCGCCGGTTTTCCTTGTCCCGGTAACCGTTGTAGCCCGGGATGCGCCCAAGCATGTCCCTGATCCGTTCAACCATCCGGTGTCATCTCCTTTGGTGATCCGGTGCGACCGTTATGCGCGTTACAGGAAGATCTCTGCCCCACAATAGGGGCACTTGATGAGTCCCTTGCCGGCCAGCTCGAGCTGGCCGCCGCAGTTCGGGCACGTCTGCCGCCCGCTGAGCTGCGACGCCTCGACGGAGTAGAGCACGCCCTTGTTCCAGTCGACATACCCGGAGAAGAGGCCGCGCCCGACGAGATCGTACAGATCGTTCTTGACCTTGTCGGTCGAGGAGGTCATCTCCAGCACGAGATCGCTGATCTGCACCTGCCCGCGCGTCTTGACGATGTCGAGCAGCTTGCGCTGCTCCTGCACGCGCGCAATGTCCTTCGCCTCGGCCGATCCCTTGACGATGAAGAAGATGCCGGCCCCGACCAGCGGCAGCACGAGCACGCCGAACAGCAGGACGAACCCGAGCGCCGCGCCTGATCCCCTGAGCGTCCCTTCTTGCACGCCGAACAGGAGCCAGGCGGCCACCGCGATCCCAATAACGACGCCGGCAAACGTGAGAATGATCCCTGTCGTGCGACCGGATGACCTCAATGCTCTCTCCTTACCTCGTACGCAATCCCTGTGCCGGGTGGTGAAGCACGTCCTCCAGGACGCGGCGCGTCTCCGCCGCCGCGCGCTGCCAGGTGAACCGCCGCGCCCACGCCTGACCGCGCTCCGTCATGTGCTGGTGCATGCCCTCGCTGCCGAGGATGGTTCCAAGGTGTCGTGCCAGCGCCAGATGGTCATCTGGAGCAAAGAATAGCGCACCGTCACCGGCGATCTCGGCCAGCGACGAGGCGTCCGCGCAGACGACGGGCGTGCCCGCCGCCATCGCCTCGAGAACCGGCATCCCGAACCCCTCGAAGCGTGACGCTTGCACGAACAGGGCCGCGCCCGCGTACAGCGCGGGCAGGTCCCGATCCGGCACGTAG
>DATLHE010000073.1:0-3971 GCA_035540335.1 Thermomicrobiales bacterium | reverse complement strand
GTCATGACCGCCGGCGCCACGCTCCTCATCGCCTGGAGCATCGCCTATTCCCGGTGGCTCGCGCCGCTCCCGGATGGCCGCGGATGGGCGGGTGGCGCCGCGTTCTCCCTCCTCCCGTGGTGCTTCACGGTCGGCGCCCTCCTCCCGCTGGCCGGAATGGGCGTGCTCGACGCCGGCCCGTCCCCGCGCTCACCGCGCTGCTCGGCCACCTTGTCCATAGTGCCGTGCTGGGGGCCGCGATCGGCCTCGACGATCGCCAACAGCGCGCCAGCCGGGACGCCAATGCGGCCGCCGAGCGTGGGGCTGGCATCGGCATGGTCCTCGGCGCGGCTGTCGGCTACGGCGGCGGCTGGATGATCGCCCCGTCGCTGGACCGCCTCGCGGCGGCCCCCGCCGTCGCCCTCGCGTTCGCCCTGGCGGCTGCCGCCGTCGGCATGCTGGTCGGCTCGCTTCTCGGCCTCGGGCGATCCGCCGATGGGCCCTGACCCGCCCCACCCCATCCCGCCTCGCGACGCCGCCCGGATGCACCATTCCGGGCGGCGTGCATCATGCTCTGTGCGATTTCCCTCAGAGGTGCTATGATCCGGCACCAGAACTGGTCATCCATCACTGCGTCCCACCCTGCGTCCGCCCGCGCCGGTCGAATCCGGCAGGGCGAAGCCGGCATCGGGCGGTCCTACGCGGAGTCCCGCCGCACCGCTCCGAATGACCCCGGCCAGTCCGTCACGAAGCACCTCCCCGGCAACGGCGCCGACGGTCCGATGGCTCCCCGCGAGCCGTGTATCCTCCGAAAGGTGGACTATGGGACGCTACATCGCCGGTCGTCTCGTGGGTCTCGTGTTCGTCCTCTTTGCGGTGTCCATCATCGCGTTTCTGCTGATGCATGCGGTCCCGGGCGGTCCCTTCTCGGTCGACGAGAAGGGCGTCCTGCCCGCCGCCCAACGCGAAGCCCAGATGCGCAAGTACGGGCTCGACCAGCCACTCTGGGAGCAATACGTCCGCTACATGTGGCATGCCGTCCAGGGCGACTTCGGCGTCCCGTTCCAGAGCCCGACCGAGACGGTCCTCGGGCTCATCGCCCGCGCCTGGCCGGTGACGATCAAGATCGGCATCCCGACGATCATCCTCTCCTATGGCCTCGGCACGATCCTCGGCTACATCGCCGCCAGGCGGCAGAACAGTTGGCTCGACTACGCCGTCTCGTTCACCGCGACACTCGGGATCGTCCTGCCGAACTTCGTCGTCGCGATCTGGCTGATGCTCTTCTTCAGCGTCTATCTCGGCTGGCTGGAACCGGGCGGCTGGGGCAAGCCGCAACACTACATCATGCCCGTCGTCGCCTATTGTCTGGCGCCAACGGCCCTGGTCGCCCGCTACACACGGTCGAGCATCCTGGAGGTCCTCCGGTCAGACCATGTGCGCACCGCGCGCGCGAAGGGACTCGACGAGGGCGCCGTCATGCGCTGGCACGTCGGTCGCAACGCGATGATCCCCTTCGTGACGATCCTCCTGCCGGAGATCCCGAACATCCTGACCGGCTCCATCTTCATCGAGTCCGTGTTCCGGGTGCCGGGGCTCGGGCGCTTCTTCGTGACGAGCACCCAAACACGCGACTACCCGATGATCCTCGCGCTCGTGCTGCTCGTCGCCGTGCTCTGGGGCGTGACGTTCATCATCACGGACATCCTGTATACCGTGCTCGACCCGCGGGTGCGGGTCGCCGGTCGCTCGCTGTAGAGAGACACCGATGGTCGCATCCCCCACCTCCCCGGCGCCGGCGTTGCTCGAGAGCGCCGACCGGGTAAAGCTCACCAAGAGCCGCTCGAACCTCTACTTCGCGATCCAGCGCTTCCGGCGGCAACGGCTGGCGATGGTCGGCCTCGTCATCGTGCTGGTCCTGATCGTCTTCGGCTTCGGCGCGCCCCTGCTCGCCCCCACGAGCTACGACCAGGCGAGCCTGATGGCGGCGAACAAGTTCCCCAGCCGCGAGTACCCGATGGGCACCGACACGATCGGCCACGACTACCTGAGCCGGATCATGTACGGCACCCGCACGTCACTGATCGTCGGCTTCGCCGCCGTCGGCGTCGGCATGCTGATCGGCATCCCGCTCGGCCTCTTCGCCGGGCTCCGCGGCGGCATGGCCGACTTTGCCGTGATGCGTCTCGTCGACATCATGACCGCCTTCCCGGGCCTGCTCTTCGCCATCTTCCTCATGACCGTGCTCGGCGCCGGGGTGGGCAACATCATCCTCGTCATCGGTCTCACGAGCTGGCTCACCCTCTGCCGTCTCGTCCGCGCCCAGCTGCTGACGCTGCGGGAGCAGGAGTACGTCACCGCCGCCCGCTGCATCGGCGCGACCGAATTCTCGATCGCCGTCCGCCACCTCTTGCCGAACGCCCTCGCGCCGGTGATCGTGGCGGTCACGCTCGCGATCCCGACCGCGATCTTCGCCGAAGCCGGCCTGAGCTACCTCGGGGTCGGCATCAACGAGCCGACCCCGTCGCTGGGAAAGATGGTTGCCGACAGCGCGCCGTTCATCCGCATCTACTGGCACCTCGGCCTCTTCCCGACGGCGGCGATCGCGCTCATCATGTTGGGGTTCTCCTTTGTCGGTGACGGGCTGCGGGATGCCCTCGACCCGCGTCAGAACTGAGCGCATGCGCTCGGCGCGCTCCCTGGGACCCTTCGTGACCGTTTCCCCACCGGGGGAGACGTGACGCACTCGCAGAAAGGCCGGAACGCACCATGAGTGACACGACCAACACGGACCGCAAGCTGAAGCAGCTCACCAATGGCATGCGCCCGCGGGACGCGGCGCTGTTGAAGCACGAGATCTCGCGGCGCGACATGCTGCGCGGCGGCGCGGCCCTCGGCGCCGGGCTCGCCGGCCTGGGACTCTTCGGCGGCATGAGCGCAATGCCGGCGCCGGGGCAGGGCAATTCGCTCCTCGCGCAGGACATGCCCGCCGACGCCGCCCCTGCCGATCAGCAGGTCTACCGCGTGGCCTCCGATCCCGCCAACGCCAAGGACCTGGACTTCTACGAGCAGGTCTACGGTCGCCCGGGCATCGCCGACCTCTTCAGCGAGCCGCTCGTGCGCATCAACCGCAACTTCGAGATCGAGCCGGCCGCGGCCACCGAATGGTCGAGCAACAAGGAAGGCACCGTCTGGACCTTCAAGCTCGTCGACTCGCTGATGTGGAGCGACGACACCCCGGTCACGGCGGCGGACTGGGTCAAGACGTTCCAGTACGCGGCGGATCCCGACCACGCATGGGACTTCACCTGGTTCTGGAGCGGCGACATCAAGAACTTCACCGAGGCCGTCGCCGGCGACGTCCCGGTCGAGGAGATCGGCGTCCGGCAGGGCGCGAACGAGTACGAGCTCGTCTTCGAGACCGTCAGCCCGGCGCCGTACCTCTCCGCAAAGCTGCTCTACTCGCTGCCGCTGTCGAAGAAGGCGCTCGAAACCTCCGGCCCGCTCTACAACACCAAGCCGGAGACGGCCGTTTCCTCCGGACCGTTCATCATCGAGGAGTGGCTGCGCGACCAGACGCTCACCTACAAGCGCAACGAGAAGTACTCCGGTAGCCAGGTCGTGCCGATCCAGAAGATCATCGTCAAGTTCGCCGCGCCGAACACCTACTACACCCTCTACGAGGCGAACCAGATCGACTACATGGAGGGACCCGCGCCGGCCGAGCTGCAGCTGGTGGAAGCCGACCCGGAGACCGCCAAGCAGGTCTATCAGGGCGTCGGCGACTTCGGCTGCTTCTACTTCTTCTTCGACGTGAACACGGCCCCCTTCGACAACCTGAAGGTACGCCAGGCGTTCAGCCACGTCGTCGACCGCGAGGCGATGAAGCAGCAGATCTGGGGCAAGCAGGCGAACGCCGCCTACGCCTTCCTCGCGCCTGGCTTCCCGGCGTCGAACAACGAGGGGCTCGCCGACATCCAGAAGTTCGATCC
>DATLHE010000072.1:0-11981 GCA_035540335.1 Thermomicrobiales bacterium | reverse complement strand
TGGATCATACGCAACCCGCCGGTTGCCTGTCAACGGGTCCTAGCGGGTGAGGGAGAGGTAGAGCGCGCCGCCGACGATCAGCGCGAGGAACGCCCCGGCGCGCACGAGCGTGTCGAGCGGGCCGGTCGAGCGCCCGCGCAGCAGCCTCGGCAGCAGCCAGACACGCCGGTCGGAGACGGGAAGGAAGGGGCGCACGCCGGCGTGCGTCAACGCGTCGCTGGCGACGTGCGAGGCGAACCCGGCGAGGAAGGCGAGTGTCCAGGGGCGGATCGCGCTGATCGTCGGCGGCGCGCTCTACCTCTCCCTCACCCGCTAGGACCCGTTGACAGGCAACCGGCGGGTTGCGTATGATCCAAAAGGCAACTATTCAGTTGCATGATTCGGTGATGGATGCGATGGACGCGGTATTCAGGGCACTGGCCCATCCGGAACGACGCCGGCTGCTCGACAGCCTGGACGCGCGCAACGGGCAGAGCCTCGTGGAGCTCGGCGCCGGGCTGGCGATGTCCCGCCAGGCGGTGGCCAAGCACCTCGCCGTGCTCGAGGCGGCCAACCTGGTCACCACGGTGCGGCGGGGCCGCGAGAAGCTGCACTATCTCAACGCCGCGCCGATCAACGACATCGCCGACCGGTGGATCGGCCGGTACGACCGTGAGCGGGTGCGCGCCCTGGCGGACCTGAAGCACGCACTGGAGAGCACGCCGATGACCAGGCCCGAGTTCGTCTACACGATCTATATCCGCGCCACGCCGGAGCAGGTGTGGCAGGGGCTGACGGCCCCCGAGTTCACCCGCCGCTACTGGGGCGGCGTCGCGCTGGTATCCGACTGGCGGGTCGGCTCGCCGGTGCTGTGGCAGTCGTCGCCGGACGGGGAGCCGCAGGACTGGGGGCAGGAAGTGCTCGCGGCCGAGCCCTACCGACGGCTCTCCTACAGCTGGCACCCCTACCAGCGGGAGCACGCGGAGATGCTGGGATGGACCGACGAGCAGCTCGCGGAGGCGGTCAAGGAGCAGCGCACGCGGGTGACGTTCGAGCTGGAGCCGTCCGGGGAGACGGTGAAGCTGACGATCATCCACGACGCGTTCGAGGGCGAGACGACGATGCTGAAGATGGTCAGCGTGGGGTGGCCGGCGCTGCTCTCCGACCTCAAGACGTTGCTGGAGACGGGGGATTTGCCGGCGGTGCCGTCGGCGTGAGGGTGGCCGTCCTGCCAAGACATGCAGGACCCCAACCACTGCGGGTCGGGGCTACTGGAGCTGCGGGCCGTCGGGCGACCACGTAGGGCCGCCTCTACCTGATCGCCCCTTTGACAGAGGCGTGGCGTCTTCATTTCGTAGGGGCCGTACCCGGAAGGGCCATGCCGTCGTTGTGGTCAAGACCGCTTCGCGTAGGGTTCATCGCTTCGCTCTGAATGAGGGGAGGTTTGGTGCGAGGATGGTCGGTAGGGGCGATCCTCTGAGGTCGCCCAACGCCGGGCACAAGACCCGGCGCTACGGGGGCCAAACGCGCGAACGACCCCGCACACGAGGTGCGGGGCTACGGATGCTTGGGGCCGTTACCGTTCGACCCAGCGTTGGCGGTCGCGGATGAGGACCGCCAGCGAGACGATCGCCACGCCGAAGCAATAGCCGCCCAGCACGTCGCTCGGCCAGTGGGCGCCGGACCAGACGCGGGCGAGCCCGATCAGCAGCGCGCAGAGGAGCAGCAGCGTGATCGCGACGAGCGCGACGCGGCGATGCCGCGCCCAGCGCCAGATGATGATCGAGAGGCCGAGCGCCATCGTCATTCCCGTGAGCGCGTGACCGCTGGGGAAGCCGGAGCCGTCGAAGGAGCCATGGACCTCGACCAGATTTGCCGCCGGGCGGGGGCTGTCAAAGAGCGGCTTGAGCTGCGTCGCCAGCAGGCGCAGCACCAGCAGTGTCAGCAGGAAGACGAGGTCCTTGCCGGCGCGCCAGAGCGCGGCGAGGCCGATCACGATGGCGATGATCACCAGCCCGCCGCCGGTCGAGCCGATCGTGTTCCCGACCGTCGCCAGCCCGTCCCATGGCTGGCCGTCCAGCCGCTGCACGGCGCGGGTGACGCCCAGATCCCCCGGCAGCACGCCGTCGCCGGCCGCGGGAATGCCCAGCGCGAGCGCCAGGATGGTCGCGACGACGAGGCCGAGCGCGGCGATCGAGGTGGTGCGGAGCGACTGGTTCAGCGGTGGTCTCCTTGTGCCGGGGCGGCCCCTGCGTGCTGTGTGCGTGTCCAACGCTGGCCAGTCTACCGGGGAACGCGCGGTTGCGGGGCGGTACCGCGCCGGGTGGGCGCATTGTTGACGCCACCTTGTCCGATCGGGCCATTACCAGTACACTCTCCGCAGATTTCGGGACAAACGAATTTTCAGGTAGCGCCGTGTCACTCATGATGGCGCCGACTCACCATATATCAACTTTGTATATATGGTAGCGTCGCCGTTACCACCGTCCGGATGATTCCGGGCACAAGGAGAGTTCGACCCATGACGATGTCCTCGAGTCCTCTCGGTCGGCTGTACGATTCGCTCAAGGCGGGCAAGGTCTCTCGGCGCGAGTTCCTCGAGCGTGGCAGCGCGCTCGGGATCGGCGCGGGCGCGGCGCTCTTCCTCGCCAACTCCGCCACCGCCGGGCCGGGGCGCAATGGCTTCGCGTTCTACCCGGGTCAGGACGGCACGCCCGCCGCGAGCCCGAGCGGCGCGGCGGTGACGCTGCCCGACGCCGGCATGGAGGGCAAGACCCGCGGCCAGGACGGCGAGCTGCGGCTCATCCAGTGGCAGGCGCCGACGATGGCGGCCATCCACAGCTCGGTCGGCACCAAGGACTTCCTCGCCGGCCAGCTGGTCAGCGAGCCGCTATTGCTCTACCTGCCGGACGGCACCATCGCCCCGGTCCTTGCGGCCGAGGTGCCCTCGGTCGAGAACGGGCTCCTCGCCGAGGACCTCTCGAGCGTGACCTTCAAGCTGAAGGAGGGCGTCACCTGGAGCGACGGCGAACCGTTCACGGCCAAGGACGTGGTGTTCACCTGGCAGTGGGTCACCAACCCGAGCAACGCCTCGGTCAATGCCGAGATCTGGTCGGTCATCGAGAGCGTCGAGGCGCAGGACGACCTGACGGCGGTGGTGACCTTCACGCAGCCGTCGGCGGCGTGGTTCGAGCCGTTCACCGGCTGGACCGCGGGCCCGATCTACCCCTCGCACGTCTTCGGTGACGATCCGAACAACAAGAACGACGCGTTCCTGACCGCGCCGGTCGGCACCGGCCCGTACGTCGTCGAGTCGTTCTCCGTCAACGACCAGGTGACGTACATCGCGAACGAGAACTACCGCGAGGCGAACAAGCCGGCGTTCTCGCGCGTGGTGCTCAAGGGCGGCGGCGAGGCCGCCGCGGCCGCGCGGGCCGTCTGCCAGACCGGCGAGTACGACTACGCGTGGAACCTGCAGGTCGAGCCGGACGTGCTGACCCAGATCGACGAGGAGGGCCAGAACGGCGAGGTCGTCGTCGAGAAGGGCACGTCGGTCGAGCGCATCCACATCAACTTCTCGGACCCGAACAAGGAGGTCAACGGTCAGCGGTCGGAGATGAACACGCCGCACCCGTTCCTGACCGATGATGCCGTGCGCCAGGCGATGAACGTCGCCGTGCCGCGCGATGTGATCGCGACGCAGTTCTACGGCGAGGGCCAGCCGGCGACGGCGAACATCCTGACCGGCCTCGAGTCGTTCGAGTCGCCGAACACCTCGTGGGAGTACAACCTCGAGAAGGCGGCGCAGATCCTCGACGATGCCGGGTGGGCGCTCGACGGCGATGTCCGCGCCAAGGATGGCGTGAAGCTGAATGTGGTGTACGCCACCAGCGTCAACTCCGTCCGCCAGAAGACGCAGGCCGTCATCAAGCAGGCGTGGGAGTCGATCGGCATCAAGGTCCAGCTCGAGCAGATCGATTCCGGTATCTACTTCGATAGTGGCGCCGGCAACGAGCAGAACATCTCCCACTTCTACTGGGACATCGACATGTACACCAACAACCCGTCGTCGCCGATTCCGATGTCCTTCGTGGTGTCGTGGTACGCCGGTCCGAACGGTGAGAACATCGCCCAGAAGGAGAACAGCTGGCAGGGCCAGAACTACAACCGGTGGGCGAACGCGGACTACGACGCGAAGTTCGAGGAGCTGCAGAAGACGACCGACTTCGAGGCGGCGTCGGCGCTGCTGATCGAGCTGAACGACATGCTGATCGAGAACGTGGTCGTGATCCCGGAGGTCAACCGCTCGGTCGACACCTACGCGGTCTCGACGCGGCTCCGCAAGGAGAACTGCGTCCTCGGCCCGCTGAACGACCTCGTCTACTGGAACATCGTGAACTGGAACCTGGCCGACGGCCAGGAGCCGCGCTAGTCGTCAGCGTTCGCGCGTGACGCGGGGGCCGGGCATCTGCCCGGCCCCTTTCGTGTGCCCGGCGTGCCAGGGGCACGGAACATGCCGGTCCTCCGGGGGCCGCCCCGACCCGTGTCCTTGCGGGACACGACCCGGCCGGACTAGAATCCCTGCTAATGCACAACAACTCAGGCGCTGATGCGTCGTCGTTGGCTCACGGGACTCTTTTCGGGGCGCTTGGCCTTCGAACGCGAGAACGTCCATCCGGGGCCACCCCGAACGGGCATCTTGCCGGCGATACGCCGGAACAAGGAGTGACGTACTTCCATGGTTTCCCATAACCGCACCACGGGTCCTCTGCGTGATCTTTACGAGTCGTTCACGTCCGGCGCCATCGATCGGCGTGAGTTCCTGCGGCGTGCCGCTATCCTCGGTGTCAGCACCGGGGGGGCGCTGTTCCTGGCGAACACCGCCAACGCGGTCGCGTCCGGCGGGTCGACCCGCAACGGCGCCGCGTTCCTCGCGCAAGACGCCACCCCGGCGAGCGGTGGCGCCGCGCGACCGTCCGTCGGCACCGAGGGGCAGACCCGGGGCGCCGGCGGCGACCTCAACCTCCTTCAATGGCAGGCGCCGACGCTGCTGAGCCCGCACGTTGCCACCGGTGTGAAGGACAACCTCGGATCCATCCTGGTCCTCGAGCCGCTGATCCATTACCTGCCCGATGCCACGATGATCCCGAACCTCGTCACCGAGGTGCCGTCGGTCGAGAACGGCCAGCTCGCCGAGGACCTCAGCGAGGTGACGCTCACCCTGCTCCCGGACGTGAAGTGGAGCGACGGCGAGCCCTTCACCGCCGAGGACGTCAAGTTCACCGTTGAGTGGGTGCAGAACCCGGACAACAACTCGACCAACATCGGCATCTTCGAGTCGATTAAGAGTGTCGAGGTCGTCGACGACCTGACCGCCAAGGTGACCTTCACCGGTCCGAATCCCTTCTGGTTCGACCCGTTCACCGGCACGAGCACCGGCTTCGTCTATCCGAAGCACGTGCTGGAAGGCGGCAAGGAGGCGCACGACGCCTTCCTCTCCAAGCCGATCGGCACCGGCCCCTACGTTGTGGAGTCGTTCACGCCGAACGACAACGTCGTGTATGTGGCCAACGACAACTACCGCGAGGCCAACAAGCCCTTCTTCGCGAAGGTCAACCTCAAGGGCGGCGGCGACGCCGCGGCGGCCGCCCGCGCCGTGCTGCAGACCGGCGAATACGACTTCGCCTGGAACCTGCAGGTCGAGCCAGACGTGCTCGCCAGCATGGCCGCCGACGACGCCCCGGGCATTGCCATGCCGTACCCCGGCGTCACGGTCGAGCGCATCAACATGAATTTCTCCGACCCGAACAAGGAGGTCGACGGCCAGAGGTCCGAGAAGAACACGCCACATCCGTACCTCACCGATGACGCGGTCCGCGAGGCCATCTCCACCGCGATCGACCGCCAGCAGATCGCCGACAAGTTCTACGGCGGCGGCCAGAAGCCGGCGACGAACATCCTGAACGGCGACCCGGCCACCGACTCTCCCAACACGAGCTGGGAGTTCAACCAGGACAAGGCCAAACAGATCCTGGACGACGCCGGATGGACGCTGGATGGGGACGTGCGCGCCAAGGACGGCGTGCAGCTGAACGTCGTGTATGCGACGAGCGTCAACTCCGTCCGCCAGAAGACCCAGGCGGTCGTCAAGTCCAACCTGGAGGCCATCGGCTTCAAGGTCCAGCTCGAGCAGATCGACGCCGGCATCTACTTCGACGGCGCGGCCGGCACCGAGCAGAACATCAACCACTTCTACTGGGACTTCGACATGTACCAGAGCGTGCCGAACTCGCCACGCCCGAACAACTACATGGAGGCCTGGTACGCGGGCAAGGACGGCGTCAATATCGCCCAGAAGTCCAATGCCTGGAACGGCCAGAACACCTCGCGCTGGACGAATGCGGACTACGACGCCGCCTACGACGCCGCACAGACCGAGATCGACGCCGAGAAGCTGGCCGGGCTGTTCATCCAGATGAACGACCTGGTCATTACCAACCACGTGACGGTGCCGCTGGTCATTGTCGGATCGCCGCGCGGCGTCTCCAAGCGGCTGCGCGCCGACAACATCGCGCTGGCGCCGTTCTCGTACGACTACTGGAACATCGCCAACTGGAACCTCGCCGAGGGCGCGCAGTAGCGCCTCGCGGGAGGCAGGGGACAGCCCTGAGTGGCACTGGCCGTAGGGGAGGAGCTTGTCTCCTCCCGCGCACCGTGTCGGCCGGCGGGAGCACACAAGGTGCTCCCCTACCAGATGAAACGTGCTTCGCATTCGTTCAGAATGACGAATGGTTAGGAGGGCCGGGGCGGCAACGCTCCGGCCCGTGTCGTGTCCGAGGTAACCATCTTTGGGGGGTACCGCCGTCGCCACTGGCCGGAAAGGCGTAGAATGGTCCGGTGTTCAGACGATAGGACGACGCCGTCCTGCGCATATGCCATTGGGCCCCGTTCGGGCCACGTAGTCCCAGTCACCCGGCATGGCTCGGCCAGCGGGTGAAGGAGTATCGATACGCGTATGTCCCAGCAGATCCAGACAGGTCCCTTCTCCGGATTGTTCGCCTCGCTCAAGCGGGGTGAGATCACCCGCCGCCAGTTCATCGAGCGCTCGACCGCGCTCGGCATGGGCCTCGGCGTCGCGATGTACTGCGCCGGCACCGTGGGCGCCCAGGACGCCTCGCCGGAGGCCAGTCCCGCGGCCGCGGCCAAGCTGCCGGACGGGGGCACCGAGGGCCAGGAGCGCGGCGCGGGCGGCGAGCTCAAGATCATCCAGTGGCAGGCGCCGACCCAGGCCAACAGCCTCGTCTCCACCGGCGACAAGGACAACCTCGCGTCGCAGCTCGTCAGCGAGGCGCTGATGGTCCGCGACCCGGAGGGCCACCTGATCCCGGTCCTCGTCACCGACGTGCCGACGGTCGAGAACGGCCTGCTCGCCGAGGACCTCAAGAGCGTGACCTTCAAGCTCAAGGAGGGCATCGTCTGGAACGATGGCGAGCCGCTGACCGCTGAGGACGTCCGGTTCACCTGGGAGTGGGCGATGGACGACGCGAACGCGGTCGTCCAGCAGAGCATCTACGCGCGCATCTCGGACGTCGAGGTCGTCGACGACCTGACCGCGAAGCTGGTGTTCGCCGAGCCGAACCCGACCTGGGCGGACGCCTTCACCGGCTCCGGCAGCAGTGTCGTCCTGCCGAAGCACGTGCTGGAGGGCGCCGACCAGGCCAAGCTCGACGAGTTCCGCATCAATCCGGTCGGCACCGGCCCGTACAAGATCGAGTCGTTCTCGGTCAATGATCAGGTCACATACGTCATCAACGACACCTACCGCGAGCCGAACAAGCCGTTCTTCAGCCGCGTGACCCTCAAGGGCGGCGGCGACGCGGCGGCCGCGGCCCGCGCAACCCTGCAGACCGGCGAGTATGACTTCGGGTGGAACCTCACCATCGAGAAGAACGAGCTCGATTCGCTGCAGGGCGAGAACAACCCGGGCGAATTCCATATTGTGGGCGGCCTGAACATCGAGCGCATCAACATCAATTTCTCCGACCCCGACACCGAGGTCGATGGCCAGCGGTCGGAGATGAACACGCCGCACCCGATCCTCTCCGATCACGCGGTGCGTCAGGCGCTGACGATCGGGATCAACCGCGAGCAGATCTCGAACGAGCTTTATTTCGGCATGGAGAGCGAGCCGGCGATCCAGAATATCCTGTCCGGCATCCCGTCGATGGAGTCGCCGAACACCGAGCTCGTGTACGACCCGGAGCAGGCCGCCAAGCTGCTCGACGAGGCCGGCTGGGTGCTCGATGGTAGCGTCCGCAAGAAGGACGGCAAGGAGCTCAAGCTCCGCCTCTACACGACGACCAGCGCGATCCGCCAGAAGACGCAGGCGATCGCGAAGGCGAACCTGGAGCAGATCGGGTTCAAGATCGAGCTCCAGCAGGCGGACGCGGCCGTCTTCTTCGACAGCTCGCCGGGCAACGACCAGAGCAACACGCACTTCTACACCGACCTGAACATGTTCACCTCGACGGTCGCGGCGCCGCCGCCGATCACGTACATGATCCGCTGGTACGCGGGCAAGGATCGGCAGGAGATCGCGCAGAAGTCGAACGGCTGGGCGGGCCGCAACTTCCAGCGGTACGTCAACCCGGACTACGACGCCGCGTTCGACAAGGCCGCGGTGGAGCCGGACCCGGAGAAGTCGGCCGAGCTGTTCATCCAGATGAACGACATCCTGTACAACGACTACGCGGTGATCCCGCTGATCCGGCAGGGCAAGAAGGCCGGCATCTCCAAGCGACTGCGGCTGGAGAACGTCGCGCTGAATTCGTTCGAGTTCGATTACTACAACATCGCCAACTGGAACCTTGCCGAGGGCGCGCAGTAGACAGCGTCTTCGTGACATAACCAGTTTTCAACGCCGGGCAGGAAACCTTCTTGCCCGGCGTTGTTGTGTCCGGACCATGAGCACCATCCAGAGCCGATGAGCAGCCGGAAGAGGAGCGATCTTTCGGCAAGCGAAGGACATTGTGGAACCTTCGCACTGGCCACCACATCCTCATGCCTACGGCAAGGATCCCTCGACTTCGCTCGGGATGACGTGAGCGCCGGAGTGGGAGGCGTTCCCGCCCCGGGGTCGCCGTGCCCGGCGCGTCCCCCTGTTGCGTCTTGGCAACATTCGTCTAGAATGCCCGAAGATCACCACAACCAGATTGGTCCGCGCACGTGCCGTGGGCAACCTGTGTCGAACGGCGGCGATTCCGGCTGCCGGAAAGGGGTAGGGCATTGAACGGTCATCGAATCGACGGTCCCTTTGCGTCCTTGTTCGCGATGCTGAAGCGCGGCGAGCTCAGCCGGCGTGAGTTCCTCGAACGCGCGACCGCGCTCGGCATGGGCCTCGGCGTCGCCATGTACTGCGCCAACACGGTCAGCGCGCAGGACGCCTCGCCGGCGGCCTCGCCCGGGGGCAGCGCGGCGGGCATCGGCGTCATCCCGGACTCCCGAACCGAAGGCCAGGAGCGCGGCGCGGGCGGCGACCTCAAGATCCTGCAATGGCAGGCGCCCAGCCAGCTCAACGGCATGGTCGCCACCGGCGACAAGGACAACCTCGCCGCCCTCTTCGTCTCCGAGTCGCTCATGGTGCGGCTGCCGGATGGCTCGCTCGCGCCGCAGCTGATCACCGAGGTGCCGACGGTCGACAATGGCCTCCTGGCGGCCGACCTCATGAGCGTCACCTACACGCTCAAGGAAGGCGTCGTCTGGAGCGATGGCCAGCCGCTGACGGCGGAGGACATCAAGTTCACGTGGGAATGGGCGCTGGACGACAACAACGCCGCCGTCCTTCAGAACATCTACGAGCAGATCGCGAGCGTCGAGGTCGTCGACGAGCTGACCGCCACGCTGACCTTCGCGCAGCCCAACCCGACATGGTCGGACTCCGCGACGGGCATGGGCAGCTCGATCATCCTGCCGAAGCACGTGCTGGAGGGGGCCGACCAGGCGACGCTGGACGCCTTCCGCTCGAACCCGATCGGCACCGGGCCGTACAAGGTCGACTCGTTCTCCCCGAACGACCAGGTGACGTACGTCATCAACGAGAACTACCGCGAGCCCAACAAGCCCTACTTCGCGCGGGTCATCCTCAAGGGCGGGGGCGATGCCGCGGCGGCGGCGCGGGCCTCGATCCAGACGGGCGAGTACGACTACGCCTGGAATCTTGCCGTCGAGCCGGCGTTGCTCCGCGACATGGAGTCGCCCGACAACCCCGGCGAGCTGATCGTCTACGGCGGCCTCACCAACGAGCGCATCAACTTCAATTTCTCGGACCCGGACACCGAGGTCGATGGCCAGCGGTCGGAGATGAACACGCCGCACCCGATCCTCAGCGACCGGGCCGTGCGCGAGGCGATCTCGATCGGCATTGACCGGGAGAAGATCGCGACCGAGTTCTACTTCGGCGCTCCGGACGAGCCGGCCGTCCAGAACCCGCTCACCGGCATCCCGGCGTTCGAATCGCAGAACACGACGCTGGAGTTCAACCCGGAGCGGGCCGGGCAACTGCTGGATGAGGCTGGCTGGGTGCTGGACGGCAGCGTCCGCAAGAAGGACGGCAAGGAGCTGAAGCTCCGCCACTACACGACGACGAGCCCGGTGCGGCAGAAGATCCAGGCCGTCGTCAAGTCCAACCTGGAGGCGATCGGATTCCGGATCGAGCTCCAGCAGGTCGACTCCTCGGTGTTCTTCGACAACGCGGTCGGCAACGAGCAGAACAACTCGCACTTCTACACGGACATGAACGAGTTCGCCTCCGGTGTCGGTGCCCCGCCACCGGTCAGCTACATGGTCCGCTGGTATGCGGGCAAGGACCGGCAGGAGATCGCGCAGAAGTCGAACGGCTGGGCCGGCCGCAACATCGCGCGGTACATCAACGACGAGTACGACGCGCTGTACGAGCAGGCCCGGCAGGAGCCCGACCTGGCGGCCTCGGCCGAGCTGTTCATCCAGATGAACGACATCCTGTTCAACGACGCGGCGGTGCTGCCGCTGGTGCGCTACGGCTCCAAGGGCGGCGTCTCGAAGCGGATCAACAAGGACAATCTTGCGTTGAGCGCGTACGAGTTCTCGTACTGGAACGTCGCGAACTGGAACCTCGCGGAGGGCGCCGAGTAGGGTCTGCGGGGGAATCAGTTTGG
Organism: Thermomicrobiales bacterium; assembly: GCA_035540335.1. GTDB lineage: Bacteria > Chloroflexota > Chloroflexia > Thermomicrobiales > UBA6265 > UBA6265. Next base: position 810 of record DATLHE010000072.1, on the reverse strand, counting down.
GCGAACGCGCCATGCCGTGCCGGGGCATCCTGGCCGGTGTGGTGCGTTTTGGTTGGAGGGCGTTTGTGTCAGTATTGCGCGTCTCTCGGCAAGAGCACCGCGTCATCCCGAGCCCGTGCGCCGAGCGGAGCGAGGCACACGGGCTCGAGGGATCTTTGCTCTCGCGCGGACGTGGACCTCGATGACGCAAAGATCCCTCGACACGAGTCGCCTGCTGCGCCGGCTCGCCGGCTCGGGATGACGGGTGGGCGATAACGTCGCCGGCCAACGCGTTTCTGCGACCCATTGCGCCGTCGGGACGACATTGGATGCGCAAGACGCGGCTGTCTGTCTGGGTGCCCATACGCATCCATGTCGTCCGCGACGGATCGCCTCCAGCGGCGCGGTCGTATTCCGGCATGGGACATTCGGGCCGGGCGGGGGTAGACTCTTGCGGGGCGTCCGCCCCGCGCAGAAAAGATTCGCGCTCCGGAATACGCCGGGGCGTCGATGATAAGAATGAAAGGTCTTCCTCTCCATGTCGTCCGCTCCCGGTCCCTTCCGCGCCCTTCGCGATCAGCTCACCTCCGGGCAGATCTCCCGCCGCACCTTCATCGAGCGCGCGACCGCGCTCGGCGTGGGCGCCTCCGTCGCCATGTACGCCGCCAGCGCCGTCGCGCAGTCGACGCCGGCCGCCTCCCCGGCCGCCTCGGGCGGCGCCGGCATGGCGAGCGACACGCCCCGCCCGACCAACGGCACCGAGAACCAGGAGCGCGCCTCCGGCGGCGAGCTGAAGCTCATCCAATGGCAGGCGCCGAGCCAGATGAGCCC